>NZ_JBFAAD010000004.1:0-344825 GCF_040639555.1 Streptomyces sp. NPDC023838
TACCGGCACGGCTTGTACGAACGCTCCAGGAAACCGGGGCTGTACGACCAGCCGTCACCGATCCACGAGGACTGCGAATTGCGCGCGGAGGTCTCGCCGTCGATGGACTGGGAGTTGTACGACAGCGCCACCGACGGCGCACCGCCGCCCAGGGCGGGCGGGGTGGCGACTGGGTAGCTGTAGGTGAACGCTCCCGATGCGGACTGCGTCCAAGAGCCCGACGCGGACAGCGAGGTCGCCGTGTAGTCGCCCTGCGAACCACCGGTACCGGCCACCGCCGCGACCGCCACCGACATCGGCGCCACCGCGGGGCCGACGATCCCGGACGCCTTCGACTTGAGGGTGCTCACCCGGTTGCCAGTCGGGAGAGTCACCGCTGCGGTGAGCTTCTGCGCCGTGGTGTCGTTGGTGGCGGCCAGCGGGGTTTGGACCTGGCAGGCCGACACCTGGGGGGTGGTCAGGGCGCAACCCGGCATCGTGACCAGATGCAGGCGTGAGCCCCAACCACCGCCATACGCCTGGGCGATCGCACTGTAGTCGAGTGCGACCTGGACCTGACCCGGGTCGTTCCTTCCGTCCGAGCGCGCCAGGCCAACCAGCAGGCCATCGACGTTCGCGGCCTGCGCCGCGCGCCTGCCGGCCGTTTTCACGGTGACCGATGACGGCGGCGGCGGCGCCGTGGTTTCCGCCCCGGCAGCGCTCTTGAACGGCTTGGTTGCGGCATGGGCAGGAACGGAGCTCACCCAGACCGGCGAGTTACCCGCCCGCTTGGGGGAAGTGGCCGCAGCGACGCCCGTGCGCGATTTAGACGTGTCCGCGCCCGACGTCGAGGCCCGCGCACCGCTAAGCGGTGCCAGGACCACCGAATCCGTGCTTGCCGCAGGCCACTTCGGCATCTGAGGTTCGTAGGCACGCTGAGCGCGCGCACCCTTGGGGATAACGGCCCGAGCCGAACCCTCGGCCGCGGTGACCGCATGTCCGTCCACTACCGGCTGAGCCGGCAGCTCGCCGTCCGCCCAGACCTTCCCCTTGTAGTGGTAGCCGCCGACGCCTTCGGCGGATGCCAGCGGAACGATCAGCGACAGCACAGCAACCGTGGCCACAGCCACAGTGGCACGGCGCGTCGCAGGTCTCTTCCGGAAAACAGAAAAAGGGCGCGCTGAAGAACGCACTCTCAAAGTCCCCACCCCAAAGTGCGCGGCCCGAAGGCCGTCATAGGCAGGGCCATCATTCGACCCTGCAAGATCGACGGAACCGTATTGCTACACACGTACGATTCGCAATAGCCTGCCTCGGCACCCCTCCCGGGTAACTGCTGAAACTTTTCGTACTCTTTACGCAAGCTTCACGTAGGGCATGCGGAGCACCGGGGGCGTCGTGCTAGGGGCGAAATCTATACAACCCAGCATCAGCCATCCCGCGTTCGTGGCGGGTCGCTGTCCGAATGGGTTTTTGCAGCAGAAGATATGGGGGGCGACACCACATGCGCAGACATCACCGTCCGGCTCTACGACGCCGGAGACTTAGACAACATTTGACTGTCCTGTCGGCAGCGGCCGGTTTGCTCATCTCGCTTTCTGGCCAAGCCATGGCGGACATCGCGCCACCCGCAGGCCCGACCCAGCCGACCTCGGACAACCCCACCCTGGCGGCACTCCGCCAGGCGGCGGCCGAGGGCAAGCCCGTCCCAGTAGGCTCGCTGACCAACGAGACCAGCGAGGCGGTCGCCAATCCCGACGGCACTGTGAGCACCACCACGAGCCTCAAGCCCGTCCGGGTCGAGAAGGCCGGTGCCTGGAAGACGCTCGACGCCACACTCGCGAAGAACGGTGACGGGAGCTACAGCCCTGCGGCGACCCCTGGCGGCGTCGCCCTGTCGGGTGGAGGCGCGGGGCCGCTGGCGGCATTGACCGATGGCAGCGGGCACCGGCTCGCCATCTCCTTCCCTCATGCGCTTCCCGCCCCGACGGTGAAGGGCAACATCGCGCTGTACGCGGAGGTTCTTCCCGGGGTCGACCTCCAGGCATCGGTCAGCAACCAGGGTGAGTTCAGCGAAGTCCTGGTCGTCCACGACGCGACCGCCGCGGCCAATCCCGAGCTCAAGAAGCTGCGCCTGGCCACCAGTACCGACGGATTGACCCTCAGCACGGACACAGCCGGCCACCTCGCTGCCAAGGCATCCGACGGAAGCCTCGTCTACACCAGTGCCGCGCCGCTGATGTGGGACTCCTCCACCAGCCAGCAGCCGACGGCATCCTCGCCGAAGTCCCTGACCCGCACGGCGGTGGCCCATCGCAGTGGTGCGGCCGCCGACGATCCCACCGGGACATCCTCGGCCACCGGCCCCGGTACCGGGGCGAAGGTCCAGCAGGTCGGTATTACCGCCGAGGCCGGTGCCCTCACCCTCACTCCCGACGCGAACCTGCTCACCGGGTCCGCGACCACCTACCCGGTCTACATCGACCCCACTTTCAGCAGCCCGCTCACCGGGCAGACCGGTCACTTCACCGTGGCCCAGGAGGGCTGCCCCAGCCCCGGCAACCCCAACCCCGCGTATGACAAGGAACAGGACAACGGCCAGGGAGTCGGCTACCAGCACTACTCCTCCCGCTGCTACGGCATGCAGGAGGCGTACTACGAGATCAACACGCGCAACCTCTACAAGAGCATGGTGATCTCCAAGTCCACCCTGACGCTGGCGGAGACTTACGGCGCGGATGTGGGCTGTGACAACACCTGGCCGGTCACGCTGAAGGAGACCGAGTCCATCAGCGACAGCACTTCCTGGGACAACAAGCCCAAGGTGGTGGCCACGATCAAAACGCAGGACGTCAAGAGCGCCTGGCCCGACTGCGGAACGCGGTACGTCAGTTTCGACGTCACCAGCCGCATCAAGGCCGTTGCCGCCGCGGAGAAGCCGACCTGGACGTTCGGACTGTACGGCGACAGCGACAAGTCGTCGACCAACTACGGCTACATGCGGTTCAGCGCCAACCCCTACATCACCACGGTCTTCGACCTCCACCCGGCAGTCGACAGTGCCAGCACCACGCCGGACTCGATGAACCCGAGCGGGGCCGCCTGCAACAACGGCACCCCCGGCTGGATCGGCGCGACCACCCTCACCGGCGGCAACAGCAACATCACACTCAATGCCAAGGTCGCCACGTACATGAGCGGCGTCAACCTCAAAGCCGTCTTCAATGTCTGGGACAACCGCAAGGACAACGGCAAGGGCGTCGGCAGTACCGTGTCCACACCCAGCAGCCCCTATGTGGCCTCCGGCACGACCGTTCACACCAACATCGGCACCGAGGTACAGGACGGTCACGCCTACGGGTGGGAGGTCCATGCCACCGACGGCACCCTCGACAGCCCGCTGCTGACGTCGTGTCACTTCAACGTGGACCTCACCCCGCCCACCCCCGCGGCCTTCGGCGACTCAGCTGCCTACCCGCCACTGGGCAGCGACCGCACCCCCACCGCGCACGCCGGCGACACCGGCATGACCATCCCGGTCACCAGCACCGACCCCACCCCCACCGGCTGCGAACTCGCGCCGTGCGTCAAGAGCGGCATCCGCCGCTTCGAGTACTCCCTCGACATCCCCATCCCGCCGACCGGCGCGAAGACCGTGTCCGCCACACCGGACAGCAACGGCACCGCGAAGGCGAACATCCCGATCAGCCTCACCGCGCAGCAGTGGGGAACCCACACCCTGTACGTGCAGGCCGTGGACGGCGCGGGCAACGCACGCCCCGCTACCTACAGCTTCTTCGCTCCCTGGAACCCGGCGACCAAGGTCACCGCAGGCGACGTGACCGGCGACGGTATCCCTGACCTGCTCACCCCGGACAAGAGCGGCAGCCTGCTCCTCGTCCCCGGCAACACCGACCCCGCCGCGACCCCGGTGACCGCGTCCACCGCGTCCCAGAGCCCCGACGGCACCAGCTGGGACAACTACCTCGTCACCCACCGCGGCAGCCTCAGCCAGTCCGGTGTGGACGACCTGTTCGCGTACAACAAGAGCACGCACAAGATGTACGCCTACAGCAACGACGCCTCCAGTAACGGCACGCCTGGCCACTTCACCGACGCCAGCGGCCTCATCCCCATCCCAAGCAAGCCGGACTGCAACGCGGCATCCGCCTGCGACGGGTACGACACCACCTGGGCGTCCGTCACCCAGCTCCTCGCCCCGGGCAGCTTCGACAACACCCGCGGCCTCGCCGACCTGATCACCGTCGAGAACAAGAAGCTCTGGTACTACCCCGGCACCGCCACCGGCGGGCTGCACCTCGGCAAGGCCGTGCTCCTGGGAACCGGCGACTGGTCACACACCACCCTCATCGCCCCCGGAACAGTCGGCGGCACCCCCACATTGTGGGCCCGCGACGACGCGTCCGGCGTCCTCTACTCGTACGCTTTGCGATTCGACGCCAACGGCATCCCCGCCGCCCTGGCCGCACCGGCCAGCCACGCCCTCGTCTCCGGGGTGACAGGATCAGGCGGTGGAAGCCTGTGCCTGGACGTCGACCACGGCTCCACTACCAATGGCACGAAGATCCAGATCTGGGGCTGCAACAACTCCGCACCGCAGCAGTGGGCTCTGGGCACCGACAACACCGTTCGCAACTACGGCAAGTGCCTGGACGCCACCGGAGGCGGCACCGCCAACTGGACCCCCATCCAGCTCTACACCTGCAACGGATCAGGCGCCCAGCAGTGGAAGCCCGGCCCCGGCGGCTCCCTCGTCAACCCGGCCTCCGGGCGCTGCCTGGCCGACCCGTCAGCCAGCACGACACCCGGCACCCAGCTCATCCTCGCGGACTGTGCCACCCTCGCTGACCAGATCTGGTCCGGCAACGCTGCGAACCCGCTCCCGGCACAGGCCGCGCTCCTCGCCCCCTACCTCGACAAGGCGACCTATCCCCTGGTCTCCTCTCCCGGCGATGTGAACAGCCAAGGCGGCGACCCCGACACCAACCCCGACCTCTACGCCACCACCAACCGCGACGAGATCACTGAATACTCCGGTAAGGCACCCGTCAGCGGCCTTGCCCAGTTCAACCCCCGAGTCACCCTCGGCTACCTGCACAAGCGCACCGGAAGTGACGCCGCGGGCGACCTCAACGGCGACGGTATCCCCGACCTGACTGCCATCGACAAGGACGGCCAGTTGCGGGTCTACCCCGGTACCGGCGACGGTGGCCAGGCCAGCGGACCCCATCTCGGTGGTGGCTGGGCCGGGGGTGACATCAGCCACCGCGGCGACTGGACCGGCGACGGCTACGAAGACCTCGTCGCGCACCTTCCCGGCGACGCGTCCCACCTGTGGCTCTACCGTGGCACCGGATTCGATGGCTTCACCGCCCGTTACGCGCTGAACCGGCCTGCCGGGTCACCCTCGCCCGACTGGTCCAAGACCGCCCAGGTGATCACCGCGGGAGACCTGACGATGGACTCCTATCCGGACCTCCTCGCCATAGAAGACGATGCCCTCTACCTTCTCCCGGGCACCGCCGATGGCCAGCTCGGTGCACCCACGAAGATCGGCACCGCCGGCTGGAGCGGCATGGAGCTCCTTGCTCCCGGTGACGTCAACGGCGACGGCCTGGGCGACCTGTGGGCCCGCCGGAAGTCCAGTGGTGACATCTACCAGTACCTCAACGAGCCCGCCAACCCGGGCACCCCGCTCGGCATCGGCGGCAGTGCCCTGCTTATCGGCGGCGGAGTATCCACCTCCGGATACCCGTCCGTCGCGGCCACCGGCGACGGCAACCAAGACGGCCACCCGGACCTCTGGACCACCGTCACCACCGATGACCACCTGCACTTCTTCGTCGGCACCGGTAGTAACAGCGTCGGCTTCGCCCCCGCTACCGACGTCAGCGGAGGAGGCTGGACCACCACCATCAAGCAGATCGCCTAATCAAAATCCACCGCCGCCCCGCTTGCCGCTCCTCTGAGCGGCAAGCGGGGCTTCTGAAACTGCCAAATGAGTTGGACAAGCGTTCTCGTGTACGACCGCGAGGACGATAGCGGTTCAAGGACTGAGAGGGATCCGGGTCCAGACGGTCTTCCCCGGTGGTGGGGAAGGGGCCCATCCCCAGGCGGAGCTGAGTGCGGCAACGATTTGTAGCCCGTGTGCGGGTTCGCCGTGGCGTGGGGGCGGTAGAAGGCGGGGGGGTGCGGGGCTGGGGTCGCTGACTGCGCAGACCAGGTCGGAGACGCGTAGGTGCAGGGCCAGCCAGAAGGGGCCTGTGAGGCATTGTGCCCTGGGGCTCGCATGGCGCAGGGCGTTGGTCATAAGTTCGCTGACGACGAGTTGAGTGTCGTGGGCGAGGTGGCCGTTGTCGGGCTCGTGCGGGGAGAGCCTCCAGCGGGTGAGACAGCGCAAGACGAATGCGCGTGATTCGGCCACACTGCGCGGTACGGCTCTGAACTGGTGTGCGGCGAACACCGCGGGACTGATGCCGCGTTCGAGTCCGGGGTCTGCGTCGCCCGTTCGAGTTAGTGCAGGGAGTGATTCCGAGCCAACTTCCGGTCTGCCCGCATGTGGCCTGTATGGCGGGATACTGGCGCGCTGGTCTGTGGGCCCGATCACTGCTGGTGGCACCCCCGTGAGGCGTTCTCTTCGAACGGCATCGCCGCCGCGAAGGCATGAGGGTACGGTCATTTATCCCTCCGATGCAATTGCATGTGGAATTGCGTGGTGCCGCGTGGGGGCGGGAGGGGTGTGAGTGGTGAAAGGAGCGAATGGTGATGCATCGGTTTGAGAATGGCATGTCCGCCGACCTTTTGGGCGAGGTCGGGTGGACGAAGAGCAGTCACAGCAACGGAGCCGGGTCGTGTGTGGAGGTTGCGGCGCTGCCCGGCGGGGACATGGCCGTGCGTAACTCGCGGTTTCCTGGTGGGCCCGCTCTGGTCTTCACCCCGAGTGAGGCACGGGCGTTTCTCGCCGGGGCGAGGGAAGGGCAGTTCGATTTCGTGACTGACTGAAAATCCTGGGGGAAAGGGAGATTCGGCGGCGTTGGCCCCAGAGGTCGGGATACTGGTGCTCCATGTGTTGTGACGCAGGAGACCACTATGCCCGCAGCCGAACCGTCTCTCCCTTCCCCCATACGGCTGGTGGGGGCCCGAGTGCAGGGGCCGGCCCCCTCGGAGCGGGCCGCTCTTCGCCGTGCCGAGGCACATCCCACCGCTCTCAAGGTCATCCTGGGCGGGCGCCTGCGCCGGCTGCGCGAGGCGGCCGGGCTGGAAGAGAGTGACCTGACGAAGCAGCTCGGCTTCAAGCCGTCGAAGATCAGCCGGATCGAGAAGGGCCGGCAGGGATGCAGCGAGCTCGATGCGCGCGCCATGCTGGGTTTGTACGGGGTGAGCGACGTTGAAGAGGTCGAGGAGTTCGTCCGGCTGGTCGATCTGTCCCATCAGCCGGACTGGTGGAAATCCTGGCGCGATGTCGTCAGCAAGTTCTTCAGCCCGCTGCTCTCCCTGGAGGGAGCAGCCGAACTGATCCGGATCTACGAACCGGTCTACGTGCCCGGCCAGTTGCAGACCGCCGAGTACGCCCGCGCCGTGATCCGCGCCGAGTGGCCGACCCGCTCCGCCCACGAGATCGACCGGATGGTCGCGCTGCGCCAGGCCCGCCAGCACCAGCTGGAACAGCCCGGCGCCCCTGTCCTGTGGGCGGTCATCAAAATGGACGCACTGCTGTGGTCGGTCTCCGACCCGGACATCCTGGCCGCCCAGATTCGACACCTGATCGGGTGGGCCCAGCGCCCCAACGTGAAGATCCAGGTGGCGCCCGTCGACGTGTTCCGCACCGTCCCGGCCTCTACGAACATGACCCACCTGTCGTTCGCCGTGCCCGACCTGGACAACGCGGTCTACAGCGAGCATCTGGTCGGCTCGATGTTCACACAGGACCCCCGGGAAGTTGAGCACTATCTGACGCTGCTGGACAGCCTCGCAGCCCAGGTCATGACGTGCGATGCGTCCCTTGCCTACCTGCAGAACCTGGCTGCCGGGGGATGAACCCCGGGCGGCGAGCCCGCCCGGGGGCCCGCCGCTACCGCACTTGCGCCACTCCGCCCCACTCCTTCCACTCCCAGCTGCGCTGAGGACGCGCGAGGTCGTTGTCCGGCATCCATGCGGACACCTCCACCAGCCCCGGAGGGTCGAGGAGCGCGAGATCTTCGTGCTCGAAGTAGGCGGCCACCTCGTGTTCTTCCCGAACTCGGCCCCAATGATGGTCAGTGGCTTCATCCATGAAGTCGGTGACGAAGGTACGGACCTTCGGGTCAGCGCTGACCAGCTGACAGATGACCAGGAAGCTGCCCGGCACCAGGCGCCGCACCACATTGCGGATGAGGTGGGCAGGGTCGTCGTCGGGGATGCAGTGCAGCACCGAGACGAACAGCGCTGCCACCGGCTTGGAGAAGTCGATGATGCGCCGGGTGTCGGGATGGTCGAAAATTCGTGCGGTGTCGCGCATGTCGGCCTGGATGACCGTGGTGTACGAGTTCTCGTCCAGCAGCGCCCGGCCGTGAGCCAGCACGATCGGGTCGTTGTCGACGTAGACGATGCGCGCCTCGTCATGCACCCGCTGGGCGACCTGGTGGACGTTGTCCCGTGTCGGCAGGCCGGACCCGTGGTCGATGAACTGCGTGATTCCCTGCTGCTCGGCCAGGTAGCGGACCACCCGGCGCAGGAACTGACGGTTATTAAGCGCGAGTTCCTTCGTGCTGGGCACCTGCTCCAGCAGCGCGGCACACGCGTCCCGGTCCGCCTGATAGTTGTTGGTTCCCCCCAGGTAGTAGTCGTACATACGGGCCACGCTGGGCACCGTCGGGTCGATCGCCGGTGGGCTCCACGGCTCCCCTTGCATGCAGACCTCGCCGCGTCGAGTAGAGATGAGCGTGCGGATGAATCTGCCATGGTAGAGAGCACGGGCCGTAACCGATAGCGCACCCAAGGGTGATCCGGAAGTGCGGATGAGGGTTCCGGCCACGCCGGGCTCTCATCGCTGCGCGGGCCGTCAGTCGGCGCGCCGCCGTGTGCGCTCGGCGTGCCGCAGGTGACTGGTCACCGTCCCCCGATCCAGTCCCATCACCGATGCGATCGCCGTATCAGACAGCTGAAGTTCCTGTCGCAGCAACAGCGCATCGTCCTGGGCGAGCGTAAGGGCCTGCGTCCCCTCGAGTGTGAAACCGCCCGCCGCGCTGACCCACGCACGCAGCACTCCCCACGCCACCGCGGACGGCCGTCCGCTGCCTATCACCGCGGGCCACATCGTGACCAGTTCACCCAGTGCCCCGGCCACACACGCGCGAGCCGTCTCACGGCTCGGCAGCCGCAGCAGGGCATAGCGCAAGTAGGCGCCCTGATACTGGAGGCAAAAAGCCGTGTACTCCACAGGCAGCGTGATCGACACCACCGTCTGCGAGGGGGCGCCCGGCGCCGTCCACGTCGCGCCGCCCCCTGCAGCCCATGGGCGCTGACGGCCTTCACTCATGACTCTCCTTCTCCCATTATCGGCTGGTGGACGGCAAGGCAGGGATCAGCCGGCGCCCTCGCCGCCGAACTGGGGCGGGGCGCCGTCGTGCAGCGGCATCTGCAGACACAGCAGGAAGGCGTAGTTGACGTCGTCCCACACACCGCGCAGGTCCTGCGGCTGGGCGTTGAGCGCGGTGAGCAGTGCGCTCGTGGTCTCCCAGCACGGCACGACCTCCCCCCGCAGCGCACCCTCCACCACCGCAGGCGGCACCACTTCACCGCTCAGACGGCTCACCTGTTCATAAGGCGGGCAGCCGGCGGCCAGATACATGCCGCGCAACGCCGACCCCAGCCGGGCAACCGCCTCCTCCAGAGACGGACGGGGCGCCGGGGCCAGGCCCTGCGCTGCCTCCCACAGCGGCCGCACGTCCCCCGCGTTCGCACCGACCGCCTCGGCCAGTGCCTGCGCCGCGGGCCAGGTGGGCACCCGGTCCCCGGAGACGATCTTCGACACGTAGGAGCGGGACAGCCCCGTGCCGTGTGCGGCCTCCTGCATGGACAGGCCCGAGCGGCGCAGCAGAAACGACAACGCGCACGAGAGGCTGCTCGACGCACGGGACCGGGCTAGAGCCGCCTCATCCAAAACCGACTCACTCGCGCCCGCACGGGCGGCGGGCACGAGGGCGAGGTGAGCCGTGCGGCCGGCCGAGCGCGATGCCGCCCGCCGTTCGAACAGCCGTCGCACCTCGGCCTGGCTCCAGCGTGCACTCGCGGTCGTGGCGCTCGTGAAGGACGAAGCCCCCACCTCCTTCCAACTCGCTCCCCGAGCCCGGGCATCCATGACCGCAGCCGCCGCATAGCACTCCAGCTCCAGGCCGACCCGCCGCGCAAGGGTGAGCAGACTTTCAAGGTCCGCGTGCGCGTGCTCACCCTCCAGCAGCTCCATCACCGCACCCTGCACCCCCTCGGCCGCACTGAGCGCTGTCGGGAACACCGACCGCACCGCCTGCCGTTCACTGGCCTTCTTGCGCTGGGCACCACGTCGGCACCGCCGGTCGCAGAAGACCCGCTTGCGACCAGGCCCGCGCACCCGGGTGAAGGTCTCCCCGCAATGCCGGCACACGCCCTGACGATCTGATTCAGACACAGACAAGCACCACCCCGCCGATTTCGACCGCGCCATTGGTGCGAGCCCTGAGCCCCACGACGACACAAACAGGGGACCAACGCATCGCACTGGGATGGGGTGTGCAGCCGCGGTTTCACCCGCCGCCGCACGCCCCTCACCACTAACGGCAGCGGCACCGGCACCGGGCTGCGACGGCCGGAACGGCACCGCACACCGTCAGCGCCGTCACGGCGAACCACGCACCCGCCGCGGTCTGCCACCTAGGCGTGAACAACACGATGGGCACCACCAGCAAAGCGAGAAGGACACCGAGCAGTCGCGTGACAGCCCAGGCACGCCGACTCCACTCCTGCACCGGCCGGTTGGTACCGTCAAAGCCCGTCGGCTCGTCAGCCGCGAGGGACTGTTGACCGTTCATGAGACTTCCTTCCTGAGCGGTTGGGGCGGGGACTCCTGGTGAAGGATTCGAAGCCGTATTACCAGGGGCCCCCGCGGCAGTGCGATGAAAGTAGCGTGGCCGACGACCGTCGTGCCGCCAGAATGGCCACAAACTCGAAAATCCCGAGGTGGCGGCTAAAATACAGGGCCGAACGCACTCTCGAATTTGGGGCCGAATGTGGCGCAGTGGCGCCTGGGTGATCAAGTCTGCCCTATGGCTGTCCATAGCTGATCGAAATTGATCGCGCCTCATCCGCTTCCCTACCCTAGGCCGGTCGGGTGTTCGAGAGTGGCCAGGCGGCACATTTATGGGGAATAACGGAAAGAAATTGCGTCAGCAGGATCGCAATTGCATTTCTTGCCGAGGTCGAAAGCTGCACTCTGTATCTCCCGGCGGAGGCCCGCGTGACAGGGTCGCGAAGAATCTCGGATCCGCCCACCTGTCGAAGTCTCCGATCCCCGCGCCGGCCGAGCACTTGGACGTGTAGCTCCATGCGCCTGGCACCACCGGCCGCTGGACACCGGCTTGTCCGTGCGGGCCGACGAGCCGACGATGGTCTGCAAGGGGCGGCCGAGTCCGTATGTGTCACCCGGCACCCGCAAGGCTGGCGACCTCCGACGCACATCCCGGCATGTGGACGCGATGGGTGTGACTCTGTCAGGATCCTCGCGGCACAGGAGCTGCACGCATGACGCCCGCAGCTTGGCGGCGGGCCGATCGAGGGACGACCGTGTTTGTGGTCCCCATGCCGGCTCCCCTCGACGTGACCAACCGCATCGTGAGCTGGGGGCAGAAGTGGTGGCGTCATATGTGCAGGTTCGCTGGGACCACGAGTTCGCGGAGGAACCGGCGGTTATCTTCAGCGAGATCGACGACGACTGCTACGAGGTTCGTAAAGTCGAGGTCTACCGGGATGGACGGTCCGACTGGGTCGACGCCAGCCGGGAGACGGACACGATCGGCCTGGGCGAGGTCCCCTTCCCGGACCTACAGGAGATCAACTCCCAGGAGGACTTCCACGCGGAGACCATCACCGCCGCAGAGTTCGAGGTGGCTTGGGCGCGAGCCCGCCGCACGAGGCGACGAGAGTTCAAGGATGGATTGGCTTCAGATCAGGTGGAAGTCACGCGCCCGCAGTGAAGAGCTGCACCCTCGCAGCGTGCGCTGGTCCCCCACAGGGCCGACAGTGTCGAGCAGGGACTGGAGTTCGGAAAGTGGGGACTTGGGCGACCACGCCGCCGGTGTGGCCGAGGATGACAGTTAGCCACGGACAGCCCGGCTAGAGACAGGCGGGGTGTATGCCCAGGTCAGGGCCTTGCGGTCCAAGGGCATCAACGCTGTTGTGAGAATTGTGTGAGACGTAGAAGCCCCCGCCGGATGCTCCGGCCGGGGCTTCTGTGCGCAGCGGGTCACGCTGGTGAGGGGTGCGCCTCTTGGGTCCCGCTGTATTCGGGCTGGCCGCTGTCGAGGACGCGGAGCAAGGATGCGGTGACGACGCGTGTGCTGCGGCCGATGCGTAGTACGCGGCAGGGGAACTGCCCGCGGCGGACGAGGTCGTAGCCCTTCGCCCTGGAGAACCCGAAGGCCCGGGCAGCGTCTTCGACGCTGCCGGTTCCGCCCCAGGTGGCGCGGATCTGCTCGGGGCTGTGCTGGGCGTCCGTATTCGATATCGCGTCGTTCTGGCTGTGCATGTGTGACTCTTCGGTTCCTTTCGAGACGGCTTCGGTCGCGGAAATATCCCCGAACTCTGTGACGTTGCCCTCTGGCAACGTGATCGCGGAGGGGGAGTGGTCGGTCTGAAGCTGTTCAACACGGCGGGCGGAGTGAGTGAGGTCGTGGCGCGTCTGGCTGAGGTCGAGGCGGATGTGCAGGATCTTGTCGAGGGGCACATGGAGAGGATGCTGGGCGTCAGGTTCCTGGCGAGCGAGTTCATCATCGACTGTGTTGATGGCGGGCGGATCGACTCGCTGGGGCTCGACGAGAACGGGGCGCCGGTGATCGTCGAGTACAAGCGGGGCACCGACGCCGGTGTGATCAATCAGGGTCTCTACTACATGGCGTGGCTCGTGGCCCATAAGGACGCCTTCCGGAGCCTGGTCCGCGACCGGCTGGGGGCCGAGGCTGCGTCCCAGATCTTGTGGAGCGCTCCCAGGCTGATCTGCGTGGCGGGTGACTTCACCCGCTACGACGCGCACGCCGTACGCGAGCACCGGCGCAGCATCGACCTGGTGCGCTACCGGTATTTCGGCAGCGACCACTTCGGCCTGGAGACAGTGGCCTCGGTCACGGGGCGCTCGGTCGAGGCCAAGCGGGTACGCCGTCGCGCGCCCGGGGTGCCGCCGGTTGGGCAGCAGGGTGGTGCGATGGCCGAGCTGACTGAGGCGGTCGACGAGGTCTTGGTCGGGCTCGGGGACGGCGTCACCCGGGTGCAGCGCAAGCAGTACCGCGCCTACCGACGGCTGCGGAACTTCGCCAGCGTCTGCCCGCCGCAGCAGACCAAGATCCTCGTCTACCTCAAGGCCGACCCGAACGAGGTCGACCTCGTCCCGGGCTTCACCCGGGACGTGACGGGGCTCGGTCACCACGGTACGGGGGACTTGGAACTGCAACTTCGTACGGAGCGGGACTTGGAGCGCGCCGGAGACCTTCTCCGCCTCAGCTACGCCGCGGCATAGAGACCTTTCGCCGGGGCGCTGGCTCAAACGGGGTGTGGAGTTGTGGGCTGTTGTCGTCGTGGTGTGCCTTTCGAAGTGACGGGCAGGGAATGGCGGTGGACCACTAAGTAGTGCGGACGATCCCCGGTTTTGCTAACCGGGGATCGTCTGCTATGTATCGCCCTGATGCTGTGGCTGCTGGACAGCATGGATGGTCCCGAAGCGAGTGAGGGCCAGACGGGCCGTCCGACTGATCGGCAGATGCATGTGCCGCCTGACCACAGAAGCGGTCACGATTCTGGCGACTCGGTCGGGCTGTTCCAGCAGCCGTGGTGGTGCTGCGGTTCGGAACCGCAGAATTATTGGTCACCAGCGAGCCGATCCAGCCCGACGGATCGCCGTGATGGTGCTGCGGTCCTGGACCGCAGAGGTAGGTGCACGCCCGTCATCACTCACATTAAGTCTCTGTGGCCGCGGTGGTGCTGCGGTTTGAGACCGCAGAGGTGCACTCTCATTCCGGTAGACCTAGGCAATGACGTTCAGCGTGCCGTGGTGGTGTGCGAAAGAGTCGCAGTAACTGACGGGATGCTGTAATGTGTTCGAGCTGAAGATGTGTCCGTGGTGGTGTGTGGCTCGTTAGCCACAGAGATTACGCCAGGCCAAGTATTAGGCTGATATCGGCGCAATCGCCATAATGAGGCCGCGAATTTGAATCGCAGCGATACGTCGAAGCCGTGGCCGCGGGGCGGAGTTGAAGCAACTGCCTGACTAGGTGTTCGTTGATGAGGCTCACAAGTTCAATCCCAGATGGTGCTGCGATTCGAGACCGCAGAGGCAGGCGACCACGTGGCGGACAGCCTCGGTGATCGCGATGCCGTGATGGTGTTCCGGTTCCAGACCGCAGCGGCATCTGGCCTTTGGGATCCACGCCCGGGGTCGCTCATGCCGTATGGTGCTGCGGTTCGAAGCCGCAGGGGCAGATCCGCCGGTACGCGATCCGCGAGCACGCCTACGAGCCGTGATGATGCTGCGGAGCTGGCCGCAGAAGTGGTGCCGCCCGGCAGTGATCAAACCGCCGTACTCGCCCTTGCCGTGATGGTGCTGCGGTTCGCGACCGCAGCGGGGGCTACATGGCCATGCTGAACACCTGCGATCCGAAGCGGCTGTGGTGGTGCTGAGGTTGGGGGACCACAGAGGTAGACGGGCCTTGGCTGAGTCGGCCTTCGCTTCGTGGATGCCGTGGTGGTGCTGCGGTTTGGAGCCGCAGAGCGAACATATGTCGGCGACCAAGTCGACGTCGCCGACGGTGCCGGGGTAACGCTGCGGCTGGAGACCGCAGAGGCGGTAGCGGTGCCGGTGTCCCGAGCTTCTTGCGGATGCTCCGACGGCCGTGGTGGTGCTGCGGCTCCGAACCGTAGAGATAGGCCGCCGCCACGCGCACACGATCAAGCCGGAGCAATCGCCGTGATACTGCTGCGTTTCGGAAACGCAGAGGCAGAGAGGGACAGGTCGCAGTGCACGCCCGCCTCGGCGCGGTTGCTGTGGTGGTGCTGTGGTTCGGAATCGCAGAGGCAGTGCGCGCACCCTCGGGACTGGACATGCAGCCGCGGTGGTGCTGCAGTACGTGACCGCAGAGGCGAGCCCGTAGTGGACCGGGAACCGTCCGGACCAGCCGACGCCGTGGTGGTGCTGCGGTTCGAGACCGTAGAGGCAGGCGATGGCAGCCGAGACGACCGGCGGCGGTGCGTCGCCGTGATGGTGTTGCGGTTCGAGACCGCAGAGACAGTCGAGGGCCGGGTATGCCTTCCCCGCCTCATGGTTGCCGTGGTGCTGCTGCGGTGCTGGCCGCAGAGACGGGCCAGTGAGGCAAGCACCAGCGGAGCCATGCACACGCCGTGATGGTGCCGCGGTTTGGAACCGCAGAAACAAGAGGCCAGTGCGATCGCCCCACAGAGGGCCGGTTTGCCGCCGTGATGGTGCTGCGGCACGTGGCCGCAGAGACGATGCCAAGGTACTGCTCGACCCCGCCCCAGCCAGCGTTGCCGTGATGGTGCTGTGGTTCGGCCCCACCTAGGTACGTCGCCGGGCAGTGCAACCAAGTTGACCTGATGGTAGCCGTGGTGGTGCTGCGGCTCCGAACCGCAGAGGTATCTCGATCTGGCGTCGGGGGATTCCGGTTCCGGTGATGCCGTGATGGTGTTGCGGCTGAACCGCAGAGTCAGTGCAATTGCATCCTGCTGGGAGCGGGTGGACTGCTCGCCGCGATGGTGCTGCGGTTCCGAAGCGCAGAGGTAGCAGGCCCCTACAGATGACCATGCCGGACCGTTCGAAGCCGTGGTGGCTTTGCGGGTCGGAGCCGCAGAGGCAGAACATCGCTGAAGAGACCCATTCGGGGGTCTACCAGCCGTGATTGTGCTGCGGTTCGTGACCGCAGAGGCCGGTCGCGGCCGTCCTGGTGCCGGATCCAGGTGTAGACGCTGTGGTGGTGCTGCGGTTCGAAACCGCAGAGGCAGAAGGTGGCGATCGCGATGTGCTGGCCGAGCCAAAGCCCGTGATGGTGCTGCGGTTCATGACCGCAGAGACAGCTTCGCCCAGCCTCTCGACGACGTAGCGGAGCCCCTTGCTGTGGTGGTGCTGCGGTATGAGACCGCAGAAGCAGCATGCAGGCCATGGCGAGAATCCCTACCCACCGCGGGTCGTGATGTTGGTTCCGAAGTTGTGGGTTCATGGGTAGGTGCGACGGCCGAGTTGGAGAGGGCCGTCGGCTTGTGGGAGGCGCGTGCGGGGGGCGCTGTAGATGGCGGTAACGGCGAGGTTGCGGAGTTTGGCGGGGTCGGGGTTTGGGGTGCGGACGAGGGGGTGTTCGAGGAGGGTGGTGATGCTGGTTGTGGTGAGTGGGGATTGCCAGATGGGCCAGGTGAGTGCGCCGTTGGGGGCGGTGCGGTCCCAGCTGGTGGTTTGGGCGTAGGTGGTGTCGCCGGTGAGGCGGAAGGTGGCGAAGCCGTGGAGGGCGAGCCAGGTGGCTCCGGGTACGCCTTGTTGGGTGGGTTTGCCTTGGCTGACCATGTGGGCGTCGCCGGTGGAGTGGTGGTCGAGGTTGGCGCCGGCGTAGCCGTCGACGCGGCGCCAGGCGGTGAGCGCGGCGAGCAGGTGGGTGGGGTCTTTTCGGCATTCTTCGGCGGCTTTGATCCAGTTGTTGGCCAGGGTCATTTGTCCGCCGCGGCCGAAGAGCGGGGTGCTCGATGTGTAGAGGGCTGGCTGTTTGCCGTGTGTGGGGCGGGTGTTGCCGGGGTTCTTCTCGGTGGCGGCGATGCTCAGTTGGTTGACGAGTGCGGTGAACCAGTGGGCGGTGGGGGTCCTGTGCTCTCGCTCGGCCTGGGCGAGGCTGCGCAGGTGGTGTAGAGCGGTGTCGATGGGCATGCGCAGGGCGTCGCTGGGCCCGGTGCGGGGCAGCGAGAGGATGCGGGGGGCCAGTGGCAGGGGCTCCTTGGCGGGGTCGTCGGGTAGTTGTGCGCTCAGCAGGTCGGCGAGGGTTTGGTGAGTGAGGGGCTGGTGGGTGTGGAAGACGGCGGGTGCGTCCGGGCCGCGCCAGGAGAGTCGGGCGGGCTGGCCGAGGATGGGGTCAGTGAGCTGGAGGATGCCCAGGGCGGCGAGGAAGCCGAGTGGGGAGTTGCTGACCAGGGCGGGCAGTTCGAGTTCGTGGTGGGGCATCGGGGTTAGCTGCCTTCCTCGGAGCAGGCCATGTCGGCCAGGCGGACGACGGCTTCGAGCAGGGCCAGGCCCCAGGGGCCGTAGTGGCGGTTGAGGGCGTCGAAGCGGTCAGGGCCGGTCCAGTCGGTGCCCATGGCGGCGCTGTTCACGGTTACGTGCTGCTGGTTGGGCATGAGGCAGGTGACGTCGACGGGCTCGGGGTCGGTGACCGGTGGCAGGAGCGGTCGGGCGTGTCCGTGGTGCGAGGCCACCAGGTGCACGATGAGGTCCTCGTCGAGGCCCTGGGTGTGGGCGGGGCTGGTGGCGAGCCATTTGTGTACGGCCAGGGCGCTGAGTGCTTCGTGGCGCAGTTCGGGGTGCCAGTTGGCCTGGCGGGCGGCGCGGCGGCGGCCGGTGCGGTCGGCCGGGTCCATGCCGGATTTGGCCAGGGGCTCATCGAGGGATTCGGCGAGGAGGCGGTCGCCGGCGCACAGCATGCACTGGAAGCGGGGATGGTGTTTGCCGCAGTCGTGGGCGTGCGCGCCGGTCTCCACGGCCGCCACCAGGGTGTCGGCCAGTTCCAGTCGTACGGCGAAGTCGGCGGCGCGTGCTGCGACGGCTTTGCTGTGCTGGGTCAGGCTGACGGGGCGGGTGAGGGAACTTCCGTCAGCGTCCTCGTCGTTGACGCCGGCTGTGCGCTCGATGCGGTCGGCCTGCGGGCGGGCGGGGACCAGGAGCAGGCGTGTGGGGTTGGTTGCGTCGAGGATGGCGTGGCCGGTCTGGGCCGAACGGCCGTCGGCGGTGATGTCCCAGGTGGTGATGGTCCGGAGCTGGCTGAGGCGCTGGTGCAGATCGTAGGAGTAGGAGCCGAGCGTCGGCTGCGCGGAGTCTGCGGCCGGCAGCAGGCCCAGGAGTCGGTCGAGGAGGTGGTGGACGATGTCGGTGACGCTATCGTCGTCCTCGCTGGCCAACAGCTTCTTGGATGCCTGTGTGATGGCCGTCGTGGCCGCGTGGGCGGTGGCCTCGTCGAATCCGCCGAGCAGCGCCAGGGGCTCGGCGTCCAGGCGGGTCGCTGGGCTGTCGGTGCGGGGCGGGAAGTCTGCGAGGTCGACGACGGGAGCGCCGGGGGTTCCCGTCCACCCGTACGCGTCGTGGCCGCTGTAGTGCGAGGGCAGGACGATGGTGCTGCCGGGGCGGATGTCGCGAGGGCTGATCGCGGGGACCCACTGGTTGTCACGGTCGTCGTAGCGCAGTGCCGGTGCCATCGACCGCTGTTGTTTGTCCGCAGCAGGCATCGCGTCGTCCGGCATACCTTCCAGGTCGCTGGTGGTGTCGTCGGCGGTCGGCTGGGTCAGGAAGCGGCGCAGCTGCCGGGCGGGGATGGCGACGGTTTCGCCGGGATGGGGTGGGACTTGGGCCATGCGAGCCGCCCACTGGTCCCAGTCCGGCTGCCTGTCCAAGATGGGGAGGTCGCTGCGCCACAGGACCTGGACGTCTTCGGGCGTGGTGCTCAGGCCGTGGAGGAAGGGTGCGGTCGGCTGGTCGGGCACCGGGGTGGGGCTGGTGCGGGCCCAGGAGTCCAGCAGGGTGCGGTGCAGGACGGGGATGCGCGGTGCGGGCACATTCAACGACTCGGTCTTGATGCCGGCCAGCAGGGCGGGCAGTGTGGTCGGGTTGATGACCAGCCCGTGGCGCAGGCTGTCCCGGAGGGCATCGGTGCTCTGGCCGACGGGGTTGGTGAGGGGGGCGTGGGAGGCGAGCCATTCCCAGGTCGCGTGGGCGGCCGGACCGTAGACGGGGATGTCCTGCGGATCCGGTACCGCGGCGCGGATCACGATCGCTGGCGCCCAGGGGAAAGCACCGGTGCGGTCCAGCCGGCCCAGGCGCTGGATCAGCGGAGCCGCCGCCGCGTTCTCGCTGATGAGTCCCGCGAAGGACACATCAACACCGACCTCGACGGTCTGGGTCGCGACGACCACTAGCGGCCGGTCACGATCGGCGCTGATGCCCTCGAACAACTCGCGCACCTGGCCGCTGTTCAACAGGCGCTCGCGATCCTCGCCGCGGCAGCGGCCGGTCAGCAGGACCACGTCGATGTCGTCGCGGGCAACCAGACATTGGAAGGCCGCGCGGGCGGTATGGATGGTATTGGCGACGACGCCGAGCACGGGGCGGGCCACGAGCGGCAGCATGACGTCCACGGCCTGCTCGGCGGCCTGCGCGAAGGCGAGCGAGGGATGCTTGGCGAGCGTGCTCGCGTCCCACAGGGTCAGGCAACGCTGGGCATTGAGGCGGTCCCCCGCGACAGGGTGTTCGCGGTCCCTCTCGGTGATGTGGTGGCGCGGGCGCGCGGGATCAGCAGCGGCAGTGGCGGAGAGGCTGACGACCTGAACGCCACGGTGGGCAAGCTCCGGGTGGAAGGCGGTCCGCTGGTAGGCGGCGCAGTCGACGGCCGTCGTGAGTAACGGCAGAGCGATGTGCGCCTCGTCCACCGCCAGCAGCGCATCGGTGCCGCACAGAGCCGCATCGATGGGCCGCATCCTGGGGCTGGTGTGGTAGCCGCGAAAGAGCAGGCGGCTGCCGTACTGGTCCACGGTCGAGGTGATCACGGCGGGCTGGACGGGGGAGCGCAGCCAGCGCGAGGCCCAGTCCACGCCGCCCCGCATCCGCACGGCTTCCAAAGCGGTGCTCTCACCGCTCAGGGTGCGCAGCGCCTGGGCGACGCGGCCCGTCAGGGACTCGTGTGGGGCGCTCTCCAGGGCGTGCTGGATGGTGCGGGCGTGCTCGTGTGCTTGGTCGACGACCAGACGGCGGTCGACGACGAAGAACAGCCGCAGCGGCACACTCCGCTCCTGCCCAGTGGCGCACTGCCAGGCGAGCAGGAACATCCAGATGTCGATCAGGCTGGTTTTGCCCAGCCCGGTCGGCACATCCAGGTCCAGCCAATTCCCCGTCTCCTCAACCTTGTTGAGGTAGTCGCTCTGCCAGGGGAAGGGGCGGTGGCCATGTACGGCTTCGACGAAGCCGGGGAAGTCTCCAAGGACGAGGCTCATGCGTTGGCCTTCCTTGGGTCCGTGGGCACGCACAGGCCCAGGCCGAAGTTCTTTTTGCTGCCCAGCAGCACGGGCCCGGTGACGGGCTGGGAGAAGGTCAGCTGGACATGGCGGACGGGTAGCGGCCGGTCTCCGTCCCTACGACGTACCGCAACAGGACGAAGTGTCGGAGCGCCGGGCACGAACGCACCGGTGCGCAGGACCTCCACTGCATCGGGCACGGGCAGGCCGGCCAGGCGGCAGCTGGTGGCCACCGAGTCCTCGATGTTGCCACCCCGGGGGAAGTGATCGAGGACCATGGGCAGTGCCGTCGTCCATCGGTGCGAGGCCCGTGTCCACTGCTCCGGCATCACCGACTTGAGGGAGTTCATCGCTGTGACGCTGGCGCGGACATAGGTCAGTGATACGGGTCGCTTCAGGCTGGGTAGTTTGAGCTTGCGCAGTCCGCCGCCCATGCGTAGGAGCACGGCCAGGAGCGCTCTGCGGTGCGCGGGATCCAGGTCACTGGGCAGTGCGACCGCGATACCCCGCAGCCGGCCGTCGGCGTGCGGGTGGCCGACGAACGGCAGCCCCAGGTAGGCGCAGAGGCGGCGCTCGTCTCCCTTTGTCTTGTGGCCGTGGACGGCGACCATGGCCTCGACGTCGTGTCCCGCCTCCGACAGCAAGCCCATCACCTTCTCCCGCAAAGCGCCGGTCGCCTCAACCGTCAGCGCGGGGTCCAGGGAGAACCGGGAAGGGAAAGCGAAGGTCATCAGGTCCTCGAACGGTCCCGCCTGCGGCTCCTCGGTGGAATCCGGCTCGACGGCTCCCTGGCGGATGTAGGGGAACGTCCGGTCCTGCTGCCAGGCCGACTCGCCCTGCTCATGCGCCACCCGCAGCCGCTGCAAGTAGCCCTGATACGGGGCCCGAAGCGGCTGCACCGTGCCTGTCGTGCAAGGCCCCTCGCTGGGGTGCCACATCTCCCACTCGGTGCTGTGGTCCTCGGCCGCGGAGTGCTCAGCTGTGTCGGCGGTGACGAGGGCGTGGCCGCCGGCCCGGCCGATGTAGGGCACTGTCCTGGCCAACTCGGCCAGGACAGTGAACACTCCCCTTGGTGGTTCTGATGGCCATACGAACTCCAGCCGAGGCTGAGCCAAGGAGCGCTGCGGCCACACCTTCGGTTTACCCCCGTTGGTCCGTCCGGGCAGCACCGCATGACCGGGTTTGGCCGCCGAGGCGTTCGTCGGCACCCAGGACATCCTCGGGATCTCGGCCTCCGTGGTGCGGGACGGCACCCGTAGTGCAGGGAGCGGCTGCTGCTCCAGCCAGGACAAGGCGGCGTCCTGGACCGGATCGGTGGGATCAGCCACAGACACCAGGGCACAGAAGATGCGGGAGGGGTGCGGGGGCCACTCGGCGTGGCTGCGATCGAGGGTAGACGCCTGGTAGGAAGGGTCTAGTAGGTCGACGGTGATGCGAAAGGGCATCGGGTCACTCGCTCTCGGCTTCGCCGACCCCGGCGATTACATACGACTTGTCGATCGCCTGCTGAAGGCTCGGGTTGGGGTGCAAGATCAACGGTTCGGACGCCCACTGCACGCCGGCATCATGGGCTCGATCGCGTGCGATCTCGAACAGCTCCAACGCCTCCTCGTGAGTGGACAGCTCCAGCGCATCGAGCACCGGCTCCCCGTCACGGCCGCGCTGGACCCAATCGATGCGCTCTGACACCATGAGTAGTTCGCAGCCGGAGCGCAGGTGCAGGGCAGGGGCAGCAAAGGCGAGCCGGTCGCCCAGGAGCGCAATAGCGGCCACCAGGGCCCGTGCAGCCTGCGTTAGCTCGTCGCTGACGGGACCGAAGCGCAGCATCGCCAATTTCGCCAGGCTCAGCGAGGCGCTGCGCTGTACGGAGGTGACCGAGACGCCACCCAGCCCCTCCGAAGGCGGAATCATGCCGTGCCCGAGCTCCGACATGCGCGCCCTCTTGACGCCCGCCTTCGGCTTCTCGGCGGGCGAGGGAATCCAGCCGGTCTCAGTCAACTGGACCGTCTCACCAGCCAGGTTGAGACGGTCGAAACGCCCGGCTCCCCGGACACCGGCCAGCGGCTTGATGCCGATCATCTCGGACCGATAGGCGCGAGGGATTTTCACCTGGATACGACGCTTGCGGTGCGAATCCCACGCTCCGTAAGCGAGATCGCTCGGGGCCAGACGCAGATACCCGCTCATGTCGCCGGGGCAGGCGTCGCGCAGCGCCATACCCGGCTCCGTCGCATCGAAGACAACACCCGCACCGTCGACAGAGTCTCGGAAGTACGCATCACGCGAGCGATGCGGGGCTTCCAGACTCGTCATCCGCACCGGCACCCCCAGAGACTCGGTCACCATCTCCAGATGCGGAATGAACGCGGTCTGCCGCCGAACCGCATCCAACAGAGCGGTTTCGCACCGGTTGGCTTGCGACTGCGGCTGGTCGAGAAGAACGACTTGGGTCTCAAGACCGTCCACGTACCGGGGCTCGACAAGGTGGGCGGCGGCGTTCGTCTCCTTTCCCTTCACCGTCGGAGGGGACACAGGTGTCCCGACGCCGGCCAGCGGTTCGTAGTGCGCGGTGATGCGAATCGCACCGTCTGCAGACCGAAGGCTCGCAGCGGCCAGCAACCGTTCGTAGACATCCTTCATGGCGGAACCTTCCGTTTCACCGGGGAATGTGCGTGCCTCAGCGCGACGGACGAGAACAGGGGCCAGCCGGTCGAGGCAGACGTCATGCAAGCAGCGACGAAGGCGCGCAACAACGAGCACTATCGCGGTGAAAATGACACGCTGTCAGTGCTGGTAGGTAAGGTGCCCAGCCGTTCAGCGCGAATGTTCGTGGGTGCTGTCGGGCTGAGGCCACCAGGCCGTCGTGTGGCACCAGTCTGTTGCGGGCCGTCGAGCTCGCGTATCGATGTGTGACAGAGCCCCTAACCAAGCGTCAAGAACGGGCGAAGGAACGTTCTCTGACGCGTTGTCGTTGCGCTGGATGCCACGGCACGTCATCGGTGCCGATGAACCGGGCAACGGGGGTGTTGGTACGCACGCCGTCCCTGAGTCACTCGTCTTGAGGCAAGCTAGGCGGCTGCTTTTGGCTCAACTTTGATGTGATCTGAATCACAAAGAAGGTTGTCGCTGTTCGGAGGGTCGAGTCTGCGGTGACGTCCGCGACCTGGGCCGGAGGGGCGGGACGCTGTGCGTCTGGCTGCTGTGGCTCAATGGTTCGCCGAGGATGCAGCGCGGCGTTGGCGGCAGCAAGGTTGGGGACAACACTCATCGTTTCCCAGCCTGTGACGAAGATCTTTGAATTCGGCTCTGGCTGGGGCTTGGTACGTTCTGGCGTATGACGCTGCGTTCGGTGGATCTGCGTAAAGAGCCGGTGGAAGCCGTACTGGACCGTGTGGAGCGAATGCTGGGGGCGCGCCTTGATCCCGGGACTGTGGTGCGTAAGCGCCGGTCTGTGGGGGCGCGTACGGACCGCGAGACGTGGGTGCGCGTCGAGCGGCGTGGACTCGACCGGATCGGGGTTCAGGGCGGGGACGGCACCGCGTCCGCGGAGGCCCTGCGCGGGATCGCCAAGCCGGCCTGGCGCGCCGGTGTCGCGTGGCGGGACGAGGCGGAGCCGGTGATGTGGCGGGCGGACGAGACTGGACTGCTGCCGGGTGCCCCAGTGGGCAGCGCCGTGGTGGCAAAGGACCCGGGACTGGCCGAGGAGTGGTGGGTCTCGCTGAATGCTTCACTGGAGGCCCTCGCCGCGCAGCACACGAACCGGATCGCGACACCGGATACCGAGACCCTCACGCAGGAACTGGTCACGGGAACGACCCACAGTGTCTTCCCCGGCGTCGATACGGCGGTGACCGATTGGCGTCCGGCCCATGCGGACCTCAACTGGGCGAATGTGACGGCGCCGGTGTTCTGCGTGTTCGACTGGGAGGACTGGGGCATGGCTCCGCGCGGCCTGGATGCGGCAAATCTGTGGGGGGCCTCCCTTGCCGTCCCGGCTCTGGCCGACCGCGTCCGCAGCGAGCGGCGCAGCGATCTGGCGAGCCGGGACGGCAAACTGATGACGCTGTTCGTCGCTGCGAAGATCCTTGGTCCCTACGCTGATCCCGACGACCCCCGCCTGGCGCCCGCGCGGAAGATGGCGGAGCAGCTGGTGCAGGAACTTCAGGCAAGCTGACGGGCTTTGAGGAGCTGGCGGTACTCCTGGACCACGTTCTCGTCGACCTCGTACGCCAGGGCTTCGGTCAGCTCCCGCAGGTGGTCGACGTTGTCCGTGCCGACCGCGACCGCGTCAACCCGAGGCAGGCCGTAGGCGGAGCGGAACGCGGCCTGGGCCTTCGTGGCCGGCGCGGATTCCCGCAGGAAGACCCTTGGATCGAACCGCTCCCACACCTGTTGGGCTGTACTTCCGCCAAAGGGGCTCATCCCCCAAAGCAGCGACGGACGCCACCGCGTCGCCAGGCTCTCTGCTGCTTCGAGGACATCGACCCCGACCAGTAGCCCGGCGCGGACCATGAGGACGTCAGGGCACGGCACGTCGCAGTCCACGAGCGGGCGCGGGTCCCAGGTTGAGACCCCCCAGGAACGGCAGAGCCCCGCTCGTGCGGTGTCGGCCAGGGCCGCGCACGCCAGCCCCAGCCTCCCGGTGTCGGATGCCGAGTGCTCTGGGTTGTGGAGGAACACCACATCGGGCTCGCGCCCGAGGTCCTTGACCGCCTGCTCGACAGCGGTCCGCAGTCGGGCGGGATCGACACTGTGGCCCTCGGGGAAGAACCCGACCTTGGTGGAGAGTGAGAAGTGCGGCAGCAGGTCGCCAGCCGTTGACTTCAGGATCTCGTGGGAGCGATGGCGAAGATAGTTGGACGCGGTGTCGATGCGTTTTATGCCGAGGTCGGCGGCTGCTTCGAGGAGGTCACGGGCGTGACCAGACCGGTGTAGCCCGAGAACGATTCGCCCGTCAGCGGTTCGCACAGCCCCTCCGTGATCAACAGGTCGGCCAGAGTGGTGATGTCCACGGATGCGCCGTCGAGGTAGACCGGGTGGCCCGACAGGAGCATCCGGAGACCCGGTTCTGCGCGCTCGTGGAAGGTCAGCCGCTTGCCGCCGGCGCACACTTGGACCGTGTCACCGGAACGGACGATGGAGGGCGTGAACTCGGTGACAGCCGCGACTCCGTCCGGCAGGCCGAAGGCAGCCACGTGAGGCAGATGACGTGCGGGCGGGGTACTGGACCTCAGTTCGTCCAGGTAGCGCTCGGGACTGTAGCCGGCGGCCAGGTCGCTGGGCTTGTCCGCCAGCACCGAATGCGAGGCTCCTTCCGCACTCTCCAGATTCTGGCGGAATGCCTCGTCGGCGCGGGCTGCGTCGGAGAGGAAGTTCGCCCACGTGACACCGGTCCGTCGGGTGAACCCGAACGTCACATGCAGCGAGTGACCACCGCTTCCAGAGCCGAGACGGGTGGCGGTGTGCCAATAGCCGCGGGGGATGTGCATGACGTCTCCAGCACGCATGGTGCCCTTCCACAGCACCTCCTCCGAGGGCGTACGGTTGCGTTCCGCGCCGCGGTACATCGGTGCCGGCCGGGACGGGCCGCGTACCTCCCATGATTTCTCGCCCGAGAGCTGTACAGCGATGACCTCGTGATCGTCCCAGTGCAGATGGAAGCCGTCGGTTTCGCCGACCGCGAGGTAGGCGTTCGCGGAGGTCAGTTCGCCCGACCACCAGCCCAGGGCCCGGCAGGAGACTTCCAGTGTCGGGTCGAAGAAGTCCACATGGTCCAGGACAACGGTGCCCCCGTCGTTGAGGATCCGTCCGAGGGCCGCCATGTCGGCCTGGCTCACGGCCTGCCTGCGCCGGTTGACGGTGGTGGGCAGGAACGTCGACGGGTGTATTTCGTCGCCCTGGGCATAGCAGCGCAGCTGCGGATTGGCCAAGTGGCGGCGCTTGATCAGGTCCAGCAGCTTGTGTGGGGTCAACAGCCGTTCGGGTAGCTCCGGGTCCGTGAGACGGCCGCGTGCGAACGCGGTCCCCACGGAACCCGGCCCGTCCCAGCCGAGAGCCTTCTCGATGTGGGTGACGAGCCGGTGCTCCATGGGTTCCCCTTACTCCTTCGGGAGGTTCAGGCCGCGGTTGTCGCCGTCATCGCCCGCGCTGTTCTGCGAGCTGGTGATGTCGGACCGCTCGGACTCGCTGCGGTCGTGAGCGGTCGCCAGTTCCTCGACGGCGATCAGAAGCGCGGGGCTGGTCCCCGCTTGTGCGGATGTGCTGTCTGCCATGCGCGCTCTCCTCTCGGATTCTCCCGGCCACCACCGGGCGAAGGGTCTGAGTAAACCCGTGTCCCACGCACGGCAGTAGGGTCCGATTCGGACAGGTGTGCGACTGTGTCACGCGGGGCCTCGCTTGCCAATGGCGCCACAGGCTGGTGGCTGAGCGCGCTAGGCGCTCAGCGAGGCGGCTATGTCCGGAGCGGGGCATGATGGTGGAACCGCTGATGCCCTATCCGGGGGCATCGGCCCCATGGTGAGGCCAGTAGGTGTTGCCCTCGCTGCCTTCTGACGCGTACCGGCGGATGCAGCGGCCTTCCACGGCGATGCCGCTCGTGACCGAGCACAGGCGGCCGATCAGCTGTCGCGCCAGGAAGAACCAGAAGGTCTCGAAGGTGGCCAGGACGGCGAGGCCCACCCAGAACATCGTCGTCTGCGCCGGGCAGAGGCTCATCGCCTGCGCCCGGGAAGATGCGCGGCCGGCAGCGCTGCTGCCGCCCGAGCGGGGGCTGCGTTGCGGAGTTCCGGGGCGCCAGCTGCTGGAGGTACGAGGCGACTTCCTTGGCCCTCGGTCATCTCGAAGGCGATGTCCTGCACCAGAGCGGTGGGTGCGTGTGCGGACAGGTGGAGTGCCCAGGTGGGCTGGTGGACGGCGTGGCCGCCCCAGATGGTCCATGTGGGAAGGGAGCCGTTGGTCTTCTGGGCGGCGAAGGCGTCGAACTGTACGCCGCCTTTCTCGGGGCCGGGGGCCTGCCATGCGATGTAGCGCCCGTCGATGGAGTGCTTCCAGCTTGCATCGGCGAGCGGACGGGTCGCCTCGGCGATGGCGGCCTCGTTGCCACGGGGGGACAGGAGCGGACCCCGTGCGTTCTCGGCGGCGACCGTGTTCAGCAGTGCGCTGATGATCGCGGCCGGTGTGGAGGCGGTGGCTGTGCTGTGCCACAGGCGGTCGCTCACCGGCGTTTCGTAGGCGGCGACGGTCCAGTTGATGTCGTGCGGCCCGGTCTTGTGCTCGAACTCCACGCGCAGGGTGAGGGATTCGTGGTTGGCGATGGTGGTCTCGTCGTGCGGGCGGTACTTCTCCCAGGCGGGTTGGGAGTCGAGGAAGTCCTTGAAGAGGGCTTCGTGGTCGCCGGGGTCGGCGGCGTACACCGGCACCAACTCCGTCTTCGCCGCCTGCGGCTCCACGGGCGCGTCAGCGGTGCTGGCCGACGCTGATGTCGATAGGGCGGCGATGGCTTGGGCGGTCTGCTGTTCTGTGTCGGTGGGTGGCGGCGGCCCGGGGCGTACGGCGTCGCCGTACAGGCGCTCGAAGTCGGCGATGGCTTCCTTGGGGGTGTCGTAGGTGCCGCTGACGACCCGCAGGTGGTCCTCGCCGTGGAGGTGGACGCTGTCGGCGTGCCGGTAGGTGCCCACGGCGACGGTGGTGTGGCCGTCGTGAGCGTGCAGGTGGATGACGAGGCGGCCGGAGGCGATGTCGTCGTGGATCTTCTGGGCGTCGGCGGACACGAGCCGGATCTCGTCGCGGTTGAGCCACGTCATGGGGTGGTTGGCCCAGGTCCACTCGGTGTCGATCTCCTCCTGCAACTGGACATGAACGTCCACGGGGATGCCGGCGTCGCGCAGGAGGTTGGCGGTGATGTTGGCGTAGTAGGGCTCCTCGTGGTCGATGCGGACGAGGAGCATCGTGCCGTCGTCGGCCGGCTGGAAGCCTTGCGAGGCGAGGGTGGCGCGGGCGGTGTGCAGCGTGTGGCCGGTGAGGGTGGCGACGACGGCGCTGGGGTGCTGTGGGTGCAGGGCGAGACGAACGTGCACATCGGGTGCGGTGTCGGGCATAGGGGCTCGTTTCGCCGGTCCGGGCCGACGAAGGGTCGGCCCGTACCGGGGGTTTCAGCGGGTGGCTCGGACGGGGGTTGGGGCGGTCCGCGGTGGCGGGCCGGCCCGAGGGGCCGCCGGGGTGCGGGCCGGGCGGGCGGTACGTGGCGTGGCCGGGCCGGTGGCCTGGTGCCAGCGGGCGCGCACGGCGGTCAGGTCGGCCAGGGCCCGTCGGCTGCCGGTGATCAGCTGGTGGGGGCTGTTGGCGGGGTCGTCGGTGAAGGCGGCGATGCTGACGGCGACGCTCTGCGCGCGGCTGAGCAGGGCACGCTCAAGGACCTTCTCGCCCCAGTACTCGGGGGAGCCGACCGGCGTGGAGAGCAGGGCCAGCAGGTCGGTGGGGGCGATGCCGTGTGCGAGGAGGCCGCGGTGCTGGGCTTCCCAGAGCACAGTGATCGGGTCGACTGGGTCGCCGCGATGGGTGAGCGCGGCCAGGCACTGCCATAGCGCCGCGTGCAGGGGGAGCGCGAAGTCTTCGGGGACGAGCCAGCGCATCTGGCTGGTCTGGGCGGGGTGCGCGGTCGCGGTGGCGATCAGGAGGCGTTCCTCGTCGAGGGCTTCCTCGCTGGTGTCTCTGGCAGGTGGGGGTGGTTGTGGGGTGCGGGGCAGGGAGCGGGGGTGCGGGGTGAAGCGGCCGGAGAGGTCGTCCAGGAACCGGGCGAGGGTGTCGGCCTGCTGGACGGTGGCCTTCGCGCGGTGGGGCAGGGTGGTGTCTGCTGCGGTCTGGGCCAGGCGTTCGGCGTGGAGGCGCAGGCTGCGGCGGGCGTGGTCGGCGCGGATCATCCGGGCGTACGTGGCCGCGTGGCTCGGCCAGGGGCAGACCTGGATGAGGGTATGCAGGTAGGAGGCGGTCAGCCCCGGGGCGTGCGGGTGGGCCGCGTCCAGGACGGTGTTCAGCCAGGCCGGGCTCGTGCGGTGCTGCTCGGGGGTGGGGGCCGGTGCCGTGTGCATGGCGCGGAACAGCTCGCCGTGCGTGTGGTTGGAGAAGTGGCCCTGATCCAGCGTGCCGATCTTGTCGAGGCGGTGGGGGTCCAGCAGGAGGGCGCCGAGCAGGGATTGTTCGGCGTAGTGCACGGGTGGGGGCGGCGGAAGGCCGTCCAGGTCGTCGTTCTCGTCGGCGGGGGAAGGGGGCATTAGGCGGCCAGGGTGAAGTCGTCGGGGGTGAGGGTCTTGCCGAGGTGCGGGGCGAGCAGGTGGGCTGCGAGCCGGGGTGGGACCGCGTTGCCGACCTGGCTGAAGATCTGGCCCTTGTTGCCTTGCCAGGGGTAGTCGGCGGGGAAGGTCTGCAGGATCCCGGCCTCGGCGGCGGTGATCCGGATCGGATCCGGTGCCGGGACGGTGCCGGGCGGCGTGGGGGCGACTGGTTCGGCCTGCCGCACGCACTCGTTGGCACGGTGGCCAAAGAACAAGGTCCCGGCCGACTCGTCGATGGTGCGGACGGTGGCGTTGGCCTGGTTGTTGTTGCGCAGGGTCCAGCGCCACACCGTGGGCGTTGCTCGGGTGGCAGGGTGTTCGGTGGGGACGGTTCGCTCCGCCCGGCCATCCGTCACGGGGGCGGTCGAGTTGGCGGGTGGGTGCGGTTTCCAGGTGCCGCGGTCGCGGGCATTGCTGAGGGCTTTGCGGGAGCCGGAGGGGAAGGGTTCAGGTCCGCCGCCGGGTCCGCCTCCGGCGCAGACGGTGGGTACGGGGCGGTCGGTGGCGCCCCAGCCGAGTGCCTCGGCCATGGACACCCAGCGGGCGCGGCCCGGCCCGAACAGGCTCTCCGGCTCGGCGAGTTTGGCGTGCGTGGGCGGCGGGGGCCCAGCGGCGCGGGTGCGGGAGGCGAGCAGGATCGCCCGTCGCCTGGTCTGCGGTACCCCGTAGTCGGCCGCGTTCAGGATGCCGGTCCACACGGAGTATCCCCAGGTGCGCAGGATCGCGGCGTACTGGCGCCACAGGGGCAGCACGTCGGGTACCTCTTCCATCGCGACCCACTCCGGCTGACCGTGCTGGTGCACGGCGTGCAGGTAGCGCATGGGTTCGGCGGCGAGAAGGGAGCGTTCGTCACGGCATGCGGCGAGCAACTTGGCGCGGGTATCCAGCCCCTGAGCGAGGTCGGCGACCGCCTGGTGAACCAGGGGCTGGTCGACGAGCCCGAGGCGCTTGCCGGCCATCGACCATGCCTGACAGGGGGGTGACGCGATCAGCCCGGTGATCCTGCCGAGGAACGGCCACACCGGATAGGCGGCGACATCGGTGCGGATCGTCAACTGCCCCGCTGCCGCGCGGGTTTTGCACGCCCACTCGTCCCATTCCAGGCCCACGTCCCGTACGCCGAGCACGGTAAGAGCCTGGCTCCATCCCCCCGGACCAGCAAACAAATCAAGTATCAAGAAGCCAGCCCGAAATCGTCCTGAACCGGCTCGACTTCACCGCGGCAAGCCCACGGGGAACAGCGTCGATAACGCCGTCTTCCAACTCCTGGGCATCTGCCTTGCTGTCGCCGAGTTCCTGCTGAAGGGCGGCCCATTCGGCGGCGGTCACGTGGTCGATCGGCGCCTGGTCGAGTGGCACGCGCGAGCGGAGCAGGAATGCCTCGCCGAGCAGCCGGTTGCCGGTGGCGGTGGCGGTGGCGCGCGCATTTCCCTTCCGGATGGCCGCGTCGAAGGCCACTACATCTTCCCACTCCTGCGGCGAGGAATCCCTGATATTTCGCCACTGCGCATTTCCGTGAAAAGGGCAAGTTATTGAGAATTGAGACAAGGATGTGACCTTTCGATAGGGGGTGCGGGGGTGTGAAGGGGCCGCGTGGCAAGCCCTCAAGCTGGGGCTTGCTGAACTTGGCAAGGGTGGGGCATAGCAACTTCATGGCCTTCATCGACGAGAGCGCCGCGTAGGGAGGTCGCGGGGTCTGCCTGCACTTCCTGCAGGTGGTCCCCGTAGCCTCAGCGCATGTCCCGTGATTCATTCGATTGCCGCTGCGTCCTCTGCCACGACTATGGCGACCGCGACGAAGCGGACCGGGTAGACCTGACGGTCATTGAGAACGTGCGGCAGCACGGTTGGCACGTCGTGATGGTTCCCGAGGACGAGGTCGGCCCTGGGTTTGCCTACACCGTCGGCCTGGCGCACACGTACGGTGCTCCTGAGCTCGCCATGTTCGGGCTCGACGTCCATGACATGCACCGCATTCTCAACGCGGTCGGAGGCCGGGCCGCTGGCGGTGCGGTACTGGAGGCTGGTCAAGAGCATCAGGGCGTGGTCGAGGGCCATCGATTGGTGCTCAGGGCCGTCGACTTGCGGTGGTACAGGACGTTCTTCGGGAGGGCGATCCGGTTCTACCGGCGGCCTCCTTTCCCTTTCCTGCAAGTTGCGTGGCCCGATGCGGGCGGCCGCTTCTACTGGGAGGAACAGGCTGAGGAGAGTTACTGGCATTCGCAGCCGCGGCTGTGGCTGCCCCCGGGCGACCACCCCGAGGGTGTATGGACCGCGGAACTGTGAACCACAGACCTCGCGATATGGAGAAGACCGTGGCTGCCGCGGACGGTACGGAGCTGCTCAACTACCCGGAGATGGTCCGATACGTCGATGCCGTCGTGGAAGTTCTTGACGGCTTCGGCTGTGCTCCGGATGGGCGTTGGGACGAGTCACGAGCGGTCGCCCTCTGCTGGACGGAGGGCCGCGATTCGTGGCCGTATGGGCTGCTGGTGTTCTGGCGAATGAGGGACGGCTGGCATTCTGTGCCGCTCGATGTCCACGGAGATGCTGCTGTGCACGAGGCTCAGCCGCTTCCTGACCAATGGCTGGAGCGGAACCTGGCCTGTCTGCCGACCGGCATCCGCACCGACGTAGCCGACTGGATGGATGTTCTGAGGAACGGCAACTCCCGCCGCCGGCCCAAAGCCGAACTCACCTGGAAGAACTACCTGCTGCAGGTCCGGCCGATCCTGCTGTCCTGGTCGGGGGAAACACGGAACCCTTCGCGAGATGTCCAAGGCCGAGGTCGTTGCCGCCCTCGAAGCACCGACGTCGTTCGGCGGAGACGGGCACACCCGGCTGACCGCGCTGCGTTCGCTCTTCGCTTTCCTCGAGGCCCAGCAGAAGGTTTTCGCCGATCCCGCCCCGCCGGCTGAGCCGTAACGTCACCCGCAGGCCGGGACAGGGGATCCTCACCCGCCTGCCGGCTTCCGTCCTGGAAGAAATCGGAGTGATCACGCACACCCCCGCAACGTGGCTCGTGACGGTGCTGACCGGTCACCACGCGCTCGGAGCGGTACACCTCCAGGCCCTGGCTCTGGAGGATGCCGATCTGCCCAACCGCCGGTTCACCGTCCAGGGGCAGTCCCGCCCTGTCGACGACCTCACCCGACGAGCCATCCAGCGGTACCTCGATTACCGAAACCGCAGGTGGCCGAGTACGACCAACCCCCATTTCCTGATCACTCAGCAGACTGCCCATCACGACAGCCCGGTCAGCCGGTGGTGGCTCGGACTTGCCCTGCGTGGCCAGGAAGCCAGCCTCGATCTTCTGCGGCAGGACCGGATCCTCGGCGAAGTCGAAGCCGCAGGGGTCCGCGACCCTCTGCACATCGCGGCGGTCTTCGGACTGCGACCCGATACCGCCCAGCGGTATGTCGATGCCGTCTACGGACGCCGCGACCCCACCGCGAACCTCTGAGCGCTTCAAAGGTCAACCTCAAGCTCTCACGGTCCCGAGTGCGTACGTTCGCGGTGAGGAGGATCATTGAGCCCGCCTCTACTTTCCGCGTTCTGGTGGGCGCTTTGGTACCAGGGGAGGTTCGATGCGCCGCGTGCTCGCCCTCGTGCTCTCTGGGCTGCTTGCCGCCGCAGTGGCCTGCTCGGATGAGACGGTCACCACCACGCCAGCAAGCAGCCCCCCGGTGAGCCGTACACCGGCTCAGGAAACGCCTGACACGGAGCAGCCGAGCCCCACTCAGTCCCGGGCCTCTTCCGCCACGGCGGGGAACACCCTCGATCTCACAGGCAACAATGATGGAGAGAAACTCGCCGTCACCGTTGTAAAGGTGGTCGATCCGGCGGGCGCCAAGAACCAGTACTCCAGTCCGGACGCGAGCATGCGCTTCGTGGCGGTCCAGTTCCGACTCAAGAACACCGGGACCGCGGTCTACAACGACTCTCCGAGCAACGGTGCGAAGGTCGTGGACACCCAGGGCCAGCAGTTCGACGCGACGTACGGGGACACCAACGCCGGCCCCGCATTCCCCGGCAGTGTCACCATCGCGCCAGGCGACACCGGACTGGGCTTCATCACCTTCGAGGTCTCAGTGGCCTCCAAGATCGCCAAAGTACAGTTCGCGATGAACAGCGGATTCTCCGGAAACACCGGCCAATGGACTGTGCCCTGACATCACCAGGTGCCGCGTCGTGACCTCGGTGAGGCCGCCTCATTTCCGGCATAGCAGGTATTTTGCGGAGGTCGCCGTTCTGGCCTTCACCGTGACGCCCTCCGTGAACGGCGTCTTTGTCTATCGACTGAAGCGGCGACTGACCTGCGACGTCGGCCTTCGAAACGACTTCTGAACTTGAGGGTGCACACTGGCTAAGCAGCCCTGTCGACCCCTCCAGTTCCGCCGCGTCAGCCCTTCGGTGATCCTGAACTTGTGGCCTCTAGAGGGGCATTGAAGCGAACCGGTGATGCGGATCAAGGGCGTCTTGGCGAATGCTCCCGGACGTCACCCGGAAGATTGGGATGCCTGCCGGTGTGGCTATCTCACGCTCCAGCCGGTCGAGGTGAGAATATGCGGCCTTGGGTTCCCGCTGTGTGTCCGCGAATATCGCATAGTCGATCTTCGGGAGGGCTCCCTCGGCCGACAGGCAAAGTAGCGCTGTGCTTTGAACGCCGGCGCCGGGAGAAAGTGCGCGAAATGCGGGCTGTGTCAAAAGGGGTTCCGATCAGAAGGGGCGGGGTCGCAAGAGGGGAAGGGATTTCAGCGCCCGCGCACCGCACCGGCGGGCGGCGGGGTGAAATGGTGCGGCAGAGAGGCGGGCTGGGCGAGGGTCCTGGCCGCACGCTGGGCGCGGCGGGCGCTGTCGAGGGCGCCGAGGTAGTACGGAAGGAGCCGGTCCTGCAGCCGCCAGGCGGCGCGGGCCGGGCTGGCGGGAACCGTGATGCACGGAGGCGCGAGCATGCGGTCGGTGATGTCCTCGTGCAGGTCGTCGGGGATGAGCGGGCAGACCAGCACGCGCTCGGCCCGGTGGGGCAGTAGATACAGGCCCTGCCCGTTCGGGCCAGTCAGGACGGCGTCGGTGACGGGCTCGAACCGGGCGAGGGAGGGGCGCTCGTCGAACGGGGTCCAGACCCGGTCGGTGCGGGCATGGCGGTGGTCCGGTCCCGAGTGGTGATGGAGCCCGGCGGACCAAAGGCCAGGAAGCCAGCGGGCCAGGGCGGGGGCGAACTCGGCGAGACTTACGTGGGAGATGGACAGGTCCTTCGGTGTACGGGGCAGGGCTAGGTGGCCGCACCGGAGGCGGGCGGGACGCGTCGCGTCGGCGGGTGGTTGAGTCATGCCCGGAAGCGGTGCCGAGAGGCGGGTGCGACAGCCGGTGCTGGCGCGGTGGTGAGCTTCGGCGCCTGTTCGGCCGCAGGTTGCGGCGCGGACGTAGAGGAATCGAGGACGGCGGCAACGTCCGCGACATGCCGGGTGCAGGCGAGAGCCTGCTGGTTCGTTGCGGCGTGAGTGATGGCCCGCAACGTGACGTCGGGGTCGCTGTTGCCGCATTCCAGGCAGCAGCGGTGGCCGGGGTTCCAGTCGTCGGGGACGTTGTGGATCTGTGTCATAGGCGGTTCCAGGTGTGCTGACGCTCGGCGCGCAGATGCAGAGGGACGTGCGGGAAGCCGAGCGGAACGAGGGCGAAGGGTGAGTTCTATGCGGCGGGGCCGTAGTCGGACTTCCTGGGCGCGGCCTTGGCGACGGCCCGCTCGGTGATGCCCGCCGAGGCGCGGGCCGAGGCGGCGGACAGCTCGTCGGCGCCGGGCTCGAGATACCAGGGGCGCAGGTCGAGCATCGCGGCCCGCAGTCCGGTCGCGAACACGAGCGCGGTGCCCTTGGGCAGGGCACGGATGGCGTCGGCGGCCAGGATCCGCTCCTGCCGCATCGACACCGACGTGCTCTTCCCGGACTCGGAGTGCGAGGTGGAGGTGGTCTCGACGTCGTGGTCGCCGATCAGGCGGCTCAGTTTGTCGGCGAAGTCCGGGTCGTCGATTCCGCTCCCGATCACCTTGATCGTGGAGGCGGACCACATGGCGTCCATGCCGGCGTCTGACCACACTTTCTGGCCCTGCCGGTAGGACTGCAAGATCGTGATCGGGATGATCCCGCGGCTGCCGAGGTGGGAGTACAGGTCCGGCAGGTCACTGATCTTGCACACGTTCGCGGCCTCATCGAGGATCGCGAGCATCGGCGGGTCCAGACGCCCACCGGCGCGCTCCGCCTGGGCGGTCGCCGACCGCATGACCGAGTCCGCGCACGCCGCGATGAGGGCCGAGGCGCCGCCCCCGCCATCCTTCGACAGCAGGTAGAGCGTGTCCTTCGAGGTGACGAAGTCGGCCGGCCTGAACTCGGGGACGTCCTTCTGCGGGGTCACCCAGCGGGCGATCTCGCTGTTGAGGAGGGCTGAGGCGTACTGCCTCGCGGTCTCGTAGATTCCGTCCCTCGTTTCGGGCGGACCTTCCACGGTCCCTTTGAGCTGGGCGGCGACCGCGGCGAAGCCGTGGTCACGCAAGACGTCCAACGGAGTGCGGTCGGCGGGGAAGGCGAGCCATTGCATGACGTCCGTGATGGGCCGCTCGTCGAGCGCGGCAGCGAGGAAGAGCTGGCTGAGGATGTTGCTGCCGGCCTTGGACCAGAAGTCGCCCTGCGGGGAGGCGTCGACGCTCGCGGCCAGGAAGTGGCCAGCCAACCGCCCTGCCCCGTCCAGGGACTTGGCGTCAGCGAGGGGGTTCCACCACATCTCGCGGGCAGCATGAGCGATCTGCTGGGGGTCCATCGACCACGTCCGGCCGACAGCTGCACGCGCGTCGAGGGTGGCCGTGTAGGCGTCGCCGGCGGCCTTGTTGGAGGTGAGCAGGACCGGGCCGGGCGCGTTGAGGATGGAGGGGATCGCCAAGCTGGTGGTCTTACCGGAACGCGGCGCCATGATGGCAACGGCGACGTCCTCATACCCCATGCGCACCTCGTACTTCGTGCCCTGGAGGTTGCCGAGGAGGATGCCGGTGTCACGGGCGTCGATGTGCTTGGTGTTTTTCAGGCTCGGGCGCAGCGAGCGGGCTTTGGAGGTGATGGCCTTGGCCATCAGCGGCTCGATGTCGGTGTGCTTGGCCATGCCGTCGATGCGCTTCTTGCGCCCGCCGCTGGTGTCCTTGTGCCGCGTGTAGAGCACGGCGGCAGTGATGCCGAGCGCGATCAGCACGGCGCCGGGCAGGATCCGCGTCCCGATCAGCAGGGACGTTTCTCCCAGGTCGGGCCAGAGCTGTTCGGGGTGCAGGAGGGCTTGAACGGGCTGGTAGGGGGCGCCGTGCCCGGAGTCGGTGGCCCAGGCGGTGATCTGTCCGCCGAGCCAGGCGAGGTTGGACAGGGGAACGCCGACGGCGAGCGCTCCGAGAAGGACCTTGAAGACGATGTCGGTCGCGTCGGTGGACTTGGTGGAGGGCTGGGGCAAGAGGGCGGTTCCAGAGGGGGAGTTGGGTACTGGCTGGTCAGCGGGTCCGGCGCGGCTTGGGCACGTTCAGCGAGGAGGGCGCAGCGGCTGGTGGCGGAGGGGTGCGCCGCTGCGCGAGGGCGGTGGTGCGGCGTTCCAGCGCGAAGGCGAAGGTCTCGGCGCTGATCTGGCCGGGGCTGATGCGACCGTGGGTGGCGGCCAGGTGGGGCACGCCGTGCGGTTCCCGGACCAGGTGCGTCTTGTCGGCCAGTGCGCCGAAGAGCGCCGAGACCAGGTGGGGCGGGGTGTTGCCGTACACGTACGCGCGCCAGATGGAGGGGAGGTGGTGGACGGAGGTCTCGACGATCCAGCTGGCGGTGCGGCCGTCTTCGTGGACGGTGAGGTCGACGCGGGGCCAGGCCGTCGGATGCGGTCATGCCCTGGGGAGAGGTGTGACCGTCGTGGTGGCGGGGAGCGTGCCAGCCTGCCGCGCGCAGCGTCTCGTACGGGTCGCCCGACACCATCGGCCGTGGGCCTGAGGCGGTGAGGGCGTCGGTGACCGCAGCGATGATCTCGACCGGAGTGTGGGCGTCGAAGGTCATCGACCAGGCCCGCTGGTCACCGTGGTGCGCATGGCGCAGGGTCCACCACGGCTCGGCCGGTCCGGGTCGGGGGCGATGCGCAGCTGGGCGAGCTGGTCGGGGCTGGTCAGGATGACCCGGGGCACCAGCGGGTCCTCGGCGGTGCTCCAGTGGCAGGCGCGGTGGAGCGGGACGGTGACCCAGGCCGGGTCGCCGGGGCCGGCGAGGTAGCGGGGCGCGACCAGGACCACGTCGACGTCGTGCGGCAAGCCGGTCACCTCCGGGCCGACGCAGACGGCGCCACGGCGGGAGCCGCAGGGCGTACGTGCGTCGTGGCCGAGGTCAGGGCCGGTGGGCGGAGCGGGTGGTCCTGGGCGGCGGCCTGGATTTCGAGGAGAGCCTTGCCGTGACTGGCCCAGTCGTCGAGGTAGGACCAGGCTTCCTCGTTGCGTTCGGCGAGCGCGTCGTCGTACGCGAAGCTGCCCGGCCGGGCGGACGGGGGCAGCGCGTCACGGGCTTCGAGCCATTGCTGCTGCAGCGTGCCGAGCTGCTTGAGGGCGTCATCGAGGACGCCCAGCTGCCAGGGCCAGCGGGACTGGAGGTGCGCGGGGTTGAGCTGCTGCACCTGGACCTCGGCGGTGGCCAGCAGTTCCTTGGCGAAGGAGCGGACGCGATTGAAGGACCGCCAGGTGTCCGCGTCGCGTTTGACGGCACGACGGCTGTGCTCGTCGTCGTCGAGGGGCCAGCCGTCGAGGTCACTGTGCTCCTCTCGCCAGGCGTCGAAGTCGGCGAGGATCTGCTCGCTCTCACGCAGGAAGGCGGCGAGCTGGTGCAAGCGCTCGCGGTGAATCTCATTGGGGGCGGGGGCAGTGGGGGACAAGAACGCTCTCAGACGGATGAAGGAACAAGGGCGGGCGGTGAGCCGGGCGGCAGCGCCGCCCGGCTCGCTCAGCGGGCCCGGCCGGGGGCGGGAGCGACCGGTGCGACGAGGGGCACCGGTGAGGCCGCGGTGAGCGCGGCCGTGCGGCGGGCCTTGCGCGCGGCGGCACGCATCGCCTTGAGCCGCACCTCGTGCGCAGCGGCGAGCTGCTCGTCCTGCGGGCCGCGCTGTTCCTGGGTGACCAGGTGGGAGTGCGGCACGTCGTACATGCCGCGCTGCACGGGCCCGGCGTCGGCCAGGGCGCTGGCGAATGTGGCGATCAGGTGGGGCGGCGTCTGCTCGTCGAGGTAGGCGTGCCAGATGCGCTGAAAGCCTCCGCCGCCGGTGGGCAGGGCGGCTTGGGCCCGCCAGTGGAAGGTCTCACCCGGCTCGACGGACCATCGTTCCAGGCTGAGGATGCCGTCGGGGTGGCGGGCGATCTCGTTGCCGTGTTCGTCGCGCTCGTAGGACCAGCCCGCCGCGGTCAGCGGCGACCAGATCGGCGGCGTCTGCGCGGGGGCGGGTTCGAGTAGCGCGTCGGTGAGGGCGGCGAGGATCTCCACGGGAGTGTGCGCGCCGAACTCGGTGTACCAGCGCCGGCCGTCTTCTTCCTGGCCGCGGATACGCCACCATGCCCCGTAGGGCTCGGGGTCGGGCTCCAGCACCACGGTGTGCCGGTAGTCGGGGCTAGCCAGCAGGACGTGGGGGAAGGCCGGGTCGGAGTGGTTCGCCCAGCCCGCGGCCCGCAGTGCCTGGGTGATGTGCCGGGGATCGCCGCGTCCGGCCAGATAGCGGGGCTGGGTCTCGAACCAGATGGTGTCGTGCGGGGCGTTGGCGCGGGTGGAGATGTAGGGGCGGGTCACTGGGCGGCTGGCGCCTCTACGGTGAGGTCGAATTCATGACTGCCCAGGTGGCGAATGTCCCGGTGCAGATCATGGCAGTCGGTCACTTCGGGGGCGGCTGCTCGCATCCTGGCGATGATGTGGCGGATCTCGACGGGCCGCGGCAGGAGCGCGTATCCCTCGATGAGGCTGGCGGTGGAGCGCAGGATGTTGCCCAGCGCCATGGGTACCCCGGAGTCCTCGTCGAGGACCTGAGCCAGAACCGTCCGGGCGTCGCAGAAGGACGATGGCTCACGGAGATACTCGTCGACCTCATGCAGGACGTGGAGGGCCTCGGAGATCTCGTCGGCGCTCGGCGCACGACGGGCGGGGCTCATCGGCCGCTCGCTGGAGCGGTGCGGCCGGTGTTCAGGCGCTGTACGTCCCAGTGCAGAACATGCCAGTCCGTGACTTCCTGGGCAGCTTCGCGGAAGGCGTCCATGACCAGGCGGGTCTCGTCGGGCACGGGGAACGCGGCCTGCTGGCCGATGAGGTGCTCGGTGCAGCGCAGGGCGCTGCCGAGCAGGATCGGGACGCCGTCGTCCTCGTCGAGCAGCGGCGCGAGGAGCGGCAGTGCGTCGTCGAGCGGGGGATGCGTTCGCAGGTAGGCCGCGAGGTCGGCGAGGGTGCTCGTGGCCTGGCGGACCTGGTCGGGGGTGGGGGCATCGGGTGCGCGGTGGGGCAAGTCGGGGTGCTTTCGGTTTGAGGCCGGGATGGCCGGAGTGCTGGTCAGCGGCGGGTTCGGGAGCCTGCCTGGGCGTACGGGCCGGCGGCGGGCGTCTGGCGTCGGGGCCGGGTCGTGGCCCAGGAGTTGCGGGCCCAGGTGGCGGCGCGGGCGGCTCGGATGCGGGCCTGCTGCCAGGCGGACAGCTCCTCGGGCCGCACCGACACGGAGGTGGTGCGGATGCGGGTGGAGGGCGGCACATGCCCGCGCGGGCGCATGACCTGCTGCGGGTCGGCCAGCGCGGTGCTGAACGCCTGGACGAGGTGCATCGGGGTGGAGGCGGTGAAGGAGGCGTCCCAGATCCGGCCGTGCTCGTTGCGGGCCCCGGCCCACCACAGAGCCTCGCCGGGCTTGGACTGGTGGAACTGCATCCACGCGCCGCCGTCGGGGCTCATGGCGGTGAAGTGCTGGCCCTGCTCGGTCTGCCAGCGCTGTTCCTGCAGGGGAGCCCACACGTTGGGCGCGTGCGCGGAGCGGGGGCGGGTGAGCGCGTCGGTGAACCCGGCGACGATCTCCACGGGCACCTGGCGGGTGAAGGTCGCGTGCCACGCTTCCTGGCCGGGAGCGGCCGTCCCGGAGATCGTCCAGCCGCCGGGCTGGACGTGCGGGTCGTATCCGATGCGGACCGCCTTGTCCGGGCTGTCGAAGACCAGCGGCCCGCCGGTCCTGGACCTGTCGTTCCAGCCGGAGGCGCGCAGGAACTCGCTGACGTAGCGGATGTCGCCGCCGCCGGCGAGGTAGCGGGGCTCGACCAGGTAGTGCTGTTCGGCTTGCTGGGCGCCGGGGCCCCAGCCGGTCCACTGCTGCTGTTTCACCGGCTTCTCCTGACGACCATGGCGGAGGCGACGGGCGTGGGCGGCAGGGTGCTTGCCGTGGAGGGCGGTGTCCCGAGCTGCTTGATGGCGTCGGCGTGCTCGTCAAGATCCATGCCGACGCTGTGGAGTTCGTTGGCGGCCCGGCCCATCGCCAGCCACACCATGGGCGGGAGCATCCCTCGGTGGGGCTGGCTCTGGGCGAACCGGGAGCCGGTCTCCACCAGGTGCGTCACCCCGGTCAGGAGCCCGTTGTCGATGTCGAGGACCTCGCTGAGGATCTCGGACGCCTGGAGCGGGGTGGCCTCGGTGAGGCACTCGTCCAGGACCCTCAAGCGAAAGGCGATGTCCTTGGCGAGGTCTGCGGCGAAGTTGAACTGGTTGGTCATGGGCCTCCGTAGGGCGAGGGCGAGGAGTGGTCAGCCGAGGCGGCCGAGGCGACCGGCTTCGCTGAGGGTGGCTTCGGGGCGGGCGCCAGCCAGAGAGATGGGGCGCTCCGTGCTGCCGACGGCGACGGCGCGCAGGTAGCGGCGGAACAGGGCTGCGGCCAGGCGCGGCTTTCGCGCGGCGGTGATGGGCGGGGGCGTGCGGTCGAGTGCGGGGATGTGCGGTCTCTCTCGGGTGGCGGGGCCGGCCCCTTTGCAGGGGTCGGCCGAACAGGATGGTCAGGGGGAGCGACGGGAGCGGTGGCCTCTGGCGGAGGGCGATGTCGCAGGGGCTGGGGCCGGTGGCGACGGTCGCTTTGAGGCGCGGGCGGATGGGTAGGCGGTGCCGCCGAAGTACGTCGACGTCGCACTCGTCGGCGAGCGTCAGGGACGGGGGCTCCGGGGCGTTGTGGTTCACCGCCGGGCGGAGTTGGCGCGCCCGGGGGCCTTGGACGCGGGCCGGGCGCCAGCCGGAGGTGTGGCGGTGGGGTGGCGGTGGTTGCGGATGTCCGCGACCGCCTCCTGGTAGGCGGTGGGATCGAAGAGGTCGTCGGGGATGTTGACCACGTATCCGGCCAGAAGCAGGGAGGGCAGGGCCCGGGTGGCGGCCTTCTCCTGCTCGTCCTCGCTGAGGTGGCCGGGGACTTCGTGCCAGACATAGACGGGGCCAGCCGTCACCGTGGTCCTGCGTTCCAGGCCGAGGGCGTCGAGCAGGGCCAGGAGCTGCTCGGGCGCACCGGTGGGGGTCTCGGCGTAGACCGTGTCGGTCAGGGGCTTGCGGTAGATCTCGACATCGCTGCCGTAGTCGTCGGCTCTGTTACCCACGGGCGGGGCTTCTCCCTTCTGATGGGGCCTATCGCCGCCGGGCAGGCGACTTGGACGTGGCCGCCATGGGGGCGGCCTCCAGGGCCGGCTTGGCCTGCGGGAGCCGCACGCTGACGCCGATGCCGAGCCGGTCCAGCTGCGCTGCCGCCCGCTGGATCGCCTGGGCCTGCGCGGCGGTGTCCTTGCCGGACAGCACGAACGCGTCCTGGTCTGGGTCGTAGACGCACCCGTTGGCGGCGAGGATCTGGGCGGCATCCGCCCGCTCGGGCTTGGTGACGTGGAAGTCCCGGCCGCTCAACGTGATCACCACAAGCTCCGGGGACGCGGCCGGGGTGAGACGGGCAGCATGGTCGTGGACCTGGGCGAGGGCCCTGTCATAGCGGGGCAGCAGGTCGGTGGTGATGTCCGCGGCGGCCTGGACCGGGTCGTCGGGGACGACGATGCCGTCGGGCTCGCGCACGGTGCGGAAGGCTTCCGCGGGGATACCGGCCGGAGCGACGGCGCCGACGAGGAACTCCTCGCCGCTGCGGGGGCGCGCGATGACGTACAGGCGGACGCCGTCATCGCGGGTGAGGACCGCGTCCTGGTCCAGGACGTGCTCGGCAATCGCCTGGGCGAGAAGGTTCATGTCCCACACGTGTTCGGCGCGGGCGAACTGGTCGGGGTAGTGCGCATGTATCTGGTGCTCGCTGGTCCAGTGGCCGGGGAGTTCGTCGGCGAGGGCGATGGCGAAAGACGCCAGGTCGGGGGCGGATTCGTAGTCGTGCATGGGTTCCTCGGGGATGGTGATCAGCGCCGCTGTCCGACGGGGGCCGGGAAAGCGGGCGCCGAGCTGGGCGTTGGGGTGGTCCGGGGCGGGGGCGGGCAGCCGCAGACGGCGGAGGCTTCGCGCTCGCCTGGGCCGACTTCGGCGCTGCACACGCTGCGCTGCGGGTGAGGCGTGTGCCGGTCGGCGAGATCGGCGCGCACGCCGGCCAAGTCGGCGCGGAGCACGTCCAGACGGCTTTCGGCGAGGTAGCGCAGCCGGGCGGCGGTGTCGATGTCGGCTGCCCCGCCCAGGCTCTGGCAGAACTCGGCGGTTGCCGCGAGGACATCGTCGAGTGCGGTGAGGATGCCGTCATGGGCGGCGGTGAACTCGTTCAGGGCATCCGCGACCTCGTCGGTGGTGGTCGCCTGGCGGATGCGTTCGGCCTGGTGGGCGACCAAGGCGCCGAGGGGGAGGTAGTGCGCCTCGCGCAGTTCGGTCTCGAACGCCTCGTCGCAGGCGATGTCGTACTTGACGGCGCGCAGCCGGGCCACGGCCCGGGTGGCGAGACGTTCCTCCTCGGCCTCGTCGAGGCCGGTGGGCAGCCGGTGGTACTGCTCGTGTACGCGGACGACGGGGACGAAGCCGGTGCGCTCAAGGATGCTGTGCGCTTCCGGGTCGCCTCCGCGGGCGAGGACTTCGCCGGAGTGCACGTCGCGTTGCAGGGTCAGGTGGCGGTCGGCAAGGGCCAAGGGCAGTGCTTTCTCAGGGGTGTTCAGCGGGAGCGGCGCGCGGGCGCCGAGTGTGGTGCCGGCGGTGTGATGGAGACCAGGGCGGCGCGCTGGCCTGCTCCGGGGAGATCCGCTGCGGTGGTTTCCAGGTCCTGCTGGATGCCGTGCAGACGCCGGGCGATCCACTCCAGCCGGTGGGCCGCGTCGGGCCCGTAGGCGTGGGGCAGCTCCTCCAGCCGGTGGGCGGCCTGCTCGACCAGGCCGCGCACCGAGGCGATGGGCCCGTTGGTCTCGTCGGCGAGCTGGCACATCAGCGTGGCGAGCTGCGCGGCCACCGCGGGCGGGGAGTGATCCGCCACCGTCCTCGGAAGTGCGGGGCGTTGGGCCAGCAGATGTGCGGGCAGCGGGCGCCCGCGGTGGGGCTGGGCGGGCACGAGGCCCAGGTCCCCCTCGATCAGGTGGCACTCCGTGCGGAGAACCTCCTGCAGGGGCCACGGCTGTCGGGCCCAGGCGCCGTCTGCGCGGATGAGGTTGGCGATCACATCGAGCCGGCCGGGGCGGGCCTGCAGAGCGACCCAGCGGCAGGCGCGCTCATCCCCGGCGGGGGCGAGGCCGGTGACGCGGGTCAGCCGCTGGGCGATCTCCGCCCACTCCGGCGGACGCAGGTCCCGGTCGGCGGGGTGCAGCCGGACCGCCACATGGAAGATCTCGGGGTCGTTGGCGTTCGGCCCGGCGGCGTAGGGGTGGAGATCGCGCGGCGCGAGGAGGTACTCCTCCCAGTCGGCGAACCTCCACGCCTGCGGGCCGCCCGCGGCGATGCTGGAGTCCAGGGGCGCGCTGGCCACCACGAGATCACCCAACACATCCTGTTCGTTCATCTCGTGGCCCAGGGCCGCGGACAGCGGGAAGGAGGGGAAGAACTCCGCCTCGTGGATGTACGGGATCACCGGCCGCCCCGGGCATCTGCGAGGTGCACGAGTTGGTTCAGCGCGGTGGTGGAGTACCACCCGCAGTCGATCACGGTGCCCGCGTCGGCGAACTTCGGGATCAGGTAGTCCTTCAGGGCGCGCAGGTAGATCAGGCAGTCGGGGCAGCGCCGCGAGAGATGGACCAGGTAGCGGGGGTGGGCGGTGACGAAGGTCTGCTGCCCGCCGTTGGGGTCGCGCAGCCGCCACCCGTCCTCGTCGGTGGGCGTGTGCCAGGACGGGTTCACCACCGTCATGGCATCGCCCCACAGCTCCCCGCCGGCCACGCCCTTGAGGATGACGACCTGGTCGCCGGGCCGGAAGTGGCCATGGGTCATGTCCCTCGTGGGCGTGAGGATGTCGGCGGGAACGTAGGGCGGGCGAACAGCTTGGGGCACGAGGGGGTCCTTCCACGAACGGCACGGGGTGGCGGCGGGAAGGACAATGGTCCGCAGGATCCCCGGTTTTGCTAACCGGGGATCGTCGGGTATAAGGCATCCCTCGCCTGCCCCGAAGAGTTCACCGTGCCCTAGCGGAACGGGTTCTCCGTGCCGCGATCGGCCTCGGTGGCGGCATCGAGAAGCTCGGGAAGATCAGTGCCTTCAGCGTCCCGCTGGTCGATCCACCACCCGGCGCGGGTGATCGTGCGGATCTTCTCTTCGAGTACGGCCCAGTCCGCCTCGTCCCAGGTGTCGCCTTCGGTGACCAGCGCCGTGTAGGCGGCGGTAACCAGCTGGTGGCGGGAGCGTTCGCCCCACTCCAGAGCCTTTTCGGGGCCTTCGAGCGCGGGCATGTCGAACTGGACGGCCCAGTCGGCAGCCGCCTGCTGTTCGGCGGCGCGGCGGGCGGCGAGCCACTCCTCCTTGCTCGCGCTGTCGCCATCGCGGGCGGCCTTCCAGCAGTCGGTGCACTCCTTGGAGGCGAGCCAGCGGGCGAAGGCGGCCCGCTTGTCGGCGGGGCGGTCGGACAGATTGCGGGTCACGGCGTGTCCACAGGTGTGGACAACTTCATAGGACGTTCGCACAGCCATGGGTGAATCTCCTTGCAGGTAGCGGGTGTTCAGCGGGCGGCGTGCGCCGTTGTGCGGCGGTGCCGGCCCCGGCGGCGGGCGGTGGCACCGGGAACGGCGATGTCGCGATGGTCGACGAGCAGGACGGTCAGCGTGAGTGCGGCGCCGGCGGCGGGCAGGGCCGCACCGAGGTGGGGATGTTCGGCGAGCGTTCCGGCCAGGGCGGTCCCGGCGGCCTGGCCGGTGCCGACGGCGGCGATCAGCCAGGCGTACGCCTCGGTCGTGGTGCCGGGTGGGGCGAGGGCGTCCACGGTCAGGAACGCCGAGGTGATCACGGCGGTGAGCAGCAGGCCCGGCACGGCCGTCAGCGCGACCGCGGAGACGGGGCCGGTGGCAGCCATCAGCGGCAGCCATCCGGCCGCGAACAGGGCTGCTGCCGTGAGGAGTTGCCCGGTAAGCGAGCCCGGCCAGGTCCGGCGCCCGTAGAGGAAGCCGCCGACGAGGCTGCCAGTGGACAGCGCGGCGGGGATCAGCCCGGACAGCAGGTCCATCCCGAGATCCTCGGCGAGCGAGACTGCCCACACATTCATCGATCCCAGGGCGAGACCGGTGCCGCTCACCGCGACGAACAGCCACCGCAGCCCCGGGTGGGCCAGGGGGCCGAGCGCCCCGGTGCGGCGAGCCGTGGGGGCGGGGCGCCAACGCCGGGAGGGCGCGGCGCTCAGCACCACGGCGGCGCCGAGCAGCCCGAGCACGGCGCTCACCACCATCGCGGTGCGCGGGCCCGTCGTCGTGGACAGCACCGCGACCAGCGGGGGCCCGGTGACGTAGATCAGCCCCTGGACGCCGGTGTCGAGCGCGAGCGCGGCCCGGCGCTGCGCCTCGTCGGGCAGGACAGCGGGCCACAGAGCCCGCAGTCCTGCCTCCAGCGGCGGGGTACTCAGCCCGGCGAGCGCGACGAGACCGGCCGCCGTCCCGGGACGGGCGGCGACCTCCACCACCGACAGGGCGAGCAGGCAGACCGTGGTGAGCAGGACCGCGGTGGCGGTCACCAGGCTCTGCCCGCGCCGGTCGACCATGCGGCCCAACACCGGCTGCCCGATGGCGGAGGCCAGTCCGTACAGCGCGCACAGCAGCCCGCCCGTCTTCAGCGATCCACCCTGGTCAGCGACGAGAAGAAGTACTGCGACCGGGCACATGCCGTTGGGAAGGCGGCCGATCAGCGTGCCGAACAGCAGGCGGGCGACGTGGCGTTGCGCGAGCAGCGGGCCGGAGCCAGTGGTAGAGGTCAACGAACGCTTTCTGGGGTGAGACACCCCGGGACGGGGTGCTAGCGGCGGCGGGCCGCGCCGGGGGTCGGGGGTGCGGCCGGTCCTGTGGGCGGCGCGGGCGCAGGTGCCGGGGGTGCGGAAGGGACGTGGAACACGGGGCGTGGCGTGCGGTGGGGTGGCAGAACGCCGGCCCCCAGGCCCTCAGTGGCGGACTCGATTTCCTCTCTGAGCGCGCCCAGCTGCCGCGCGAGGACGGACAGGCGGGCGGCGGAGCGCTGCCCCTGCTTCGTCTCCAGCGCATCGGCGAACGCCGCCGCCCGGTCGAGGAGTTCGGCCAGGCGGGGCAGCGGACCGCAGGAGAAGCCGGAGTCGTCCACGGCATCGAGCAGCGCCATGTAGACATCCCCGGAGTGCCGCGCCTCGTCGACCTGCCAGACCAGCTTCGCGACCGGCACCTCCGCTTGGGGAGCCTGGGGCGCGAAGGGCGCGAAGTTGCGGTTCAGGACTCCTGCGGGTACCGCGGGCGGGGCCGCTTGGACCGCCTCGTTCACGGTGTCGTAGTGGCCGAGGACCCGCACCTGTTCGCTGCCGAGTTCACCGGCCAGCACCACCACGGTCTGCTCGCCGTTCTCGACGAGATAGGCCCGGGTGATCAGCTCGTTGTCGGCGCTGTACCAGACGTCGTCGATATCCAAGTCGCCGCGCCGCCAGGCTGCCTGCGCCAGGTCCGTCCAGAGCTGCTGTTCCTCGGATGTCAGCGCTGGGCCTGTGGGGCGGTGCTGTTCGGCGAGGTTGCTGATGATGAAGGAGCGCTCGGCCCAGGCCGGAACGTAGGGCCACAGCTGCAGGTGACGGACAGCGGATGCATCGGCGGTGGGCTGGTCGGCGGGCGCGGACCGGATGCGGTTGATCTGTCCGGTTGCGTGGGCCAGGTCGTCGATCAGCTCGTGCCAGGCGGCATGGTGCCGGGCCGGCGGCATGGCGTCCACGGCGGTGCGTGCGGAGGCCAGGAGCGTGTCCGCGTGCGGCAGGACGTGACGTTCGAACGCCTCGGCGGCTTCCTGGCGCTGGCCGCGTGCGATGGCTGCCGTGGCATGGGAGGCGTCCGGGGCGTTGGCCGCGTGGGCCCAGGCGCGCTCGTAGCGCGTGTGGATCAGCGCGAACTGGCCGTTGAAGGTGTGCAGTTCGTCGAGGGCGGTACCGAGGGTTTCGGCGCGGGTATCGGTGATGAGGTACTCCGAGGCAGGGTTCAGCGGCGCGGGCCGGGGGCAGGCGCGGCGACGGCCGGCAGGGGCAGCGCGGCGGTGGGCAGCGCCTTGGGCTTGGCCGGGATGACGGACGCAGGGGGTGTGGCGGCGCGTGCCATCTCGATCAGCTCCTCGCCGTCGATGAGCCACACCGCCCCCGCATCGGCGAGCGCCTCGGGATCCGGGTCGTCCAGCGCGTCGAGGTTCAGGCCGTCCTCCATGCGATCCAGGAAGATGGCCTGTTCGACCGGGAGCGGCGTGGTGCCGCCGCGCAGGGTGGCGATGAATGCGATGGCGTGGGTGCGGAACCGGTAGAGCGCCGACTCCAGGTCGACGGTGTCGTACGTCCCGGGTTCGCGCTCCTGGACCCAGCGCAGGTCGTGCTCGGCTTCGGCGAGCCGCGAGAGATGGACGGCCCGCTCGTAGTCGGGCAGCAGGCGCGTCTGGATGAACCGGGCGGCGAGCCGGGCGTCGGAGGCGGTGATGCTGCGCGGAGCCGGGTCTGTCACATGGACGTGATCCGGGCTCGGGGTCAGGGCGCCGACCACGTACGCGCCGTCCGAGGGACGCTCGATCAGCAGCAGCTCGGTGCCGCCGCCGTCGCGGAGGATCGCCGCGAAGCCCAGGCTGTTCTTCTCCAGGAGGTCGTGCAGAGCGCCGGTCTCCCACACGTAGTCCCGCAGATAGTGCTGGTCCTGCGGCTCGCGCAGGGGCTCGATGTCGGCCATCCAGTGGCCGGGCAGCGCCGCCACGATCGTCTCGGCGATGTCGCCGAGGTAGGGGCGGGGGTGGGTGGCGACGCTCACCTGGCAGTCACGGGCGGCTTGGTGGAGATGGGTGAGTGCTTGACGCGCTCGGGGCGGGGCGTCCAGCGACAGGGTGCGGATCTCGTTGTGGTTCGTGGTGAAGCCGGCCAGGTCCAGGGAGGTCTCGGCCCACCTGCGGCCGGTCCCGCTCGGCAGGGCAATGATCTTGTCGTGGGCGCTGAGGTACAGCGTGATCTGGGCGGAGGGGGGCATGGGGCCTTACGTCGTGAGGGATCAGCGTCGGGGCGGCTGCGGGGACTTGGGCGCAGGCTTGGACGGCATCGAGGCGGGGATGCGCGGCGGCCACCAGTTCACCGGCGCGCGGTGCCCGGCGGCGGGCAGCAGGTTCGGGTCGAGATCGACCTGGTAGCCCGCGGCGCTGAGCATCTGGGCGGCATGGGTGGCCTGCCGGTTCTCGTTGTCCTGGCCGGTGTCGAAGTGCAGCCGGATCCACACGCCGCGCAGGGTCGGGCGGAAGATGAAGCCCGCACGGACGAGGATCTGGGCGGCGAACTTGTCGACGGGACCGTCGACTTCGACTTCGCCGCCGTTCTTGCGTGCGATGCGGATGGGCTCGGTGCTCATGCTCACCGCCCCCGTGCCGGCCCTGCGCCCTGGGAGCCTGGGGCGAGGGGGGCGGCGGCCGGTTGGGGTGAGGGCCGTGCCGGGGCGGTGGACAGCGCGGGGGCGCGCTGTGGCGAGGCGACCGCGGCGGCCTGGGCGATGCGCTGGCGGCGCTCCATCAGCCCGTTGCGGACGTACGGCCGGGCGGGCTCGGGGGTGACCGCGGGGTCGAGCGAGTAGTCGGCTTGCACGGTGAACCCGTGGACACGCAGGTCCTGTACGGCCTGGCGGGTGCGGCGCTGGCCGTCCTGTTCCGGCTGGGTGATCCGGTACACGCCCGGCAGGTCGGGGACGGGCTCGAACTGCTCGCGGGTCAGGAACCACTCGGCTAGGTGCGGGGTGACGGCGGCCGTGGGGGCGGCGACGAAGCCGTACTCGGGGTGGACGGCGAAGTGGAAGTGGTCGGACAGAGGGCGGATCCTTTCTGCGTGGGTCAGCGGTGTGCCGCCGACGGCCGGGCCGCGGCGGGGGCTGCCGGGCGGGCGGTGAGCAGGCGCGGGCTCGGAGCCGACAGCGCCACCGGTCCGCCGGGGACGGCGGCACGGGCCTGGCGCTCGAACGCCTCGCTGCCGGCGAGCCAGGTCTCGATCGCGGGCAGGGCGGCGAGACCGAAGCGGCTGCGCGCCTGTTTCCACCCGCCGACGGAGAACAGGACGCCGCTCAGGGCCTTGTCCTCGTCCCGCGTTTCCTGGCTGTCGGCGAGTGCCGTGCGCAGACGGCCCAGCGCGGCAGCGTCCTGGGGCCAGGCGGTCATGGCGGGGCGGCACCGGCTGAGCAGGACGGGAGCGTGCTCGAGAACGTCGCGGAAGGAGAGCCAGGCGTAGTCCGCGAACGTGCGCTCCATCTCGGGAATCATCTGGGCGTCGGCGAGCGGCACAGTCGCTGTAGCGGCCGGACGCCTTGATGGCCTGCAGCGTCTCGTACTCGGACCGGATGCGCTCCAGCGCACGCAGGACCGTGTCGAGCCGCCGCTGGTGCAGGGCCCGGCTGTAGAAGGGCAGGAACGAGGTGACGGCGAGGCGAGCAGCGCGGGCCGGTTCGCCGGGCAGCACGATGCTGCGCGGCGCATTCGGCTCCTCCCAGTTGTCGTCGTACTCCTCGGTCGCGAAGGCGCCCAGAAGATAGCCGCTGCTGTGACCGGGGCGCTCGATCAGCAGCAGTTCGGTACCCATCCCGTTCGTGAGGACGACCGCGCCGGGCACGGGGTCGTGGAGCAGCGCCTGGAGGAGGTCGCCGCTGTCCCACAGCGGGCCGATGAGGTCCTCCTGCACGAGAGGGTTGTAGTAGAGCTCCAGGCGCGCGCTCCAGGTGCCGGGTAGCCGGGCAGCGACGTCCTCGCCGAAGTCCCCGAGGTAGGGCCGGGGGCTGGTGGTGATGGTCGCGCCGTGCTCGTGGGCGCGGTGCACCAGGGCGCTGGCCATCTGGCGGGTGGCCGCTCCATCGGTCAGCGGCGCGGCGAAGGCGCCGCCGGGGATCCGCCGGGGCCGCTCGGCTCTGCCGCCGGCCTCGGTGTGCAGCTGCGCGGCGGTGGCGATCAGCTGGGTCCGGGCGGTGGCGCACTTCTCGGCCGCGATGATCCGCAGCGTCTTGGGGTCGCCTCGCAGGTGCGAGGTCTCCACCCCGGGGATGGCCTCGCGGTAGAAGCCGGTGGACACACAGTCCAGGGCCCCGGTCAGGTGGCCCATGGCGCCGGTGATGGCGGTCATCGCCTCGGCGAGCCGCATCAGAGTTTGGCGCTCGGGGAGGTAGACCGTCTCAGGTTGAGCGAAGCATTCCTGCGCACGTTCGCCGACGTAGAGAAGGTGGTGCGCGAGCACGGCGATGTCGTCGGTGAGCGCCACCGGGTCCACCTCCGCATGGCTGGTGGGCAGCTGTGCGGCGACCTCATTGAGCCGCCGGGCGAGGTAGTCCAAGGTCGTCTGGGTGACACCGGAGGCCATCAGACAGCCAACTCAAGCCCGCCGGTGCGCGAACGTTTCAGCGCGGTGCGCAGCGCACGGCCGTGCCGGAACGCGAACTCGCGGGCGGGGCCCTCCAGTTCAAGGAACGCGGCGCCGCCAGCGGTCATCTGGGCGGGATGCTGTCGGTAGTAGTAGACGACGTGCGGCAGCAGCTCGCCCGGTGCGAGGTTGGTGACGCCGTTGACCATGACGAAGTCCTCGCCCTGGGGCAGTCCCCCGTGCCCGCCAGCGGCCACGACCAGTTCGGTGCGGGCCAGCAGCATGGTCTGGCCGAGCGGGATCTGGGCTTCGGGACTGGTCCAGTACCCGGTCACGTCACCGGGCTGGTGCACGCCGGGGGGCGTCGGGCAGCGCCAGATCGTGGTGGAGCCGTCTTCGTGCAAGTCGGCGCTCCAGCCCGCCACCCAGCCCAGACCGGTCTCGGTGATCCGCTGGTGCCGGACGGCGAGGCTGTCGTGCGGCACGAGATCGTCGTCGTCCATGTAGCACACCAGAGGGGTGCGGACGGTGCGCAGGCCCAGATTGCGGGCGGCGGCAGCACCGACCGGGCGGGGCAGTTCGACCACGCGGATGCGGGCATCGGCGGCCAGCGGTTCGGGCAGCAGCGTGCGGTCGGCCCCGTCGAGGACGAGTACGGCCTCCCAGGGCACGGTCTGCCGCATCAGGCTGGCGTGCAGTTCGGCGAGGTAGCCCAGGCGTTCGGGCCGCAGCCGGGTGGCGATGACGACCGTGATGTCGGGACGGGAGTGCGAGGACAGGACGTTCTCCAGAGACGAAAGGGGCGAGGTCAGCGGTGGGCGGCGGGCCGTGCGGCCGGTGAGGCGGGTGCCGGCGCGGCGAGGGGCGGCGCGCTGCGCGGCGGCCGTGTGGCGGGCACCGGTTGTCCGGGAAGCCACAGGGAGGGATGGTCGCTGAACCGGGTGCGCGGATCGGTGTCCCAGGCGACGACCGGCCCGCGGGCGACTTCCGTGAGGCTGATCACCTCGATCCCCTCGGGGCGCAGGATGTAACCCCACTCGAGATAGCTGGAGTTGGCCTCGGTGATGACCTCCCGCTCGGCCGGGGAACCGTCGGCGTTGACGACGTTGTGCATCTGGCGGCTGGGCCACCGGTCGCGGCCGGCCAGCTGGGTCGCCAGGGACTTGGGCGCGCCGTCGAGTAGGTCGGTGCCCAGCTCGTCCCAGGCGACGTCCACCTCGTCGACGAGGTGGACGCTTATGGCCTCGACATCGCGGTTGAAGCGGTACTGGTAGGCCGCCAGGAGCAGCGGAAGACGGCTGCTGGGGTAGCCGTCGAAGTGGACGTACACCCCGGTGTAGCCGGTGTCGGTGGGGCGGGCCACGAACGAACTGGTGGACAAGGAACCTCGAAGGGGGGAGGAGGGGAGTGGAACGGCTGAAGGAGCGAGGAGTTGGGTGTGCTCAGCGGCGGCAGGGGGCGGCTCAGTGACGTGCGCGGGGGCGGGCGGACACTGCGGCGGATACCGTCGCGGGTGGGGTCTGCGCGGTGCGTGGTGGGCGTGTGGCGGGCACGGGCCGGTCGAATCCCCACAGGAGCTGCTGATCGCTGAAGCGGCTGCGTGGATCGGTGTCCCAGGCGACGAAGGGGCCGATGTCTGCCGCGTGCAGCGGGACGACCTCGATGGCGTGCGGGTGCAGGACGTAGCCCCAGTCCAGGCCATCGGTGTCGTAGTCGGTGATGCGCACGGGCGGATCCCCTGCGGGGCGGTCGTCGTACTGGGCGCCGGGCGAGGTCCAGTTGACGGAGAGATCGGCCCGCAGGTGCGCGGGCATTCCGGTGAGCAGGTCGTTGCCGAGCGTGGACCAGCCGACGGGCACCCGGTCGATCAGGTACGCGGCGAGGGCGTCGACGTCACCGCCGAATCGGTGCTGGTAGGCAGCGAGGAGCAAAGGGAGGCGGGCGCTGGGGTAGCCGTCGTGGTGGACGTATACGCCGGTGAAGCCGGTGCCGTTGGGGCGGGCGATATAGGAACGGGTAGACAGGGGGCGCCTCCGTCGGGGCGGGCCAGGAAGGACTCGTGGGCAAGGAACCTCAGGGGAGTCGAGGTCACCGGCTGGGGGCCGGTCCGAAAGGGGAGTTCGGCGGCTCCGGGAGGGAGCGCGCAGGTGGTGCTGGCCGGGCAATGGCCCTGCGCCGTCGGTGTCGGCGCGGGAAGGTACGCGGCGCGCAGTGAGGCCAGGCTGGCGTGCCTGCCGACGGCGAGCGCGGACCACGCGTGGCTGGCCGCGTCCATGAGCAGCCGCGGCGGTGAGCCCGTTGCCGCACCGCGGTGCTGGTCACGCCACTGGGCGGCGGCCTGGAGATAGTCGCTCACCGCGCGGAGCACGGGCTCGGCGGCCTCCAGCAGATGAGAGGTGACGGCATGGACCTCAGCTGGTGTGTCGGCCGCAGCGAGGGCGTCCAGGTACGGAGCCAGGTCCAGCTCTGGCGCTGGCCGGTCGGGCAGCGGGTGCGCGGCCAGGAAGGACTGGGCGTCGCGCTGCGCCCACCGGCGCAGGTCGCTGCGGGTGACGGCACCCTGGCGCGCGGCGCGCTGCTCGGCGCCGCGCCCGGCATGGTCGTTCGGCTCGAAGTCAGGCGGAAGCGGAGTTCACCGGCGGGCCGGAGGCGTCGGTGCGGGCGCAGGTGTAGGCCAGCAGCGTGGAGGGCGCGGCCTTCGCGGGGACGGTGGCGGCGTCGTTGCAGACGAACGTGTACTGGATGGAGCTGCGCGGAACGTCGTGCAGCCAGGCGCGGTCGTCCTTGCCGGGGTTGAGCTGCAGACCGGAGCGGGCGACCGCGTCGGTCTGGGTGTGGGTGTGGGAGAAGAAGACCAGCGCGCCGCCGTCGGTGGTCTTGAGCGCGTACGCGTCGCCGTAGCGGTTGGTGGCGCTGGCGAACGTGCTGGTGCCCTGGCTGCCGTACTGGGTGACGGTCTCGTCGTGGACCTTGATCTGCAGGCTGCTCGCCTTGCTCTCGGTGAAGATCTTCTTCCCGGAGTTCTGCCCGCCGGTGGCGAAGTTGTCCAGGACGCCCTCCCTGAGCCGATCGGCCCCGACGGCGAGGTCCTTGTTGCTGTTGGCCGCGACGGCGGTGGCGTATCCGTCGGCGTCCAGGGCGACCGTGGGCAGGTCCGGGCCGTACATATCGGCGACGGAGACCATCTCCCACCGCTTGTGCTGCGGCTGTTCGGCGAAGACGGCGAGTCGGCTGGGGGCCTTGCCCGGGGTGGCGGAGAGCGCGGCGGCGAACCAGCGCGGCTGACCGTTCGCGATCCGCGGGATGTACAGCTGGGTGTTCTGCGTGTCGTACGCCCACGGCGTGTACGCCTTGCGCTCGGACGGGGTCAGGCCCTCGGACTCCTTGTACTCGGAGACCGACATGGCATACATCGGGCCGTCTTCGACGGTGTCGAGCAGGTCGCGGTCGTTGTCGGTGTTGGCCTTGTTGTTGACCTGCGAGTACCGGTCGATCGCGTCGAGGGCCTGCTGCTTGGTGAGCGCGGGCGGCAGCTCCCGCGGCTTGTCGGCGCTGGCGGACGGCGTGGAGCTCTTGGTCTCGGGGCTGTCGCTGCCGCTGCCGCAGGCGGTCGCGGCCAGTGACACGCAGACAGCGGCGATGGCCAGGGGGAATCGGTGGAGGGTGCGGCGGATGAGGTGCTCCTGGGGAAGGGGGGTGGGTGATCCGCCTCTAGGGTCCGGGCAATCCCCGGTTTTGCTAACCGGGCATTGCCCGCTATGTTTCGCCCTCCCTGGCCGGTGACGCGGGGCGCGAAGCTGCCCGCAGCGGGGCAGTGCGCGACGTCTGTCCAGGTCAGTGGAGGGTTCTGGAGGCGGTGGGTGATACGGGTGGAGACACGGGCAGTGCGTCAGGTGACCGAGTCCGGTGATGGGGAGAGGGAGACGGTGCACGGCGTGTGCCGACGGCCGCCGCAACGAGCAGGTCGGCGTCCCGGTGCAGGTCGCCGGCCGCGTCGGTCAGGTGCCGGTGGGCGCTGCGGAGCCGTTCGCCGAGGACCGCGCGTGCGCGGCTGAGGGCCTTGGCCCGCTCCGGCGTACGTGGGCCGGCGCTGATCTCATGGAGGCGGCCGATCTGGACGACGGCCTCACCCAGCTTGGCCAGGGCCCAGCCGAGAGGATCGGCCGCACGGGTCAGCAGGACGACCTTGTCGTGGGCAAGGGAGTCCGGCGCGCTGGGATGCCGCTTCACCGCCCGGCCATGGACGGCGGCTTCATGCGCGAGCGAGGCGAAGATGCCCGCAACGACGTGGACTTGGTCTTCTACCTCCTCGCTGATGCTGGCGAGCGAGTGAGCGGACTCCGGGGCAGGCAGGTCGTCGGCGGCATGGTGGATGCGCTCGGCCAGCGAGTGCAGATGCGCTGCCTGGTCCAGGCCGGCGAGCGGACCGGGAGGCTCGGGCGGCGTCACCGGGTGCGACCAGGAGGGGGCGCCACTGCCGTCGGCAGCCCGACGCCGATGCCCGCAACAGTCGCCTTGGTCGTCTGGCGTACGGGAGGACCGGGGAGCCAGGGCGCGCATGCGCTCGACGGCGACGTGCAGGTCTTCACCGAGCCCGCGCAAGGTGGACGCGGCGTCCTCCAGGTCGTAGTGGAGGTCGAAGGCGTCGTCGTGGTCGGACTCCTTGGCCTTCTCGGCTGCCGCTTCGAAAAACTCGGCGAGCCGCTCCAGCAGGCCGTCGGTCGGCTCCAGGACCTGGTCGGTGAGGTCGGCGGCGTGCTCGTAGGACGTCGTGCCGTTGAGCTGATCGGTGAGCGCGAGCACCTGACGGCCGTACACGTAACGGCCGCCTGGATCGGTGGGGGTGGTGACACCCGCAGCGGCGGGGACCGCGGGGAGTGGAGAGGACGTGGGCAGTGGGGATCTCCTGAAGCAGGGGACGGGCAGCGAGGCCCGGGGCGGAACTAGCGGCGGTGGGCGACGGGCGTCGAGCCCGGCAGCGCGGCGCGGGTGTTCAGCGCGGGCGCCGCGGCGGGCGGCGGCAGGCTGTGCCGGAGGTTCACGCCAATGCCGCGGGCGGCGAGCTGCTGTGCCACGGCCTGGACGCGCAGGGCCTGCCCGGCCGCGCCGTACGTGGCGGGCAGCAGGAAGGCGCATTGGTGCGGGTGGTACTGAAAGCCGTGGATGTAGAGCGCATCACGGGCCTCGGCGGGCACCGTCGTGTACGGCGCGCCGAGGACGCCGTCGGCGTACCGGGTCAGCGTGAGGACCTGGTCGACCTCGGGCGGCGCGGGGCGCAGCGGGGGCTCGGGCCGGACCTGCTGGTTGTGGCGCACGGCCGCCAAGGCGCTGCGGTAGCGGGGCAGGACCCGGCGGCTGACCGCGACGGCCGCCCGCAGCGGGTCGTTGCCGACCTTGATGCCGTTGGGCTCCTCCACGCCGGAGAAGTGGTGCGGCTTGAGGCCCTCGCCCGGTTCGAGCGGGGCCACCAGGAACTGGTCGAGATGCAGCGGGCGGTCGATGACGCACAGCCGTTGCCCGTCGGGGCCCGACAGCAGTGCGTCGTGGCGAAGGACGAATACTCCGACGGCCCAGTGGACGTGGCCGACGTCCCAGACCTCGTCGTCAAGGGGGAACTGGTCGCCGTACTGGTCGTGTTGGCGGTATGCGCTGTGCCAGTCGCCGGGCAGGCGGGAGGCGAGAGAGTCGGCGAAGGAAGCGAGGTCGGCGCGGGATGCAGGCATGGGCTCCTCGGAGGTAAGAGGCAGGGCTACCGGCTGCGTGTCGCGCGGGAGGGCGTCGCGCCGGCCGCGTCCGGGCGGATCGGGGCGACGGCTGGACGGCGTGCCGGGGGCGGGGTGGCGTGGTCGGCCGCCGCAACCTGCCGGTAGGCGTGGATGAGGGTCTTGAGGTGCTTGATGGCGTCGGCGCGGCGTGCGGCCAGGATGTCGATCTGCGTGGCGCTGTTCTGCAGGACGCCGAGCGAGTTGATCGTCGTCTTCCCTGTGGCGGCGCGCGTCAGATTGGAGGCCGCGTACTGGGCCGCATCGGCGAACTGCTCGTGCAGGTAGTCCAGTTGGCGCGCGGCCGTGAACACGAGCTGGGCGACGACGTCCGCAGGGCTGTCTGGGGTGTGGCGCCGTTCGAGATGCCGAGGCGAGGCGCCGAGCGCCTCGTTCACCATCTGGGAGCCGACGGCCGAAAGGGGTGGAGTGCTGGAGGGGGCTGCCATCAGGGCGTGGGATCCAGAGGGGTGAGGAAGAGGTGGGATGGGCTGGGCCTTCGCTGGCGCTGTCGGGAGGGGCGTCGGTTCGTGAAGACCTGCGCTCTGCCTGCGACGGGGATGCTTCGGTGCTCCCTACCGGTGGCGTGCGCTCGGCGGGGGCGGTGGGAGCGCCGGGTTCTGCTGCCGGGCCGGGGCCGGGACGAAGCGGTGGAAGTGGAGGTGGGCGTTGAGTTCGCTGACTGCGTCGCGGAGCGATTCCGACGCACGCCGCAGATAGGCGCGTGCCGTTGCGTGGTCGAGGACCATGCGGTTGCCCTGGTAGTGCCGGTCGTCCGGATGGGAAGTCCGGTTCAGGGGCAGGGAGTTCTCTGCGGTCTCGGCGAAGTGCGGTGCCGCGTGGCTCAACATGGTGGCTGCCGTCGCGAGGTGGGCGAGAACGGCGGTGCCGGCGCGGTTCGTGCTGTGAGCGCTCCCGGCGAACTCGGCAGTCAGGTCGACGACTTCGCGGGAGAGGGCCTGTGCCTCGGCGGCATGCTGGAGCAGTTCGGTGTAGGACGGCGTGGCCGGCACACGGCCGGTGTCGTCCAGCAGCTGGCATTCCTCGGCCAAGGCGAGGAGTCTGGCCTTCAGGTCGTTGAGCGCGCCGATCATCTTGAGGGTGTCGTCGCGAGGTATGAGTTCGCGCTGGAGCAGCTTGCGCTGGGCGTCGGGATTCATGAGCCTCCGGGGAAAGTCAATGCATTCGGGAATCTGTATCGAAAAGAGCCAATTCGTGCGGGTGGAGGAGATGTTGGACGATGAAAGATCGTCCGGCGACCTTCCATAGGCCCCTTCCGCGGTTGAGGTGGGAGATCGCGTCGCTCTCCACCGAGGTGAGGCCCAAAAGGGCTGCCGCCGCGTGGAGCTGGTCGGTCTCCTGGCGGTAGATGATGCGGGTGGAGCAGTCGGCGAGCAGACCCTCGGCGAGGGCGCGCCCCCGGGATCCGGCGTCCCCGGCGGTGAGGAGGTCGGACAGCCGGTGGATCACCATCAGGTTGGCGATGCCCAGGCCGCGGCTGAGTTTCCATTGGGACTGCATGCGCTGGAGGAGGCCGGGGTGGCGCATCAGGCGCCATGCCTCGTCGTAGACGATCCAGCGCCGGCCGCCGTTCGGGTCGGAGAGCGCGGACTCCATCCAGGCGGAGGCGCAGGTCATGGCCAGGACGAGGGCGGTGTCGTCGCCCGAGCCGCCGAGGCGGGACAGGTCGATGGTGAGCATCGGGCTGCCCGGGTCGAACACGACGGTGGAGGGCGCGTCGAACATGCCCGCCAGGTCGCCGTGTACGAGGCGGCGCATGGCGTGGGCCAGGTCGCGGGAGGCGTCGCCCAGGCGTCCGGACATCAGACCGCCGACGGCGTCCAGCTCGTCGGGGCTGTTGAGCATGGTGGCGATGTCGCCGAGCAGCGGGGTGCGCCCGGTGGCGGCGGCGCGGGTGACCACGGCATCCAGGGCGACGTCCAGCCCTGTGTGCTCCATCGGCAGCAGGTCCCGCCCGAGGACGGTGCGGGCCAGGGAGCCGAGCAGCAGCAGGCGCCGTTTGCGGATCTCGCCTGCCCAGTCTGTCTCGGAGACCGACGGCGGGCGCGGGGCCGCGTCCAGCGGGTTCAGTTTGCCCGGCAGGCCGGGGCCGAGGGCGATGGAGGTGCCGCCGACGGCGGCGGCCACCGGGGTCCATTCCCCCTTGGGATCACAGGGCACGTAGACGCGGTAGCCGAAGGCCACGGACCGCAGGGCAAAACTCTTGGCCAGGGCGCTCTTGCCCTGGCCGATCACGCCCGCGAGCAGGACGTTGGGGTTCGTGAAGCCTTCGATGCGGCCGTACAGGGCGAAGGGGTCGAAGCAGAAGCTGGCTTCGGCGTGCATGTCGCGGCCGATGTAGATGCCTTCGGCGCCGAGTCCGCCCTCGGCGAGGAAGGGGTAGGCGCCCGCGACGGTTGCGGTGGTCATGCGGTGCGCGGGCAGCTTGAGCTTGCCGCCGCGTGCTGAGGCGGGGCCGGGGCGGCCGTGGGGCGGGAAGAGGGCAGCGGGCATCTCCTGTTCGGCCGGCTCGGTGCCGGACGGGTGCTGGGCGGCTTCGGCGCGTGCCTTGGCGGTGGCCTCGGCGAGCTGGCGGCGTGCGGCCTTGCGGCTGGCGCGGTCGGTGCCGTGCGGGGTGAACAGCGGAGAGGCCGAGGCGCGGCGGGCGCGCCGGGCGGGCCGGTGGGTCATGGCGGAGCGGCTTTCAGATGACGGCGGGCGCGGTGGAGCCCGTGAACCAGCACGGGCAGGCGCCGTTCAGGAGGCGGGAGTTACTGGACACAGGCGGTGGTGTGTGCGGGGTGGCCCAGGTCGCTGGGGGTGGTGGTGCGGCGTACGAGGTGTCCGGCGGCGAGGTGGCGCTGGCAGATGGTCAGCGCCGGAGGGCCTTCGGGGAGCCGCTCGGGGTGGCACTCCGCCTCGTCCGTGGACGGTTCGTGGACGGGCGGTATGAGGTGGAAGGCGTCGTGGACGGCGGCGCTGGCCTGCCACAGCCGGGTGCCCGCGGTGGCCAGGTGACGCCCGGCGGCCGGATGTGGGGGCCGGGTCGCGGTGGAGAGCCGGTCCAGCAGCTGGTGCAGCGCGATCAGATGGGAGTGCAGTACGTCGAGGTGGGCGCGGTCCGCAGGAACGGGGCCAGCCTGTCCCCGGGGGGACAGTGCGCGGGTGTGGTGGCGGACGCCGGCACTGGCGGCCCGCAGATACGGGTGGGCGTCGGTGACGGGAGAGGGAGTGGTCAAAGAGGAGTCCTTCGTGCCGGGCGGCAGGGGCTGGGGGAGGTCAGCGGGCGCGGCCAGGCGCTGACGGGGGCGGTGCGGGCGGCAGGAGCGAGCCGCGCGCCGGCGCGCGGCGGGCGAGGACGCGGGCCTGTTCGAGGCGCAGGTCGATATACGTCCCGGGCCCGCGGACGCCGGGGTGGCTTTGGCCGGGGACCAGGTTTTCCTCGCCCTGGCGGGAGGTGCCGGGGTGGCGGACGTCTTCCAACCACTGGTGGAAGGAAGGCAGTTGGCTCAGCCTCTGGTAGGCGTCGTCCAGGTCGGCGCCGTTGACGACGAACAGCCAGGGCAGGTGGCCCTCGTCGGCGCCGGGTCCGCGCAGAGCGAGGGTGAAGGCTCGGCGCGGCGGGTCGGCGACCAGCAGTTCGAGCTGCGCCACGAGGGTGTCCAGGGCGTCGCTGGCCTCCAGGGCTGTCTCAAGGCGGGCGTCGTCGTACGCGGCGTACTGGTCCTCGATCACTTCCCCGTCCTCGGTGCGGTGGGCGTCCAGCCGCTGCTGGTGGCGCCTCTGGAGTTCCTGCACCGGGGCGAGCAGAGTGCGAAGTTCGTCGAATAGGTACCCCGGGCGGGGGCGGGGCGTCACAGCGCGGTCCGGGCGAGCGGGAGCGCGCCGAGGGTGAAGGCGTCGGGCTGCTGGTAGTAGAGGCGGCGCAGGTCGACCTGGGCGGTGACGGCGGCGGTCTCGATCTGCGCGCACGCGGCATCGAGCAGGGCGTCGGTCTCGGCGGAGACGGTGAGCAGGCCGGTCAGGGCGACGTCGGCGTGGCCGGCGATCAGCTGGCGTTCGCGGGTTTTGACGTCGGCGTACTCGACGCTGTCGGCCTCGGAGTCGACCTGGCCGCGCCGCGAGCGTTCGGCGGCATCCGAGATGATCGCAGCTTTCTTGCGCTGGACGTCGCGCATCGCCGACTCCAGCCCCTGGGGCACGTATATAAGGGACAGGCTGCGCCGTACCCCGGCGCTGAACATCAGCCCGTGGAGGAATCCGGCGCCGGTCTCCGTTCGCGGCCAGTCCTCGACCCAGTAGGTCGCGTGCCGCGCGGAGTCGGTGGCCAAACGGTCGTACTCCTCGACCTGGACGACGGGCCCGGCGGCAGCGGGGTCGGCTTCGGCCCGTCCGCTTTCGGACCACTGCTGCAGGCCGGAGAGCGCCTTGGGGTCATACGCGGTGCGGATGACGGCGGCTATCTCGCGTGCGGTCAGCCAGCCGGTGACCATGAGCCCGGCGCTGCGGGCGGCCTGGGCGATGGCGCTGGTGGTCTGCTCCATCACCGTGAACGCTCCGGGGAAGCCGCCGCCCGCCTGACTGATCAAGCGCTTGGCGGCCTTGAGGTCCAGGGAGATGGCCAGGTACGCCTCGTGCGGGGCGGCGGCCGGGCCGGCGGAGGCGACGAGGTCGGAGTACACCTGTCCGGCCACCGAGGTCTGGGGGTAGCCCTGCTGGGTCCAGTGGCGGGCGAGGGTGTCGCCGCTGTCGGGCACGGTGCGCTCCAGGACCTGCACGGTGGCGACGTGGCCGGTCCGCGCGATGCCCGCGAGTGCGCGTCCCCACCCGGTGACGTTGTGGTTCTGGGTGGCGGGGTCGAGCAGGGCGAAGGCTCTGCTGGAGACGCGGGCGACGGCGGTCAGGGTCTGGTGGTGCGGGTCGTGGACCGCGGCGGCGCCGTTGGCCGAGTCCGAGGGGGTGACGACGCGCAGGGAGGCGGCGGTGCCGGGCAGGTGGAGGGTGCCGTCGTGGCGCGGGCGGGTGACAGGCCGGGCGAGCCACAGGGTCTGCCCGCTGCGGCGGCGCCGGGCGAAACGGACGACGATCGGCGCCCAGTCGATCAGGGACCGGCCGCCTCGGCGGATGGCGACCAGGGCGGCGACCGCGGCCCACAGCGGGGTGAGCGCGATGGCGCCGAGCAGTCCGGTGCTGACGACGGTGACCAGAAGCAGTGCCAACGCGCTGGAGACGAGGACCAGTTGGGGAAGGGTGAGGCCGAGCAGGATGCCGCGCTTCGACCTGTGGGGGAATTTGACCGTGAGGGGGGTGATGGAGAGTTGAGACAAGGGCCGTTCCGGTGGTGCGCGGGCGGGGCCGGAGCGGCACACACGGGGAGTGGTGCGTGCCGCTCCGGCGCGAAGGGACGGGGTCAGATACCGGTGGGCGGAGGCGGCGGAGGCGCTCCGGCGCCGCTGGCACCGGGCGAGGAAGCGGAGTTCGGTGCCTGGGGCGCGCCCTGCGGCGGGGGCGTGGTGGAGGCCGCCGGGTTCGACAGGAATCCGCCGCCGGACGGGGATCCCGAGCCTGAGCCGGGTCCGCCCTGGCCGGGACCGCCGCCGAACTGGCCGCTGGTGTCATCGCGGGTGCTCGTCGGCGGAGGCTGAACGGCCTTCTTCAGACCGCCCTTCATGCCCTGGCCACCCGAGGAGCCGCCGGAGTCCTGGCCGCTGCCGCCGGTGGGGTTGGCGGCAACGTCGCCGGGGAAGCCGCCGCCGGGCACCGAGTCCGGTCCTTGTGGGGCGGCGCCCGCTCCGGCTGCCGCGCCGCCGGTTCCGGCGGTGGCTGCCATCGCGGCGGCCTTGCGGCCGGCGCGCTCGGTGTGCTGCTTGGCGAGCTGGGCTCCGGCACCACCGGCACGGTGAATCGATTCGCCGTCGGTGCCTTCAGCGGCCCAGTGCACGAACTTGAAGGTCGCGTACGGGCACAGCAAAACCAAGATCATGATGACGATGCCGGACATGACGTCGGCGAGTGCGCCGAGTCCGTCCTTGGCCTCGGTCTTGCCCATGGCGGCGATGCCGAGCACGAAGATCACGGTCATCAGCAGCTTGGATACCACGAGGGTGGCGGTGGCTTCGATCCAGCCGCGCCGCCAGCGGCGGGCGACTTCCCAGCCGCCGCCGGCACCGGCGAACACCGCCAGGGTGACCATGACGAGGATGCCGACCTTGCGGACCATCATCACGCACCAGTACATGAAGGCGCCGATGGCGGCTCCGATGGCGGCGAAGACCGCCACGAGCCAGCCCAGTCCGGCGAGTGCCGGGATCTGGGAGACCTTCACGATGCGCCGCACGGCCGATTCGATCGACAGGCGCGACGCCTTGAACAGCCCGTCGGACAGGGCGTCGACGACTTCGATGGCGACGGTGGTCAGGGCGATGGCGCTGAAGGCGAAGATCACGCCGGATGCGGTGCCGGTGAACGCCTGGGTCAGGGCCTCGCCGTCGCGGCGGATCGCGGCGCGCACCAGCTGGGCGCAGAACGTCGCGACCAGGATCACCAGGCCGATCGGCAGCAGCATCGCGTAGTTGTCGCGGAACCAGCCGGCATTCAGGTCGACGCGGGTGGTGGCGTTGACGGCCTTGGCGGCCAGGTCGGCTGCGGTGGCGGCGAGTTCGCCGGAGGACTTGGCCATCCAGTCGCCGATGACCTTGCCCGGATCGCTGGCGAAGTCGACGGCACCCTTGGCGGCGCCGGCGATGCCGCACACCTTGTCGGCGAGGGGGATGTCGCAGAAACCCACGGGGAGGTGGCCTCCTTTCTTGTGTCAGGCGCGGGTCACTGCGTGACGTTCGGGGCGATGGCGGCCAGGGTGCAGTCGTGGCTGGGGCGGCACTGGACGGCCAGGGTCACGGCGCGGTCCTCGGCCCCTTGGCCGCCCTTCTTCCAGGCGATCTGCTGCTTGCCGTTGACGGTGACGACGTAGATGTACGCCTTGGTGATCGCGGACGGGTCCTCGGCCAGGGCCGATTTGAACGCGGAGGGGAAGTGGCCTTCGGTGACCGTCGCGCTGGCGTGCTGGTCGTTGTCGGCCATGCGCGACCACAGGGTCGGATCCGGTACCTGAGCGGTGACCGACGTCCAGTCGGCGTACGTGGATTCCTTGGTCATCCACGCGTTCATGCCGGCGAGCTGCTGGTCGCGGGTCGTGTCCCTGGTGTCGTAGGACCAGAGCATCTTGGCCGCAGCCTTGGCGTAGGCCACGGGCTCGGCGACCTGCGGCGGCTGGGGCACCGACCCCGTCCCCGTGGTGCCGGGCTGCGGCGCGGTCTCGCCGGGGCCGGTGCTGTTCGCGGCCGACGGTGCGGCGGACTCGGAGTGGCCGCCGCCGTTGCCGCAGCCGGTGAAGGAGGCGACGCCGGCGGCCAGCGCGAGCAGGACGGTGAGGCTGATCGCGACGATGGCGATGCGGCGGTTGGCCGACCAGCCGACGCCGTAGGACGAGAGAGAGGGGAAGCGCTTCATCAGTGGACCTGCGCCCCCAGGGCGCTGAAGAACGCGACAATGCCATTGGCCGCGCCCAAGCCGAGGGCTGCGCCCGCGGCGACGATGGCGCCCTTCTTGCCGTTGGCCTCGGCCTGGTGGCCGCCGGTGTGGTGGCCCCAGGCCCACACACCGAGCGAGACGGCCAGGGCCCCGACGACGGCGATGATCCCGAACATGTTGATGCTGTTCACCACGTTCTTCAGCACGCTCAAGCCGGGCAGGCCACCGCCCTTGGGGGAGATGCCGGGGTCGTAGGCGAGGTACATGACGCGGTCTGCGAGAGGTATGGGCATGGGTGTGGCGGGACTCCTTGCGTGCGCAGGCCGGATACGGCCCGGCAAAAGGGGGAAGAGAGGAAGGGGAGTGGCGCGAGCGGCGCCGGGAGGGGCCGGCCCGGCCCGCGCGGTGCGGGATCCCGGGCTGTAGGTTCCGGTTTGATCTGTCGGCCGGTGCTGTTGTGACCTGTGGGTTCGGGTAAGTGTCCGGACGATTTGTCGGTGGTTTTGTCCGGGGCATCTGTCGTGATCCTCAGGCGGGTTGGGGAGCTGTGTGTGGTGTGCATGCGGTGGTCCTCGGCTGGTTGGGATTGCTGCGGCGTTCGATCTCATGGGTGGCTGCTCTGCGGCCTTCGGGGGTGAGGGTGTAGTAGACGCGGCGCTTCCCTGGTCCGCGGATGGCGGGTGCTCTGTTCCTCCAGGCGGTGTCGTCTTCGAGGCGGCTGGTGAGCCAGCCGGTCTGGGTGAGTTGGCGGAGCCGATCGGACAGGCTGCCTTGGTTGAGCCCGGTTCGGGCGGCGACCTGCGCGGCGTAGAACTCTTCGCCGGGGTGGGCGAGGAGGTCGTGCAGGAGTACGAGGGTTTCCCGGCGGACGCGGATGCGGGGGACGGTGATGCCCGGGTAGGGGCGCAGGGGGCCGGGTGGCTGGCGGGTGGAGTTGGCGGCCAGGGCCTGTGCGAGGGTGGTGGGGTCGGGCATGGGCGTGGTCTTGCTGTTGGGCAGCGCGGTGCGCATCAGGGCTTGGACGTGCGCCTTGTCGAGGTGACGAAGGATGGCTTTGCCTCGGGCTGTTGGGCGCTGTGGCTTGCCGAAGGCGGAGCGGTGGAAGAGGAGTGCGCCGATGTCGTGTTCCAGGCGTTGGAACTGGTTGACCAGCGAGCCCTGGTGGGTGTTGAGGTAGGCGGCGGCGGTCTCCAGGCTCGGGAACGCCATGGTGATCTGGAAGCGGTGCAGTCGTTGCCATCCGTGGAGGCCGCCCTCGACGGCATTGCGGATGTCGAGGGGGAGGCGCCGGTCAAGCTTCAGGATCATGACTTGTTGGCTGTGCACTCCGGCCGGCCGCCGGGGGATGCCCAGTTGCTTGAGGCGGCGGCGGACGGTTTCGTCCTCCGTGCCGAGTTCTTGCGCGATGGAGTCGGTCGAGCGCTTGCGGATGAGGTACTGCTCGCGAAGCCAGGTCTTGTCGATGGGGTGAGGGCGTTGGCTGCGGTAGATCGTGAGGCCCAGGGCCCTGGCCTGCTCGACCGCGATGTGCCGGGGGATCGCGATGTCCTTCGCGATGTCGGTCAGGGTGCGGCCGCCGTCGATGTACTCGCGCTGGAGGTAGTCGGGGGTGAGCACAGTGCGGGCGCGTTCGCGCAGCTTCCAGGCGGTCAACGGCGAACTCCTGCCCCAGGCTCGCGGTTCGTGCAGGACGTGGTCGAGAGCGAAGCGGGCGTGGGCGAGTGTGATACCGAGTTCCTCGGCGGCTTCGCTGGGCGGGCGCTGCTCGGTGATCACGATGCGCTGGAGGGCGGGAAGGTCGATGTCGGTGAGTCGGGGGCCAGGAAGGGTAAGGCCGTCGGCCAGGTGCTGGGGTGGTTCCCAGATGACGGGTTCAGCGATGCCGAGTGCGTCCAGGACCTGCTCGGCATGACGGTGCAGGGCCTCGCGCTGGCCCGTGGTCAGCGCGGTGCGGAAGGCGTGGTAGCGGGAGCGCTCGGCCGGTGTTTTCAGGGCCAGCCGGTAGCGGGGGTCCGTGAGGTCGGCGCCGGTCAGTAGTTGGTGCACGAAGCGCTGGGCGTAGACGTAACGGGGTGTTTTCGTCTTGGCATTGGCGCTTTCGCCGGGCTGGGTGTCGGTGTCGAAGCACAGCTGGCGCCAGGCGTCCTCGGTGAGCGGGACGGCGGGAACCAGGGTGCGACGGCGTGCGTAGTCGATGGGGCTGCCGTGATCGTCGAGGTAGTCGGCGAGGTTGCAGAGCGCGGCGAGGACGTCGGGGTGACCGTTCTTGAGGGTGAGCTGGAGGGTGGTGGTCATGGTGTTGGCCAGGTGGGGGTTGAGCCGGTCGGTGATGTGCCGTGCGCTGAGGGCCGCCTCGCGCGGGACGAGCAGCAGGGTTGCGGCGATGGCACGGAACGGGTTCTCCTCCATGCCGTGGCGGGGCATGAGCCGAACGGTCCAGCCGGGCCAGAGCAGTTGAGGAATGTGCCGGACCCGGGCGGTGGGGAGGTGGTCGCCGGGGCGGGGGCTCGCAGCGCGCGCGGTCAGGGACCGGGCGCGCAGCCGGTCCAGGGCGCCCATGTGCGGATCGCCGGCGCGCAGGAACCGGCCGCGGGTGCGCTCGCTGAGGCTGTGCCACCGGTGCGCGGCCATGCCCCAGGGGATGACCTTGTTGGTGGTGTCGTTGCGCTCGCGCAGGACGCGGATGGCTTGGATAGCGGGAGTGTCGTCGGCGTCGGCGAGCCAGGCGGTGGCGGTGTGTGCGATCACTCCGCGGACGGCCGCGGTGAGGTGCCGGGCTCGTTCGGCCGGCGTACGGACGTCCGTCGGACGCTGCCCCCAGGCGTGGATCACGTGGTCTCCCATGCCGGTCAGGTCGCCTTCCTCGATGGCCCTCAGCAGCCAGTGGGTGCAGGAGTTGAGGTCCGCGATCACTCCATGGGTCTTGCGCGGATCGGAGTGCTTCAGCACTTCGTCGACCCACTGCTGAGCAGCGAGCAGGGGATGACCGGCCGTCAGGGGCAGCGGGGCGGTGTCCGTCAGATCGGTGCCGCAGGTGGCATCACGCTGCTTGTCCCGCCTGGTGCAGGTGGTCGGCGGGTAGGCGCGGGTGCGTCCGGGAAGCAGCATGCGGATGCCGAGGGCGCATCCGGGGCACTGATCGTGCAGCAGCGTCTGGTGCCGCGGGCAGGCGAACGTGAAGGGCAGCCACCAGCGCAGCAGCCACCGTCCGTCACGTTCGGCCAGGCACCGCGGGCAGAACCGGCAGCGGCTCTGCAGCCGGGGGCCGAAGGGGAAGCCCGGGGGGATCACAGCCTGGTCCAGGCAGCCGGCGGTCAGGCCGGTGAGCGTTTCGATCTGGCGGAGAGTTTCCGGCGGCAGACCGGTGACCAGGGTCCGGGTGAACATTCCGCGGGACAGACCCAGTGCGCTCACGAAAGCGCTGAGCGACACTCCGTTGCGCCGGGCCAGGGCCTCCAGCCAGCTGTCCAGTCCCTCGTCCTCCAGGATCTTGACCCGGAGCGGCAGGACGCGCATCTGGGTCATGACACGTCCCCGAGCGCGGAGGGGAGGGCGCCGTGGGCCAGGGCGGCGGACAGCTGCTGGCGGGCCTGCTCGGAGGCTTCGTCCAGGCGGACCCCGTCCAGGACCTGGCGGTTGAGGGATTCCCTGCCGGTGCGGATCGCGCGATAGCAGCCACGCATGATGAGCGTGAAGTACGAACCGATATGCCCGCTGGTGCGTTCGAAGAGATAGTCCGCCAGGCGCACGAGCATCCCGGGGCGGTGCTCGGCCAGCACAAGACGCTGTTCGGTGGACTTGAGCAGGCTCCGCCAGTGCTCGCGCCCCTGGTCGGTCTTGAGACGGAACGGATCGACTTCGAGCCGGGTCCAGCGGCGGGCGGTCTGGGCGAGCACTGTGTTCTTGCCGGTCAGCCCGTCGGCGAAGAACCGTCGCTCCGCCAGTCCGACCCCGACATAGATGAAGGTGACCGGGAGCTCGTTGGCCAGCCACTTCAGATGGTTGGACACCGCCAGCCCGTCCCGGCGGTCCAGGTCGATGAAGTGGATGTCGTCGATGATGCCGAGCTGGGTCTCGCAGGACAGTACGCAGTCCAGCGCGTGACTGGCCAAGGCGGCCGCGTTCGCCCGGTCGGTGGCCGGATGGCCGTAGAACTCGCAGATCATCCGGTTCAGCGTCCGCAGTGTGGTGTTCGAGGTGAGCCCGACCCGGAACACGGGGATGCGTTCGTGCCCGGCGTCGGTAACCGCCGACAGGCGGCGCATCTGCTGGCGGTCGAAGGTGCGGCCGTAGAGATTGGCGATGGTGGTCTTGCCCAGCCCCGGCAGGGCGTCGATGACGGCGGCGGAGCGGATGCGGTCGCCGTCCTGCCGATTGCTGGCCACGATCTGGTCCAACTCCTCATGAATATCCGCAAGTTGCGGGGTGTTCACGATGCCGAAGTTGGCGTGCCAGTCATGGCGGGCATCGTTGTAGTCCTCGGCCGCGTCCTCGCCGAGCGCTGTGAGCTGGGCGCGAGTGAGCCTTTCGGGCCGCTGGCGGGCGGGGGCGTCAGCGAAGCGGCGCCAGCCTTCCTTGCGAGACAGGCTGAAGAGATTCGGCTGCCTCACTCGATCACCTCGAACGCGTCGTCATAGAAGTCGTCGTCTTCGGGCGCGTCGAAGATCTCGTCCTCGTCGTCGCCGTCCCCGGCCGGAAGGTCGGGCACCAGGTGCAGCCCCGCCGGGTCCGTGGGCCCGGCCTGTTCCGGCAGCGCCGGCAAGACCAGGGCCGAGCGCTCGGCCGACAGACGCACCGCCATGCGGCGTTCGCGCCGGTCGGTGACCATGCCGGAATCCCAGCGGGTCAGCAGATCCGACAGCGCCTGCGGGGCGTCGATGTGGCGGCCCGCGCGGGCCGCCAGCCTGCGGGCGTAGGCGGCGGCCTCGCCGCTGAACGGCGTGCCCAGCAAGGGGGCGTGCTCCCACTCCAATGCGTGCCAGCCATCGTCGTGCGGGTCCTGGAAGTAGACGAACCGCACGTCATCGGGGTTGACATGGATGGGCCACTGCCGACCCAACCCGGGGTAGGGGCTGGGGGCGTTGCGGTAGCCGTCCAGGACCGGCCCGTTGTAGCGCAGGCCGTCGACCTCGACGCCGTAGTGCTGGATGGTGCGCGGCTTGACCGCCAGGAACTGGAAGACCAGATCCGGCGAGGCGGGCATCCGCAGCCGCCCCGCCCGCGCCAGCCCGATGCGCAGCATCTCCAGCGGCGACAGCATCAGCTTCGGCCACTGCGGGATCACCAGCCCGTCGTGTTCGCGGCGGTGGTAGACCTCGCCGACCCACTCGCGGATGATCTCCTCCACCTCGTGGAGGTAGAAGAACGCGGCCCCCTCAACCCCTTGGCCGCGACTGTGGACATCGGGGCCCTTGTAGGCGGGCAGGTGCTGGATCAGGCCCTCGCGCAGCGTGCGGAAGAAGCGTTCGACGGTCGGCTTGTCGGTGGGTTTCTTCGGCTGGGCCGGCTGGATGGACATCCCCAGCCGGGTGCACACCCCGATCACGTGCGCGGACATGAACGCCTGCCCGTGATCGATGACCAGGGTCTCGGGCGGACACAGCCCCCGGCCCGGCCGCACCTCGTCCTCGGTGAACACCACCTCGTCCCACAGTCCGTGATAGGGGACGAGCTCGGGGCGGACGGCATGCTCCAGCGGCGGGCAGACCGCCTCGAACAGCACCCCGGCGACATCGACCGCCTTGGTGGAGCAGGCGGTGACCCGCAGCCCCACGATGCACCGGGTGAACAGGTCCTGGGCAACAGTGAGTTGCAGGGGCACCCAGCGGCAGGTGACTGGCTCCATGCCGTAGATGTCCAGGTCCTGGGTGTCCAGCACGACGTACTCGCCGGGCCGGGTCGGCCGCAGCCGCCCGTAGGTGCCCTGCGGCCGCTCGGCGATCGAGCGGCGGGCCTTGGCGCTGCCCGAAACCGCGTTCGTGCCCTTGGCCAGCACCGCCAGACGGGCGTAGGCCGTGCTGCGGGCCGGGATCGCCACCGTGCCCTTGCCGTACTCGGCCACCAAGCGGTCCTCGGCCCGCCGCAGCAGGGCCGAACGGGTCGGCGTCGAGGCGTTCACCGACTCCGCCATCACCCGGCGGACCGCTTCCTCCCACCGCGGATCCACGCCGCCGCCCCGGCCCTTGACCGCCCGCGTATCGACCAGCGCAGCCTCGCCGCACTCGCGGTAGGCCCGCACCCACCGCTCCAGCGTGCGCGGGGAGATCCCCAGCTCAGCAGCCTTGGTCAAAATACGGTCTTGAAGCGGGAGTTCGGGCCCGAACCCGGCTCGGGGCTCGTTGGGCAAAGCACTGTCCGCATGGCCTGCCCGATAGCCGCTCAGGACCTCCCGCACATGCCCGGCGCGTTCACGCACGGCGGTGAGCTGGGCCGGGGACAGACTCGCCAGCAGCAGCCCGACACCGTCCAGAACACCGCCCGCAACCGGCTCCAAGGAACGAGCCCCGGAGGCCAGGCGCCCCAGAGACATCGCGCTGAACTCGCCGGTCCGCTCGTTGCGCACGGTCACCCGCAGTCCGTCCAGCTCCAGGACCTCGACCACGTCGCCGCCGAACAACAGGCGCACCCCCGGGAAGACCGCCACGGACAGCCCGTTCATGCCGCCGCCCGAATGCCGGTCGCGCAACCCAGCGGGTGGTGCAGGTCCGCGACGAGTGCACCGGACCAAAGCAGATGCAGGACGACCGGGCGGACCGCCACCGCCGGACACCGTTCCGCCAGGGCCGCCTCGATCCCGCCGATCGTCGCCTGCCGACCGGCCTCCTCCAGCACCGCGGGAACCAGCACCGTCTCCAACAGGCGCGGCCGGCGGTAGCCGGACAGGAACCGCACGTTCTCCACCAGCGCCGGATCGGCCCCCGACCAGGTCTCGTAGACCCAGCCGCGGCCGGCACACAGCTGCCGCGTCCAGTCGAACTGCGCGATCACCTTGGAATCCTTCATGCGTGAGGGGGCTTTGACGTCCACCACGGTCACCAAGCCGTCGGTGTGGACGAGGAACAGGTCAGGGACGTGGCGGCGGATGCGGTCGCCGTCCCGTCCGATCAGCTGGAACGGCTGGGCCGCGATCCGTACGACACTCCGGTCGAAATCAGCGAGCAGGATCCGGGCCAGCTCCAGTCGGCTCTCGTAGGCCACCAGCCGCCCGGTCGTCGCGGCGTGGTACCAGCCGGAGTAGTGCTTTCGGCCGCGGTACCAGCGGAATTCACGGACTGGCAGCCCGTCCGCCACCTCGTCCACCGGCAAACGGCACCAGTCCATCTCGCCGAGACGGCCGTCCCCTTGCCGGTACACCGCCCGGACCGTCCGGCTATCTGTCGTCCTTGCTTCGTCGCCGTTGCCCACCTGGGCCGCCCTTTCGTGTCGGATGCAATCGACACCAGGACATCGGCCGCCACCAGCAGTAACCTGATGGAAAAGCAGGAGAGACCAAACGAAAGACTGGACCTCGCATCGCGAGGGTGACCACGACGCTGTACGTGAGTAGGGCCGCAAAGAACCTGTCGGACCGACAAGTTGACGACAAATCACTTGGACACCGACATTTCTAATCGGAACCTACACGGGCGGAGGGCGGCGTCAGACGACGCGGCGGACGGCGAGAATCGCCCAGTCCTTCAATGGGGTAATGCGTACCGGTTTGCCGGTTTTAGGGGCTTCGATGACGAGGCCCGCCCCCATGAACATCCCGACGTGTTCGGGTACGGCAGCCGTGCCCCGGCTGAAGATCAGGTCGCCGGGCTGCAGCTTGTCGGGCGAGATCGCCTTGCCCTCATTGACCTGCGTGTATGTGGTGCGGGTCAGGTTGATACCGGCCTTGGCGTACGCCTGCTGCATCAGACTGCTGCAGTCGCAACGGCCCATCGGATCGGGGCCGTGGGAGTTGGTGCAGGACCCGCCCCACTGGTAGAGCGTGCCGAGCTGGTGCATCGCCCAGTCGATCGCCGTACGGGCCTTGGGGTCGGCGTCCTTCGGGATGGCGTAGCCCTTGGGCACGCTGCCCTCGGGGATGCGCCCGTAGGAGGAGCCGTCCTCGGCCGGACCGCACCCGGAGGCCGGGGGCTTGGTGTCCTTGGCCTTGTCGCCGTCCTTGGTGGGCTTGTCCTCAGCCCCGGGGAACGTCTTGGCGATGGCGGACTGCAGGGCGGTGGCCAGCGGCTCCCACTGCGCGTACGCGTCCGGGAAGCCGGATGCCTGCACGGCCTGGGCGGCCTGGGTGACGGCCATCTGCTGCCAGCCCTTGACCTTCAGCAACGCCTTGTAGAACCGCTCGCTGGCGTAGACCGGGTCGCGGATCTGCTGGGCGGTGCCCCACCCCTGGCTGGGCCGCTGCTGGAAGAGGCCCAGCGAATCGCGGTCGCCGGCGCCGAGGTTGCGCAGCCGTGATTCCTGCATCGCGGTGGCGAGCGCGACGATCTGCCCGCGCTTGGGCACATCGAGCGAGATGCCGGTGGCGACGATGGTCTGGGCGTTGGGGACCTGCTCGGCGGGCAGGGTCAGGCCCTCGACCTTCACGTCCTTGCCGGACGCCCCGTCGAGGATCTTCGTCACCTGCTTGGTGACGGCGTCGGTGTCGACGTCATGCAGGCAGTTGCTGAAGGAGCTGGTGGTTGCGGCGGCTTCGCTGGAGGCGGCGGCCACCATCATGGCCGTGCCCGCGAGCAGCAGGGGGGAGAGGAAGACGACGCCGATGCCGGCGGCTATCGCCTTCAATCCGGCACGCCTCCCGGCGGCGGAGTTTCAGGCAGGGGAGGGGGAAGAGGTGTCACAAGGGCGTCCTTGAAGGGTGAAGTCCCGTCCGCGCGAGTGTGCTTGGGGAAGGCCGCGGCGGCCGGTGGCGGGTAGAGCGGGGTCGGCGCGCGCGGCGAGTTGCACCTCGCTTGCGTGCGCCGGTCAGGTTCAGGTGCGTCCGGACATGATGGACCTCGGTTCGTGAGGGTGGGGAAGAGCCGTCGGCGGTTGCTGCCGGGCTCCAAAACAGTAAGCGCCAATCCCCGGTGGGCGGCATAACGCTCTGTCAGAAAACAATTCCACGGGAATTTCACCTAACGGCACCGCTCCACCGGGAATCGTCCCCTACAGTTTGGGCTCCTCCCCTTCACACCCCGCATCGCGGACCGTGGGCATCGTCATGCCCGCGCCTGTTTCGCCGGGTTTCGTGTGCGAGCCGGAGTGATGCAACCCACCCTCACCCGAACCGAACTGGGGTATTCCCTTTGTCTTTTTCCCTGCATCAGGGCGACGCGCTGAGCGTGCTCGCCACGCTGCCGGACCACTGCGTGGACTCCGTCATCACCGACCCGCCGTACAACTCCGGTGGGCGGACGGCCAAGGAGCGCACCAGCCGCAGCGCGAAGCAGAAGTACACCTCCGCCGACGCGCAGCACGCGCTGCCGGACTTCACCGGCGAGAACATGGATCAGCGCTCCTACGGCTTCTGGCTCACCCAGATCATGACCGAGGCGCATCGGCTGACCAAGCCGGGCGGCACCGCGCTGTTGTTCACCGACTGGCGGCAGATGCCGACGACGACGGACGCGCTGCAGGCCGCCGGCTGGCTGTGGCGCGGCGTGCTGGCCTGGCACAAGCCGCAGGCCAGGCCGCAGAAGGGCCGTTTCACCCAGAATTGCGAGTTCATCATCTGGGGCTCGAAGGGCGCCATCGACGGCTCCCGTAACCCGGTCTACCTGCCCGGCCTCTACTCCGCCTCCCAGCCCTCGGGCAAGAACCGCCAGCACATCACGCAGAAGCCGGTGGAGGTGATGCGGGAGCTGGTCAAGATCTGCCCGGAGCGGGGGACCGTCCTGGACTTCACCGCCGGATCCGGGTCCACCGGGGTCGCGGCCCTGCTGGAAGGCCGCTCGTTCATCGGGGTGGAGAAGACCCGCGAGTACGCCGAGGTGGCCGCCGACCGGCTGGCCGAGACCGTGCAACAGACCCTGTCCCAGGACGACTTCGTCCTGTCCGCCTAGGCATTCCCCGCCGCCCGGCACGGGGCGATAGCAGCCTTTTTTGCCTGCCGCCCCCGTGCCGCGCGATGCGTTATAGCACCGGATTCCCGGTTAGCGAAACCGGGGATTCTCCGGATCGTGGAGCCGTCATTCACACGCCATCGGCCGCGGCTTCAAGGAGACCCATTTCGTGCCCGAATCCATAGACCTCCCCGACGACGGGGAAATGGAACCCGTCCGGCTGCCGGCCTCGAACCTGGAGAGCGTCGAGGCCACCGTCCGCAAGCTCATGGAGGATCAGGCCGAGCACGCCCGGCAGCTCGACGCCCTCTCCATGCCCCCGGAACCCTCGCCTTACGCGGCGTTCGGCCTGCCCAGCCTGCCCGGGATGCCAGGAGCACCGCTCCAGGCACCGCCGGAGCCGCGCCCGATCCTGGAACTGGAGGGCGACGAGTACGAGGACGAGCTGGACGCGCTCTCCGACTGGGTGGACGGCTACCTCATCCGGATCTACGGGGCCGAGGTCACCACCGCGGCCCCGTGGTGCAAGCAGTGGCAGGAGCACGAGGACGTCGTCGCCTGGCTGCACGCCCTGTGGTTGGCCTACCAGCAGCACAAAGACCCCGAGGCCGGGCTGTCCGGGATGTTCGTGTGGCACCGCGACTTCCTCACGCACTGCCTGGCCCAGGTACGGGCGGCGGGCGGACCGCTCTCGGCCTGCCAGACCGACCCTGACCGTGACGCACACCGTTTGCTGCCCGGCCCCGCTTCCTCCATCCGCTCGGCACGCGCCGCCTCCGCGGACCAACCCGAGCCCGCTGAGCCGGGCGCGGCTGGCGCATGAGCGGGCCCGAGCACCGGCCCGCCTTCGGCCTCTCCTTCGACCCGCGCGCCCTGAGCGATCTCCTGGCGGCCCCCGGCGACATCCGCGACCTGGCCCTCGCCCAGCTCCAGGACGTCGTCAACGCCCGGCAGTTCGGCCCCAAGCTGCTCGGTGAACTGGCCGACTACCGCAAGCTGTACGTCGACAGCCGCAAAGCCTGGCGCATCGTCTACGCCCAGCGCCCCGCCCCGCCGGACTCGGAGCACCGCGCCGAGATCCACGTGGTGGCCGTACGCCCGCGTGACCGCCACGAGGTGTACAACGTCGCCCGCAAACGCCTGGGCATCACCCGCCGCCCCACCAGCGCGCTCGCCCACGCCGCCCGCTCCCGCTCTCCGCAGCTGGAGACGCGCCGCGAAATCCCCAAGCCGGGCCCGCCCCCGTACGCGCTGCCCGGTCTTCCGCGCCCTGCTCTGTCTCCGACCCCGAAGGACCGCACTCTTTGACGACCCACTTCTCCTCCGGCCTCGACGACCTCACGGCCGCCCTCACCGGATTCGAAATACCGCAGGAGAACCCGCACCACCGGGCCATCGTGGACACCTACCGCCGTGTTCAGCAGCTAAACGCGCAGCTCCTCACCGTGGCCGGTGACGGGCCGACCGGCTGTCTTGCCGACACCCACGAGCAGCTGGAGCAGCTCAGCGACGTCCTCATCCTGCGCGTGCTGGCCGGCGCCGAGCTGACCCGCCTGCTGAGCATCCCGTGCTGCCCCCACACCGGCAACGACAGCGAACAGGACGCCGCCCAGGCGGAGGCGGACTGCCGCTCCTGCCCACAGGCCGAGCACACGATCGTCCACGCGTGCCTCGACGTCTTCGCCGCACACAGTGATCCGGACGCGATGTCCTCGGCCGATCTCACCGACCGCCTGCGCGAGCTGCCCGGCATGGCGGAAGGCCGCTGGTCCTACGCCGAACTCACCCCGCACCGGCTGGGCCGTCTGCTGGCCCCGTACGGCGCGCGGTCATGCAATATCCGCGTCGGGCCGTCGTACCAGCTCAAGGGCTACCTGCGCAGCTCCCTTCAGGCGGCGCTGCCCGACTGCTCCTGTTGAAGCACCCCGCCCTCACGGCCCTTCGCCACGTGAGGACCGAGGACTTCTTACTCGTCGACGCCTTCCACCAGCGCTGTTCACCCGCGCACGTGCTGCGCCGCTGGGGCCGTACCCATCTGCCGCACCGAACCCTTGGCCAACTGCTGGCGCAAGCCGACTGCTGGCTGGGTCTCGGAGCGGGCGGCGAGCCGCTCGCGCTGGTCTGCACCGGTCCCGTCAGCCGGGCGGCGGGTGTCTTCGACCTGGGGCTCCAGGTCGCCGATGCCCACCAGCGCCGCGGCATCGGAACCGCGCTGGCTCGGCACGCCGCCCAGTACGCCCATGCGCGGGGCGCTCACACCTTGAGCACCTACACCGAGGCATCCAACCAAGCGATGCTCCGCCTGCTGCGGCGTCTTGGCCCCGTCCGCGAAACGCGGCACGGCGCGCAACTCGACGTGCGCCTGCCTCTCGGCGCGGGCGGCCTCGCGCTCCGGTCCTCGCACCACCCCAAGGAACCTCTCCATGCCCCGCAATGCCCCGGTCAACAAGTGGCTGACCCGGCTTGACCGCCGGATCGAGGCGGCCGTGGGCCACAGCGTCGACCGGCTGTGGCAGCACCGCGACCGCGGACTGCTCGATGAATCGCACACGCACCTGGTCGACGCCCACCGCGCCCTCGTCCAGGCCGAGACCACCGTGGCCTTCTACCGCTCCCAGCTCAACAGCCTCTCCTCCGGCCAATACCCGGTCGACGGCGCGCTGTTCGACCGCATCGAGCGGACCGTCGGCCTGCTGCAGGACGCGGCCCGTAACCGGGATGAGCGGCAGACGCAGGCCATCGCCGCGCTCCAGCCGGTCGAGACCGCCGCCCGGCACACCGCCCCGCGCGACGTGCCGAACCTGCCGACGCCCGACATCGCCGCGCTGCTCGCCATCACGCAAGGCGCCAAGCTCCACCAGAACCTGCTCACGCAGCAGCTGTACGTCGTCACCGCCTCCGGCACCCGCATCCCCTACAGCCAGCTGCAACGCCTCGAAGAGGACCGCCTGGTGGTGCGCGACACCTCCCACCCGGTCACCGCAGGCCAGCCCGTCACGCTGACCGACACCGGCCGCGCCGCCCTGACCGCCCCACGCCCGGCCACGACACCGGGAGCCGCTCCCGCGCCCCGCCCCGGTACCTGGCCTGCGGCTACTCCCGCCCGCCGCTGAACCCGCACACCCCGCGTACCCCCCTCCCCGAAAGCCCCTATGCCCTCGTCCCCGGACTTCCGCCTCGACGGCTACGAAGCCGTCAACGACCGTGTCGCCGAGCAGTTCTGGCAGCACATCGACATCGAAGCCACTGAACTCACCGTGCTCTCCGAGCACCACACCGACGACCAGCGGCACAGCTACTACGTCATGCACAACAGCTCGGTGACCTGGGGCATACCCGGCGAGCCGCAGCTGGTGGCCCTCCACCTTCAGCGCGACGTTCAGGCCCGCACCTTCCGCTTCCAGCACGACCAACTGCCCTTGGTGCCCATGGCGCAGAGCTGGCTGATCGCCCGCGGCTGCCCGAAGGACGCCATCGCCCTGCCCGCGGACATCGGCACCGACCCTGCCGACGAGGCCACCAGGGCGCTGGAGGACCGCCTCACCTCGGACGGCGATCACTTCGCCCTCGTCACCAGTTACACCTCGGACGACGACCCGGACCGCGTACAGATCACGGCGCTCCTGGCCGCCATCGACGAGAAGGCGCCGCTGCGCTTTCGGGTGCTGCTGCAGGAGGTCGACACGGAGCACTGGACGCACACCCTGCGCGAAGGCGGCTTTTCGTCCTACGAGCAGGCCACCGCCTGGTGGCAGGCCCACTGGTCCGGCGACGACGTCCCCCTGCCGACCGCCCAGACAGCAACCCGGCGCAGCGCACCGCCGGCCATGCCCGGTCTTCCTGCGGCTCCCGCTCCACCCACAGGCCCAACTCGCTGAGGGCAAAGCCGAATTCTCCCCGCACCGGATCTCCTTCAGGAAGCTCCGCGAGGCGCCGGCATCCAGCGAAGGGCGAAACATAGCAGCACATCCCCGGTTAGCAAAACCGGGGAATCTCCGGACTCTTGAACCACTGCCCGCACGGCGTCAGCCGCGGGGGTGGTTCCGCATTCCCGTCCCCCTTTTTTTCCTGGAGGTCAATTCCTCATGCGCTCATCCCGCATAGCCGTCTGCGCCGCCGTTATTGGCGCACTCGCGCTGCCGCTCGCCGGTGCAACGTCCGCGAGCGCGGCACCCGCCCAGGCACCGGCCACCCGCGCTTGCGACCGGCCCGGACCGTGGGCCGTACACACGCAGGCGGTCACGATCCGCTCCCAGGCGAGCGCGAAGTCCACCGCCGTCGGCGTGCTCTACCGCAGCCACCGCTTCACGGTCCACAAGACCAGCGGCAACTGGCACTACATCACCGACACAAGCACCGGCGTAAAGGGCTGGGTCTCCGGCTCATACGTCTACCGCGACGCCTACATGTGCCTCGACTAGCTGCCCGGCCACGCCAATTCACCGAACCGGCAGCGCAATTCCTCCCGCCTTCGCTACTGACCCGCCCCACGTATTTCCAAGGAAAGGAGCCGCGCCGTGCCCGACGACGCCGACGACGTGATGGGCGTCATCACCCAGCAGATCGAGGCCCGCTTCCAGATGCCGCTGGCCGACCTGCGCCGGGCGGTGGCCGCCGCCCCGCACGCCAACGACGACGCCACCGTCGTCGTGAAGTGGTACGGCATGCTCGCCGAGGCCCAGGAAGCACTGAACAAGGTCGAGGACGCCCTCGTCGCAGCCCTCGGCAGCGCGCCTGACGACGTCCTGGGCGACCCGGTGATGGCGCTGGCCGACCGGGTCAAAACCGCCGTGGCGGTGCGTGACGGTCGGGCGATGGTGGTGCGCCACTACACCGACCCGAACTCCCTGGGCCGCAGGGGACCGGGAGCCTGGCGGGGCGCCGAAGCAGCCCCCCGGCGTGGTCCGGCCCTGCAGACCGCACCGGCGCCGAGCGCGCCCGCGACGTCCGTCCCGGTGCGCGGAGCGGTGCGGTGAGCGTCGTGCACAGGCCCACCAGCAAGGACGAGGCACTGGCCCAAGCCTTCGGTGCCTCGCTGAGCGAGCTGTACGCGCAGGCCGCCGGCCCCGAGGCGTCCGCCGCCCTGATGCGCGCCTTGGAGCTGCGCTCCTGGCTGGCGGTGGCCGAGGAACAGGTCGCCCGGGTCCGCGTCCGCATCCACGACGCCACGGCCGCCGACCGGGACCTTGGCGACTTGTCCGCCGACGACCTGCGGTTCGACGCGCAGTGGCTGGAGGCGGCGCTGTCCGCCCGCGACGGATACGCCACCGCACTGGCCTGCTGCTGAACACCATGCCGCCACCCGGAACCCGCCCCGAACGACCGGTGCAGCTCGCCCAGCCCAGGCTCACCACCACGCTTCCGCCCGCCCCGGCACCTGTGCGTGCCGGGGCGGTGCGGGCCCGCCGACCCTGAAAGCCCTGCCGAGTGCCCCACGCCCTCTCCCAGACCATCGCCGAACGCATCGAGGACTTGTACGGCCAGCCGATGGCCGCCCTCGAAGCCCATGCCGACACCCACCCCCGCGGCACCATGCTCGCCGCCCTGACGAGCAGCCACGCCGATGTGCAGCGCGCCGAGCGCAGCATCGCCTTCCAGCTCCAGCGGCTGCGTGAACTGGCCCACCCCGAGCGGGAGATCGGCAAGTTCGAAGCGGGCCACCTGCTCGACTGCGCCCGCCGGATCGCCGAATCCGTCGCCACCCGGGACGCCCATGCCCAGACCGTCAGCGCCGTCCTCGCCGGCTTGCACCGCGTCCCCGCCGCACCAGCCCCGTCGCTGGCGGCACCCGCTGTCCCGGCCGCCGGCCCGGCGTCCACTGCCACCCGCACCCGCTGATCCGCCCGCCCGCATGAGGAGTTACCCCCTTTGGTCACCACCGGCCTGCCCCGCTCCACCCAGGTTGACGTTGCCCGCGTCACCGAGTCGCTGGAGATGATCGCCCCGCTGTGGAGCGTGTGGATCCTGATGACGCTGTCCGCCCAGCCCCTGCGCTACGCCGAGATCAAGCCGCGCCTGCCCTGGCTGAACGACGGCACCCTCCACCCCAAACTGCGCAAGCTGTCCGACGCCGGCCTGGTCGAGCGCACCGAAGTCGCCCAGGGCCACGTCACCTACGGCCTGACCGCACGCGGCGCCGACCTGATGCCCGTCCTGACCGTGATCGCCGCCTGGGGCGAGAACCATCTGGAAAAGCCCCTGGTGAAGAACAAGGACACCGGGAGTCTGGAGCTGCGCAGGGTCACGCCCGCGGAGAACATCGAGGACGCCCTCGCGCTGATCAGCCCCCGGCACGCGACGCCGATCCTGTGGGTGCTCAAGGAGCGCGGCGCCTCCAGTGCCAAGGCGCTGTCCGCCGCGGCGATGCCGGGCTACCGGCTCAGCAACGTCTACCCCCAGGTGGACCGCCTGGTCGCGGACGGCCTGGTCCGCAAGGAGGGCCGCGCCTACGAGCTGACCATCACCGGACATGCGCTCTCCCCCGTCTACCGGTCGCTGAGTGCCTGGGCCGCCGGACGCCCGCTCGCCGACGCCGACACCCACCCCCTGTGGGGCACGGTCTCGGTGCCGCAGCTGGCGACGTCCGGACCGTGGCTGACCACCCAGCCCCGCGTCCCGGCACCCGCCACTCCCGCGCCCGCCGCCGCGCCCCCGGCGCTGTCCACCGAGCCTGCGGCCACGCCGGCCACGGCCTGGAAGGGCGGCGACCTGTTCTCGCACCAGATACCGGCGCGTCCCATCGCCCTCCCGCAGGCCCAGGGGCCGCGCCGATGACGCACCTCACCACCGCCGACCACCCGCAGACGCGCCGCGCGATCAGGGCGATGTCACTGCCCGCACTGATCCGCCTGGTCACCGAGATCGACGACAACGGCCCCATCAGCCGCCGCCGCGGCAGCCTGCAGAGCACCTTCGACGACCTGAGCGCGCCCCAGCTGCGCCACGCCATCGACCGGGCCCGCGCGTTCGGCCTCGTCTACGGCGACGAAGACGAGCGCGTCCGCTACCGGCTCACCGACAGCGGCGAGGAACTGGCCGAGGTGTACGACACGGCCGCCCGCTGGGCCCGCACCCACCAATTCCCCAACGTGGCCAGTGACTTCGTCACCCGGGTCCAGCACACCCTCGACCTGCTCGGCCACGCTCCGGCTCTCGCACACGCAGCCGCCCGGCTCGGCAACTCGTACGGGATGGTCGTCCCTGGGGGAGCGGTCCTCGACGGTGAGGCCATCGCCGCCCTGAAGGGCCCGCAGAACGTCCTGGCCACCTGGCTCAAGGCGCATGCGTACGTCTTGCACTACACCGCCTTTGGCTCCTTGCGCGCGGCGGATGAGTGGGAGCCCGCTGCGTGAGATCGAGTGTCGGACCCCGGCATGCCCGTCGGCCGGCCCCCACCCTGCTGCGCGGCATCTACCTGCCCCGCAGCATGGATGCCGGCGCCTTCGCGATGACGACGTACGGCATCCCGCTGCTGGTGCTCGCCACCACCAACTCGGCGTCCCTGACCGGCTTGGCGTTCGCGCTGGAGTGGGTGCCCCGCCTGGGCGCGTTCGCCGTCGCAGGCGCCATGGTCGACCGCCACGGCACCACCCGCGTGCTGCGCACGGCCTGCATGCTGCGGGCCGCGGTGGCCGTGGTCGCTGCCCTTGCTCTGCCGCAGCTGGAGACCGGGCTGGCCACCACGGTGGCCGTCATGCTGCTCGCCGCCTCGACCGGCGTGCTCACGGAGTTCTCCTACATCGCCGCCGAGACGGCGGGCGGCATCGCCAGCCGCCAGGCAGGCGAGCGTGCCCACCGCGTGCAGTCGGTGCTCCTGGGCATCGACCAGTTCGGCACCCTGGCCGGGCCTGCCGTCGCCGGTCTGCTGCTGGAACGCGCAGGGGCCGCCGGGATGCTCGTGACGATCGCCGTCTTCTCGCTGCTGGCCTGCGCCCTCGCCCCCAGGCAGTACACCACCGACCACACGAAGCTGCCGGAGCCGGCCCTTGCGGGGCTGCGCACCGGATGGTCGACCTTGCGCTCGCTGCCCCCGCTGGGCTGGCTGGTGTGCGGACTGACCCTCTCTAACCTCGCGGTCGGTCTGCTCCAGGCCGCAGCCCCGGTGATCGTGGTGAAGGAGTTCGGGCACTCCAGCGCCGACGTGGGCCTCATCTGGTCGGTGGCCGCCATCGCCTCACTGCTCACGGTCACCCTGTGCCGCCGCGCGATCGACCGCTATGGCCTGTGGCCCGTCGGTGCGCTGTCCGCCACCGTCGCTGCGAGCGCGTGCCTGGCCGTCTCCCTCACCCACACCTACACCGCCTACCTCGTGCTCATCGCGGTGCTCATGGCCGGCGAGGGCGGCATGACGGTGGTCCTGCGCACCCTGCGCTCCCACCTCATCCCCGCGTCGGTGTTCGGCGCCACCCTCTCGATGACGATCCTGCTGCTCCTGCTGCCGTTTCCGCTGGCCGGCGTATTGGTCGCCTCGGTGCCGCCCGCCCTGCTCGGCCACGTGATCACCGCCTGCGCGGTGCTGCAGGCCCTGGGTCTGCTCACCGCCTTCTCCCGGCTGCGCACCCTCCCTGTTCTGCGCGCCCGTCTCGCCTGACCCCACCTTGCTGTCCGCTCTCCTGGAGATCCACCCGATGCCCATGCCCGCCGCCCAGGCCGTCATACCGGTCGCTCGCCCCTCCTTCCGCGCGGGATCGAGGCCCACGATCACCGACCAGTTCCTCGCCTTCGACTCCGCGCACCCTTACGTCTACCGGGCCCTGGAGAAGCTGACGGCTGAGCGGTTGGCCGCCGGTGCCACCCGCATCGGGCTCAAGGAACTGTTCGAGGCCCTGCGCTGGCGACTCCCGCAGGGGCTGCGCGGGCTCAACAACAACTACACCGCCTTGTTCGCGCGGAAGTTGATCGAAGACCACCCCGAGTGGGCCTCCGCCTTCGAGCTGCGCCGCCGACGCACCCCCTGAACCCTATCCACGGCGCCCGAACTGCCCCTTATCTGCTTCTTCTTGGAGAGTCCTTGCCCACCATTCTTGTTGTTTCCCCCACTGGTCCAGAGGCCGAGGCATACCGCGGCTACTGCCTCGAAGCGGTCGCCGCCCGGTACGACGTCGCCCTGATCACCCCCGCCGAGCCCACCTGGGAACGGGAGTTCATCACCGACTCCGAGATCGCCGATCCCGACGACGCCCAGGCCCTGGCCGCTGCCGGCGAGGCCCTGGCCGGCCGCAACGAACTGACCGGCGTGGTGACGTGGACCGAGTGGCACCTCGTCCCCACCGCGCGCCTGGCACGGCGCCTGGGACTGCCGACGAACAGCCCGGAGGTCATGGAAGCCGCCCGTAACAAGGCCACCGCCCGTGGCCTGTTCGCCCGCCACGGCGTGCCCTCGGCGGCGTCGATGAGTGCCCGCTCCCTGCTGGAGGCGGCGCTCGCCGCCGAGACGATCGGCTACCCCGTCGTGCTCAAGCCCGCCGCCCGCGCGGGCAGCATCGGCGTCATCCGCGTCGACCGCGCCGAAGAACTCCCGGCTGGCTTCGCGTTCGCTGCCGCCGGCGCCCGCGACGGCATCGAGAGCACCAAGGTCCTGGTGGAGGAGTACCTCGACGGCCCCGAAGTGTCCGTCGAGTGCGTCACCCACCGCGGTCACACCACCGCGGTCGCCGTCACCCGCAAGACGCTTGGAGCCCCGCCGTTCTTCGAGGAGATCGCCCACAGCGTGGACGCCGCCGATCCGTTGCTCGACCAGGTCGCGCCCGTCGCCGCCACGGCCATCAAGGCGCTCGGCATCACCGACGGCGTGAGCCACGTCGAGATGCGCCTGGTGGGTGGCCGCCCCCGCCTGATCGAGGTCAACGGGAGGATCGGCGGCGACATGATCGGCCACCTCGTGAAGCTCGCCACCGGCGTCGACCTGGCCCGCGCCGCTGCCGACACCGCCTGCGGCCAGGCCCCCGACCTCACCCGCACCCGCAACAGCGCCGCCGCGATCCGGCTGCTGTACCCGAGTGCGTCGGGCACCCTGACCCACTGCCACTTCGACGACGACTTCGCCGCCCGCACCCCGTGGCTGGAGCGGGTCGCCTTCCAGCGCACGGTCGGCGACACGGTCATCCTTCCGCCCGACGGCGACATGTTCAGCGCCCGCGCCGGCTTCCTGATCACCACCGGGCCCACGGCCGACGTCGCCCAGGCACGCGCCGACGAGGCCCTCGGCCACCTCACCCTCGCCGCCGCACCCCCGCCGTCCGCGGCGTAGCCCGCGCACCGCCCCGAGCCCGGCCCGCTGAACAGGAACCCCCGCCATGCCCCAGCCCTCCCGTACTCCCTCGCCCGAGCGGCGCTCCCTGCGCCTGAACGACCTTGCGAACATGGGCGCCGCGCAACTCCAGCCGCTCCTGCAGGACAGCTTCCGCAACCTGGTCACGGCCGCCATCGCGGACGCGACCGGACACCTACCCCGCAGCTCCCGCAAGCTGCTGCACGGACCGCACTTCCGCGACGACCTCGTCGACGCGCTGCGCTTCGCCGAGGGCGAGATACAGGTCTCCGCCGAGCGCATGACCTGGACCGGGGACCCGAGGGCCGGACGCACCGGGCGCCAGCTCCAGCAGATCCGTACCGCCCTGGCCCAGGCCCGAGCCGAGGAAGCCGAACGGCGCCGCATCAACCACCGCGCCTCCGCCGGCCACCAGGTAGACACCAGCCCCGACGCCACCGCTCGCCGCTGGCTGCGCAGCGCCTTCCCGGACCGCTTCGAGCAGCTCCTCGCCCAGGAGTACGCCACGGCCCAGCTGGAGCCGCGCCCCGAGCGGCCCGGTCCGGCCGATGTGTTCGACGCCGTTGAATGGGGCGCGGGCGAGGGCTACCTCTTCGCCACCATGACCCCGGCCGTCCACGCACTGCTCGCCCAGAGCCCCCTCGCCTTCCGCAACACCGTCGCCGCCGATGCGCGCGAGCAGGACGAACGCAACGTCGAACTGCGCCACCCCCTGCTGCTGCGCCGCTGGCGCACCGCGCTGGACGAACTCGCAGAGATGACCGCCCCACTCGCCGGGGCCACCAGCCCCACCCTGCTCGGCCCGCTCACCACCGACCTGGACACCCTGCCGCGCCAGGCCGCCTTCGCCGTCCTGAACGCCCGCCGCTTCCTCGTCGCCGTCCACCAGCGCACCGCCGAGAACACCCGCGTCGCCCGCCAGTACGCCCAGACCATCACCCAGCGCGAACAGGACGAGCCCGAACACGCCGCCCACCGCGGCGTCTTCGAGCGGGCCCTTCACTGCCTGGCCGACGAGCAGCCCGACGCCTACGACCACATCCGCCACCGGCTGCGGCCCTTCGAGACCACCCCCGGCCAACTGGACACATCCGTCCTGAACGCCGACCAGCGCGGTGCCCTCAAGCGGCACATCCTGGCCGAACTCACCTCACCACGCGCGGCATCGGCGGCACCCCGCCTGGTCACAGCCACCGCCCCGCCGAGACCGGCCGCGCCTGTTCTGCGCCCGACGGCCACCCGCTGACCTCCCTCCCGACCCCGACGGATACACCCATGACCGACCCCACCGTGATCGAGGGAGATGTCTACGTCTCCCCGCGCTACCTCGCCGGCCTGCCCGGCCACGCCGATCCGAGCTTCGACCCCGTCAAGCACTGGCCGCAGCACCACCTGGACGACGGGCCGTTCCAGAGGGTCGTCACCTCACCCGACCACCGGATCAAGATCGGCTGGGCGGGCGATGACTACGAGGTGTGGCGGATCAGTGCAGCCGAGGACGCCGTGTCCCGCGCGACCTGGACGGCCACCTTCAACCAGAACACCCCGCCCGAGATCGTCCACGGCCTTACCAGTGCCCTCGCCCGCGAGTGGAGCACGGACACCGACAGCTTCCTGGCCGATCCGTCGTACCGCTGGACGGATGCGGTCCAGCCGCTGCTCGCCGCCGGATGGGAACGCCGACCGCCGGCCCGCGGCACGGTGGAGATTGTCGCCCCGGACGGGCTGGCGGGAGCCAGCATCGACGTCGTCGGTACCGGCCCGGACCGCGAAACCATGGAGCTGTGGGCCGGACCCGAGGGCTGGGGAACCCGTGCTGAGGCGATCTTCACCGCCCGTACCCCCAAGCACCTCATCGCAGCGACCGCCGCTGCCTTCGTCGACCCCACCCCGGTCGCCCGCTACAAGGACACCCTCGATCCCCGGCTTACCCGGCTTGCCCAGCTCACCCCCGTCGAGCCCCCGAAGCCGCCCGCGCCCACCCCGCTCGACGTCCAGCAGACCGCCGCCGCCCGGCGTCGCCCGCCCGCGCTTGGTACGCGCAGCGTCCCGCGGTGGAGCACCACCAGCCGTTCGGCCCTGCCCAGCCCACCGCCGGCCCTGCCCGGCCTGCGCCGATGACGCCGGGTGCCACCCCCACCGGAGCTGCCTCGTGTTGATGCACGCCCCCGAGTTCTTCGCCGAACTGTGCCTCCCCTTCGCGCACAGCAACGTCGTGGGCAACACCTACTACGCCACCCCCGTTCCGGGGGCACCGCTGCGGCTGAGGATCAGCTTCACGCCAACCATCCACGCGGACACGTACGGCGGCCTGCGCCTGGCCGTCCTCCATGCCGACCGGGGCGAGATCGACGCCGTGGCGCTCACCTTCGTGGACCACGGCACCTTCCACCGCCGCGACGAGGCTCAGAACACCCCCGAACGCAGCAAGCAGTACGGCACGTTCGGCCCGTACGGCCCCGTCGGCCGCCCGCCCTGGGAGGGCGCCGTCACCGGCGGGCTCCGCGACGCCATCGAGCAGTACACCGCTGTCTGGTTCCCCGGCGCATGGCAGGCACCCGCGCCCCGTCGCGCCGAGGGCCGTACCGCCCATCCCACTCCCGCTCCGCCACCCGCACGCGGCGTCGCCCGTGTCCGCTGAACCTCCCCTCATCCCCGACAGACCCGCCCCAACCTGGAGTTCCTCCTTGCCCACCCGATCCGCCCGCTCTCTTTCCGCTGTTGCCCTCGCCGTCGCTACCACCGTGACCGGCACGCTGGCCTGGGCCCCTGCCGCCTCGGCCCATGCTCCCGAGCCCACCCCGTCCACCCCGACCACGCCCGCCCCGCGGAGCATGGTCGAGTACGGCGGCATCAAGATTCTCAAGAAGGACCCCGGCGGTGACCTGATGGCCGGCGCCGCCTTCGTCCTCCTCGACTCCTCCGGCAAGGAGGTGGCCACCGGCAAGACCGACGTGGAGGGCCAGCTGGTCTTCAAAGACCTCGCCGCAGGCGTCTACCGCCTCAAGGAGACCGGCAGCGGCAGCCCCCTGCACAACACCGTCGCCGACCAGGACGTCATCGTCACCCCCGGCAACGGCACGCCCCTGACGGTCGTCGACCCCTTCAAGCCCGCCGATCTCACCGTCACCAAGACCGACAAGGACAGCGGCACGCCGCTGCCCGGCGCGGTCATCAACATCATCCCGGCGGGCAGCGGCGGCGACCCGGTCACTCTGACCACCGGCAAGGATGGCACCGCCAAGGCCCAGCTCCCGGTCGCTTCTCGCAACGGCACCGCCTACACCGCCACCGAGACGAAGGCCCCCGAGGGCTACCAGCTCGACTCCACGCCGCAGAAGTTCACCGCCAAGCCCGGCTCACCCGTCACCATCACCTTCGCCGACACCAAGAAGGAGAAGCCCACCCCGCCGCCGACCATCCCGCCGACGGTGCCGCCCACCAAGCCGCCGGTCACACCGACGGACAAGCCGACCCCGGACACCAAGCCGTCGCCCTCCGCCTCGGCCGCTCACACGCCGGTCCCGGACGAGACCCCGCCGAGCCCCGGGGCCCCGACCCCGGAAGGCTCCCTCGCCCACACCGGCGCGGACGCCACCCCGTGGCTGCTCGGCGGCACCGGCCTCCTCCTCGCCGCCGGCGCAGCCGCCCTCGTCGCAGTCCGCCGACGCCGCACCGGCGATGCGACCGACGACGGCTCCACCGACAACTAGCACCACCCGCCCTCCTGCCCCCGGAATCCCCGCGATTCCGGGGGCATCGTCATGTCCGGCGCCACACCCGATGGTCCCGGGTGGCGCCGGTAGCCCGCCCGCCGACGCGGCCCTCCACCACGTATGCGGCGACAGCGACGAGGCCGCGAGTGCCGGATGGCTAGGCTCCTGCGGTGATCGAGACCTCTCCGCTCCCCGGCGACCCCACCGAGCTGCGTTTGCGTATCGCCTACGTCGACGAACTGAGCGACACCCCCGACGCGGACACGATGGAACGGTGGGACGTGACCGTCGTGCATCGCCGACGGGTGCACGACGACCGCCGATGCCCGGCCGCGCCGAGCGAATGCGGCACCGACGCGTGCCCGGCGTACGCCTTGGAGGACACTCCTGTCGGCTCGATGACGTTCTACCGGGTGCACCTCGACCGCGGTCGTAACGCGCATGCCGCACTGGCAGATGAATCGGAGGACCTCTACGAGATCGCCCAGGTCCTCCTCGACCCCGCCACCGGCTATTACACGGACGAGGTCGGCGAGCTGCTGGAGTACAGCGGCTCCGCCCTGCTCGTCATGGACCGTGTCGCCCTGAACGCGGAATGGAGAGGGCAGGGGTTGGGGGTCGCTCTCGCAGCCGAGGCCATCTTCCGACTGATGCCCGGCTGCCGAGCCGTGGCCTGTTCCCCGGGGGTCTCCGACCTGAGCGCGGACCGGCTGCGCGACGAAGCCGAGTGGCACCGCATCACGGCCAAGATCGCCAGGGGGTGGGAGCGGATCGGATTCCTCCCCTACCGAGACAACGTCCTCGTCCTGTCGCCCACCTCGCTGGTCTTCGAGGAGCAGCGAGACCAGCTCCGCCGCAGGCTGATGGAGCTGGGGGCGGCCTGGGCGGCGACGGCCCGCGCATAGGCGACTGCCCGACCCTCTGCCGGATGCCTTGCGGCAGTGTAGGTTCTCGCTGCTTGAGGCCAACAACGGCACTGTGGCCTGGTGGTTGTTGTGCGGTCTCATAGTTTGGCCAGTCGCCCGGTCTCACGAGCGAATCCTCGGGACAGCCACTTAGGGGTGCGAAGTCGGTCGCGGAGTCCTAGCCAGATACCTGGGAACAACTAACGCGCTGGCAGCTTTCACGGCTTCATGGCCGTGGACTTCTTCAGCTGACGCAGCACGGTTTTGTTTTTGTCGAGGTGCCCGTACACCGCCGACCTCGCCCCCCCGAACATGTCAGCGATCTGCGGGGCAGTCTTCTCCTGCTCGTCATCGAGTCGTTGGGGGCGCAGTCTGGTCCTTGGCGAGCTTCGGCCTGCGGCCTCGACCCGACTCGCGGAGGTGCCGGGCACTCCGGGCACTCCACCGCTCTGGGGCGAAGCCAGAAGGATGACGAGAAACTGTTCCGCGGGCCGACCGCACCCATGTGGTCGGATGTGAACCCACCCGCCACAAACGGTGACGCTGGCTTGTTACGAGGGCAAGCGCGGGCGCTTCTTCGCCGCCCAGGTACTCCTGGACAGTTCGCCTGCTTTGCTGATCGCTAGACGTTTCACCTCAGCTAGCGGCGGATACATGGTGTCCTTGGTGATCGGGTCTTTTTCTCTACTGAGTAGGTCGCTTAGGGGGCGCTTCCAATGCGCGGGAATGCGGACCGTCCAGGCTGTAGCGGACCACGCCTTCCCCGGTGCGTTGCGTTGCGGGAACCGAATACTGAGAGTCGTGATCTTGGCCAGGTCATCTGCTGCCAATACGCGGCCACGAAACTGCATCTGCCGCCGGGAGTAGCTGGCGATGAGGCCGCCTACGAGGAAGCACCCCCGCTGGGCGCGCATTCGGGGGTCGAGGTCCCGTGGGTCAATGACTGCCACTCGGCCTGTCCAGCTCGATTTAGCGTACCGCTCGCCGCGTGCAGCGTCTGCCCATTCCAACTGGTGTTGGTCGGAAAGGTCGATGGCGTCTATCTCGCCGCCATCGTTTGGGTGGAGCTGGATCAGAAAAAGCCGGCCATCCAGATCATGGTCATGATCCACGGCGAAGAACAGGGCTTCCAGCGGGGACTTCGACACGTCGATGAGCCGGGTCGGGATGCCATGGTGCTGCAAGAGGCCGAGGAGTTGTCCGTCCGTCATAAGCCGTCCAAGCCCTTGCCCTCTCATGACTTGCAGTATGTGTTCCTCGACCCTAGCCATCCTGTATTCGGTGACCTTTGACACTGAGGTGCTAAGGACTCGGAAGAGGCTAGAGGAGAGACCATGATCGGCATTGGACTGGCCCCGATAGAAGATGTTCTCAGCCGATGAGTGGGGCAGCATGGGGCAGCCCGGCGAGTGGCTACTTTCCGCTCCATCCCTGAGCCATTGCCACAGGCTTTCTGGCGTATCGTTCAGTCCAATCTGTGAGTTGATCTCACGTTCTGCAAAGAATTCCCCAGCCAGCGGCCTAGTAGCGCGCACGCGCGCCATGGCGCGCGTGCCGCCGCCTTGGTTACGGGCAGCCGTCCGGTGCGAGTCAGCAGACATGCTCGAAGAATAGGTGAGCGAGGCTGGCGTATAGCGCAATGAGAGGGGCCTAGTGCGAGGAAATGGCAGAGAAATGAACCCCGGAACCTATTGCCGGGTCCCTTGTCCCCTGGTGTCTGGGCTACGACTCGGAAGGCGAGGGTCTCGCGTGTGGCCACTACTTGGCCATCGGTCATGAGCTTCGGCCACGGGATCTGAGATCCCAAAGGCAGCCGGATCCGGCAGTTCGCCGGGGGCAGACAGGAAAGATCGCGAAAGGACTGGCGGAAGCCGCCAGGGGCATGTCAACGTAGACGACCTTCCCCGAAACACCAGGTCAGAGAGGTGATGCCTGTGACCGTGGACGCGTCCACGCCCGGATTCTCCACCACCACCGAGGCCCTGCGGCTGTGTTCGTGGCAGCTGGGACCCGGCCAGCCGACGCTGGTCACCGACCTGTTCAACGCGGAGTTCTTCCACCTCGTCGTGGACGACCGGGCCGATGTCCACGTCAGCAGCAAGGACGGCCGCTTCTACCTCGGATGGTTCCCGCTGGGGCGCCCCGGCACCGACGGCGACGGCTGGGCCCTCGCCGTCACCGGCACCGCCACGGTCCCCGGCTACCGGATCCGCTTCGACACGGAAACGCCGGCGGAGATCGTCGCGGCCACGGTCCAGCGCGTGCTGGCCACGTCCCGGCCGCTGTGACCCCACAGCCATCCGCGCGGCTCGGATCTTCTGCTCACCTACGGCACGTACCCTTCCCTCGTCCCCTGGTGGGGCGCCCGTTACTGCAAGGAGATGAGTCTTGGCCCCGGAGCTGACCGTCGGCGACCTGCTGGACCGCCTCTCCGCCAGCGACCGCGACACGGTGGTCCGTCTGCGGATCAACCCCTTCGCCCCCACGGTGCGCCGCCTGGGCGGCGTGGTCCCCACCCGGGACGACGCCGACCGGCCGGTGGTGTTCATCGCCGAGGCCAAGGACGCCGAGCTGCTCGGCACACTGCCCGAGCCGACCGTCGGCGACCTGCTCGACCAGCTGTCGGCCTGCGACCGCAACGCCGTCGTGCAGTTCGCCCTCAATCCCGACTTTCCGATGGCCCACCGCGTGGGCCCTGTTACGGCTGCCCGTGACGAGACGGGCCGTTCCGTGCTGTTCCTCACCGAGCCGGACGAGGACGAGGCCGAACAGTTCGGCCCCCTACTGCCTCACGTCGCGGTCGCGCTGGCCTGGCACGAACCGACCGAGGCCCCGCCGCGCCGCCGGCGCGGCACCCGCCCCAGCGGCGGGCAGTGAACCACCCCCGAGCCCACGGAGGCGCCCCTGCACCCGCACCATCCCTCTGACCCCTCCTACCCCTCGCCGCTCCCGGTGCACTGGGTCACCCCGCGCCATCTGGCCGGTGACGACGACGCCCTCGCCGAGCGGATCGGCGAGACCCTGACCGGTCTGGGCTGGCGCATGTGGCCGACCTCCCGCGACACCCTGCTCTATGTGAGCCCGGACGAGCTGCGCGGCGCCGAATGGATCCTGGCCAGCAGCCCGTTCACGCTCGGCGGCCTGAGCGTCGCCCTGCAGATCTCCGCCCGCCCGGACGCCGACAGCGCGCTGGTGCAGTGGAACGCCTACTTCACCACCGGCATACCGCCGGAAGCACTCGCCGACTTCCTGATCGCGCTCGACGCCAGCGCGGTGCCCGATACCGGCTTCGAGGAGCCCGAGGCGGTGGTGGCAGCCCTCAGCGCACAGGGCTGGATCCGTGACGTGGACCGCCCCCGCACCGCCGCCACGGACCCGGGCTTCGCCTCGCACGTCTCACTCGAGATGCTGCCGGACCTAATCGCGGACGCCGATCTGCGGGAGGACCTGATGGGCTGGCAGGCATGGGCCGAGCCCACCTTCGGCGCCCCCTACCTGTGGTGCGCGAACTTCAGCCCGAGCGTCCCCCACGAGCTGGTCGCCGTGTTCGCGGCCTCGCTCGCCTCCCCGGTCCCGGTGGCACGCCACCGGCTGCCGCACGGTGCGGAAGAGCGCCTCACGATCGTCCACCGCGCCTGACTCCGGGGCCCGGCCGGCAACACCGGCCGGGCCCAGTCGTCCGCGTGCCGCGTTCCCGCCTCAGACCTTGGAAGAGGTGTCCTTCATGAACGCATCCCCTTCGTCCGGCGCGCCGTGCTGCGAATGCTGCGGCTCTGCCGGCTTCCTCGCCCGCAACCGCGACCTTGTCCCCTCGCCCGCCTGGTGCATCAGCTGTCACGAGAGGGCTGACACCACCCAGGCTCGCGCCGGTCACCCCTGCGAGGACGGCTGCGCCCTCGCCACCGACCACGACGGCCTGTGCGCCGTACGCGCCTGACCGCCTTCTCCCCGCTGCCTACCTCACGGAGGTCCCTTGTCCCTGCCGCTGATCCGGCTCGCCATCGGCCGTACGAACGGCACCGCCCACCTCGGCGTCCTGCTCAACGGCGCCCAGCCGCTGACCGCGTGCGCCACGCACTCGCCCGACCTTCAGCCCATCGGCGAGAACACGGCGCACGGCTTGTGCCAGAGCTGTACGCGCGCCTGGCTCATCCTCACCACGGAGTCGCATTCCGGCGGTGAGCCGGACTTCCGCCCGGCTGCGGGCGCGGGCAAGAGCGCCGCCGCGCACCGGCCGATCCCCGGGCACCTGCTCGGGTACTGCGGCAAGTCGCTCGATGACCGTGCGTCCACCGCGCGCCGGGTATGCGTCAACTGTTCCAGGCTCAGCACCGTTCTTGACGCCTTCCGGAGCAGGGCCGGCGAGCTGGTGCGTCCCAGCGGCGAGCCGTGTCATGTGGACGACAGTGTCCTGTGGGCTCCGAGCGGGCGGGGCAACCTCGTCACGGGCCACCGCCGTGATGCGCTCGTGGGCACCTCCTGGTGCGCGCAGCAGCTCTCCGGCCCCAACGCCGATGCCTCCCAGGAGTGCGGGGTGTGCCGACGTATCTGGCAGGAGGCCGAGGTCACCCGCCAGACCTACACGCTGCCCCGCGCCCGTGAACGGGCCCGCTGGTGGCATCAGCGACAGGACCGCGACCTCGACGTCTTCGACGACCACGCCGGTGCGCTGCAAGTCGGCGACGCCTACTCGCTGTCGGGGTGCGCCGAGACGCACCACGTCGTGGCCGCGGCCGACCGTATCCGCGACAGTCACAGGGACCTCGTCGTCTACCTGCCGGGCGGCGACCGGATCGCCGACGCACGGGTGCACTGTGACCGCCTGGTGGCCGTCCAACGTCCCTCGTACGTGCCCGGGGCGATGCGTCAGCCCACACCGCGCGTTCCGTAGTCTGCCCGATCCACCCCAGCCCGGTGGCCGAGCCTCAATGGCTCGGCCACCGGGCTTTTGCCGTACCGGGGATCACCGGAGCCGACGGGCGCGACGCCGTGGCAGATCAGTTGAGGAACCGGCCGAATGTCAAAGTGGAAATTCATTGGTATTTCCGCGTGTTCGGAAAGAAACGGCCTTTGCGCTCGGCGGCCATGGTTCATGACCCGACCTTGCGGCGGTCAGGCTTCCGGGCCACGCCGGGAACGTTCGCGCAATTCACGGCGCATCAGTTTCCGGCGCTCCTCGTTGATCTTGTCGAGCAGATCCGCATGGATCACCGCCATCCCCGCAATACAGATCGCCGCCATCACCACGCCTGCGGTCGAGGCCGGTTCAGGGAGGAACCAACCGGCGAGAACGGCCCCCGATCGCCAGGGCGACCAGGAGTGTGAACCGAACGGTGCCGGTATCGCGGCGCGGCATGACCGTCCCCTCAGTTTGTGGGCCTCTGGGCTCAGTTCTGTCCCCATAGGCTCGGGGTCGGCGCCCACCCGCACCGTAACAACGCCGAAGGCTTCTGGTGGACCGGCTTCACGCTCCGTCACTGCCCTCCCCGGGTGCGGGGGCGCGCGAGGTCGGGAGCATGCGGCACACGACTCTGCCCGGACTGACTCCAGGGGCGTCCGCCGAAGCGGCGAGGCGATCACCAGGTGCCTGCGTGCGCCCGACCCCGTACTGGACTGGGCGCGGACCGCATGTCCGCGTCTGCACGCCAGGCCCGTCGGGGCTGTGGGTACGGCTGTGGGTTAGGAGGCGGCCTCGGCCTTGGCGAGCGCCTTGCTCAAATGGGTGTCGACGAGTCCGGGCGAGCCGGAGACGATCACCAGGATGTCGCCGGTACGGATCGCCGTCTGCTTGACGATGCTGCGCTGGCCGCCGGCGGAGTAGGTGAGCAGCTGGCTCCACTGCTCCTCGCCAAGCTTGGGCGCGCTGCTCGTCTGGGTGGTCATGTCGATGGCGGTGCTGCCCGAGAGGACCTGGTACGTCGGGCAGGAGGCCATCGCGTCGAAGATGCGGCCGACGCCGTCGGACAGCTTGTTGGCGGTGTCGCTGTACAGCTCCTCGGCCACCTCGGAGTCGCTGCCGCCGCTGTAGGTGAACGCGGCCTTCGCCTTGTTCGGGAAGCCGAGGCTCTGGCCGGTCGCCGCGTCCCCGCCGAGCTGGGCGAGGGCGGGGCAGCCGATCACCGTGACGTCGTCGTTGTGCTGAGCGCGCTCGGCCTTGCGTACGTACCCCTCGCCCAGCTCCTCCTCAGTCAGGAGCCGGTTGCCCAGCGCGGCCGAGGACAGCGGCTTCGCGTCGGCGGCCTTACCGCGGGGCGAGGAGGACGCCGCCGGCGCGCTGCCGGAGGGGGCGACGGAGCAGGCGGTCAGCGTGAGTGCAGTCAGGACGAGGGCGGCCGTGGTGTGGTGACGCAAGTGAACCCCTTGGTGTCGGAGCGGACGGTCTGACTGGGGCCGACACGCGATCCGCTGCCGGCGGGAAGGGGTTGAGGCGGGTCAGTGGCCCAGGTGGCGCAGGCCGTCGTCCAGCGTGGGGTGGAAGTGGTCCACGGGACCGGAGTTGCGGTTGTACCAGGCCGGGTCCAGACGCGGCTCGGCGGTGTTGTGGCCGGCACGGCAGCGCAGCCAGATCGTGTCGTCGCGCATGCTGAAGACAACCCAGTCCCGGTACGCGCCGCACTGCGGGCACTCGCGGACCTCGCCGTCGATGACGAGCGGCTGCTCCCAGCGCATCATCAGTCCCTCGACCTCGTGGCGGGAGGGCACACGCAGGTCCGGCGGCGGGAAGTCGGGCACTTCCTCGATGCCTCCGCTGTGGGCGGGCGGCGCGGGCTCGGCGGCCGGGCCGGTGAAGTCGGGCGTCGGCCAGGTCGCGTGCATTTGCAGCATCGCCTGGCCGGCGAGCTGGGCGTCACGGAACTCGCGGTCCGCGTGGCGTCGAAACATATGTCCCCCTCTTCGTCGTTCATCGGCCACACGGAGAGTGCCCCAGGGTCCTGACCTGCTGCAACTTGCACAATCGGGAATCATCTCGTCTTCCTGGGGCGGTCGTTGCGCCCTGGGGAGGTCCGCTTCGGCCGCCCGGAGCGTTGCGGTGTGGCGGTGCCCGGCTCGGGCAGGGCGGAGGCGTCGGCGGGCAGGTCGGCCAGCCGCCGCAGCCGCCAGACCAGGACGTCGCTGACCGACTCGGCCGTATCGAGTTCGCGGCGTGCGACGGCCTCGGCGAGCAGGGCGGCAGGCTCGTGGCCGGCGGCTTCGACGTCGGCGAGGGTCGCGGCGAGCGCGTGCCAGCCGGGCTCGGCGAGGACCTGCTCGGCCAACTCCGGTACTGCCTGGCGCAGGTGGGCCGCCTGGCGGCGCTGGAGCGGCTGGGACAGGCGGCGGCCACGATGGCGCAGGACGGCCATCGGGTGCTGGGCGGCGGACTGGTAGGCCGCGCGCAGGTGTTCGGCGGCCTGGCGGGCGGCAGCGGCCTGCTGGGCGTGGTTCTTCCGGCCGTGCCAGTGGGCCGCGGCGATGACAAGGAAGGCGACCATGTCGATCACCATGGCGGTGGTGGCGCCGTCCTCGCCGCGCCCCAGAGCGGAACCGCTGTAGACGAGGTCGCGGGCGGCCTGGCGCAGGGCGCGGTCGTGGCCGCGCTCGGCTTGTACGTGGGAGCGGGAGGCGCGCTCGAAAGCGCGTGCCGCCTCTTGGAGTTGCCTGCGGGTGTGGGCGGCGGAGGTTTTAGCGAGGGCGTCGAGGACCTCACCGGCCGCCGCGATGTGGGCTGCGGCGTGAGGGTCGTCGCCGTGGTCGATGATCAGGATCGCCTGCCAGGCAGCGGCTGCCGCACGGCGCCGTGCCCGTGCCGGACCGCTCGGCGCGCTGGCGCGGTCGTCCGGAACGACTGCAGGGTCCTGCTGGGGAGCGGACCAGCGTTCGCGGATGCGGGGTAGTGAGAGGTCGGGGGCGAGCGTGGAGCCTGCGAAGTAGACCGGCTCGTCCTTCTCGTTGCGGTCGTCGGTCAGGGCGACCTTGTAGCCGAACAGGTCACCGGAGGGCGCTTGGCGCTTGCGGATGAGCAGGCCGGCTGCGGCCAGCCGGTCGAAGAACTCCTCCTCGCTGGCCGCGCCGGCCACCGCCCGGCGAACGGTTTCACGCAGTTCCTCGCGGGCGGTCTGCTCCCTGCCCTGACGCTCCGCTTTGTGGCGCTCCGCGCTGGTAGGCCGTTTGGCGGCAGTGCCGTCGCCCGCGTTGACCAGCGTCAGGCCCAACTCCTTCTCGATGAGACGGCATTCGGCCTGGGCCCGCATACCGGAGCGGAAGTCGTCGGGGCGGCTTCCGTCCTCGCACACGAGGGTGGCGACGATGTGGATGTGGTCATCTGCGTGCCGTACGGCCGCCCATCGGCAGCCGGGTTCCCCCTCGCCGGGATCGATGCCGGTGGCGGCCACGACTCGGCGGGCGATGTCCGCCCACTCGTCGTCGGACAGGATGCGGTCGCCGGGCGCCGCACGCACCGACGTGTGCCACACGGGCAGCGCGGGCCGGGAGTGTGAGGGGAGCGCCTCGACGGGCTGATCGATGAGACCCGCCAGCTCCTTGATGGCGCGATGGAAGTCGGCGCTGCGGCCGGGGTCGGGCGCCATGCCGTCGAAGGACGCGACGAGGTGCGGGTCGACGTGCTCCTCGGCGCGCCCGGGGCCGTACAAGTAGTAGAGGAGACCGGCGGTGTCGTCGCCCGGGTCGTTGATGCTGGGAATCATGCCGGGGTCTGCTGTCGGGCGATGACCTGGGATACGGCCTCCTGGACGCGGTCGGCCGCCGCGCGGACAGCGGCGATGGTGTCCTCGAGCTGCGGTGCCGCGGCGCCGGAGTTGAGTGCCTTGACGGCCTGGTTGAGGTTGCTGCCCGCCCAGCCGAGGCGGCGGCGGGAGTCGAACAGCGCGGTGATCACTTCGCGGTCGTCGGCGATCTCGGCGGCGGTGCGGTCACGGTCGCGGGCGGCGCGCAGGGCGGAGCGGGCGAGGAAGCCGGCGACGGACAGATTCGACTGGGCGGCGGCGGACTTGATCAGGGCGAACTCTTCATCGTTGAAGCGCGCATTGGGCTGGTGCAGGCGCTTCTTCTCGCGCGGCTGGCGCGGACGCTGACGGGCGCGCGGCGCGGCGGATGAGCGGCGCGGGCGGCGGTTCGCTTGGTTCTTCCCCCCAGGCTTCGGTCCGCCCTCGGTCGAAGCCTGTCGGACCTGCGCCCCCTGGTGCAGGTCCGCTCCCGACCCCTTCGGGGCGGGGTCGGCGGAAGCTACGCTTCCGCCCCAACTTGCTCCCCGCGAGAGGGAGTTGGTCACCGCCTCGTTGGGGGTGTGGGACTGGGGGTCGTTCGGGCGTGTCATCGGGTGCGGTTCCTCTTGGTGCGGGTGTGGTGCTGGATCTGGGCGGCGAGAGCGACCATGGCTGCGGGCCCGTCCAGGACGCGGACGGGGGCCTCAGGCGCGCTCTGCACGAGCCACTGACCGGTCGGGGCCAGCACGGCGGCGTGCAGGAGACGGCGGCGGACCAGGACCTCAGCCCAGGCGCTCGCTTCGGCTGCGGTCGGGATCGACGTACGGGAGCGGATGGCGGGTCCTCCAGGGCCGGGGCGGTGGCCGGCGCCGAGCCGGGCCACCGCGTCAGGGGGATAGGGCGTTTGACCTGCGGTTATCGCCTGGTCATCCGCATATCGGGCAGCCTTCGAAGTGCTGGCCTAGGGCTTTGGCCATGCGCGACTTCACGGCGAGGGCGTTGGTCGCGCTCGTCTTCGCCGCCTTTGTTCCCTGGCTGCGCTGGGAGTGGTTGCGCAGGTAGGTGATGTCCCGCTCGTAGCCGCTCTTGATGCGCTCGAAGCGCTCGCAGGTCCTCATCGGGCTCTCCTTGTGTCTCGGGGCAGGTGGGCGAGCGTCGGGTCCGCGTAGAGGGCGGCCTGGAGGTTCCTGAACAGCTCGTTGCTGACGGTGATGTTGGCGTTGCGCAGGTGCGGTCGGATGGCCCGGCGGGTCATCCGGCCTTCTTCGAGGGCGGCTTTGCGCGCGACCTCGACCTTTACTTCCCACGGGACCTCGTCCTGGTCTGCGGGCTTGGTCCGCAGGTCCGGCGCCGAGGCGTCGTGGACTGCGGTCCGCGCCCCCTGCGGTCCGCCCGAGGATTCGCCCTCGTCCTGGTCCGCCGGTGGGTCCAGCGGCTGGTCCGGTGCGGGGGTGGTCCGTTGGTCCGCAGCCGTGGCGTCGCGGTCCACAGGCGCGGGGCCGGCTGGTTGGTCCGTGGTCTGCGTGTCGTGGTCTGCGGTCTGCGGGTGCTCGCGGTCCGGCATCTGGTCCGTCGGGGCGCCCTGGTCCGCGCTCACCGGACCAGACCCTTCGGCCGGTCCGCGTACGTGGTCCGCCCGCTCGTGGTCCGCCAGACCATGTGGTCCTGGGGCCGCTTGGCCTGCGGCGTTGCTGGTCCGCCCCTCACTGTCGGCCTCCTGCGGACCAGCGGCGCTCTGCTGGTCCGCAGCGGGACCATCATGGTCCGCGACCTGGCCCGCTCCGTAGTCCGGCTCGTGCGGTGCGGGGTTGGTCCGCTGGTCCGCAGGGGTGGAGTCGGCCGGTTGGTCTGTGGTCCTCGTGTCGTCGACTGCGGTCTCTGGTTGCTCGTGGTCCGGCGTCTGGTCCGTCGGGGCGCCCTGGTCCGCGCCCACCGGACCAGGCCCTTCGGGCGGACCGAGGAGGGTTGCTCGTCCGTCACCGTGGTCTATTCCGGCCTGGTCCGCGCGCAGGCGCTCGGCAAACCCTGTCGCCTCTATTCGGACCGCCGGGTGGTCCGCCGGGGCCTTCGCTGGATCCTGGTCGGCCGGGTGGTAGCGGGTGATGAGGATGTACAGATGGACCGCGCCGGCCAGGGCGAGTGGGGCGAGGGTGGAGAGCACGGCGACGACCGTGTCTCCCAGCTGCAGACCGGAGCGGATGGTCTGCTGGTTGAGGCGGACCGCATGCAGGGCGTTGGCCCAGATGCTTGCTGCGGTGGCGGTACCGAAGAGCACCCAGACGTAGAGCCGGGCACGCAGCGGAGCCTCTGAGAGAACCAGCAGGGCCCGCACCCCGTAGGCGATGAACCCGTCGATCACGAGCGGGAAGAGGTAGGTGAGGAATCCGCGGATGTGGATGGCGACGGCCATCTGCTGCAGGGCGTCGTAGCTGAGGGCGCATCCGGCCAGGCCGAGGACCACGATCGCGAGGCGGTCCCAGAAGCCGACGGGCGCGACGGCGGGGTGTGCAGCGGTGCGGTGGGTCATGCGGCCTTTCCGAGCGAGGAGATCAGGGCGTGGGACTGCACCTCGCGACCGTGCGTCGCCATGTGCTGCTCGTGCGGGCGAGGCTCGCGCAGGGTGCCGTCGGGTTCCTCCACGAGGCCCCAGTACAGGTCGCGTGCCTCGACGGCGCGGGCCGCTTCGCGCATCAGGTCGCGGGTCCAGTCGAGGTCGGCGTTCATCCGGTGGGCTACACGCTCCGGGCTCCAGCCGCGCAGGCACAGTTGGTGGATGACGGTGCTGCGCTCCGCCGTACTCAGGGGGACGTCGCGGCCCTGGAGGGTGGCGCGTACGCGGTCGTAGTCCAGGCGCTCACCGCGCTTCTTCAGCCATTGCTGGCGTTCCTTGTCGGTCAGGCCGCCCCAGATGCCGAAGATGACCTGGTGGTCGATCGCGTAGGTGAAGCAGTCCTTCTTCACTGGGCAGGTGGCGCACATCTGCTTTGCCTCGGCGATGGCCCGGCGGTCACGGACGGTGTGGAAGAACAGCTTGTCGGCGCGGGCTGGGGCCATGCCGTGGCAGGCGCCCCGTGCGTGCCAGCTGTGGTCGCCGGTTCCCCGCAGGTCCGGCGCGGGGGAGTCATTGGTGGTTTTGTAGCGCAAGGGAGTCTCCGAGGTCGCCTCGCAGGAAGGCGGGCAGGCAGCACCGTGGTGCGGCGGTGTGCGGCGAGGCGGGACAGGGTGCGGCGGGCAGGGCCGCACGAGGGGATCAGCGGCGCAGGTTCAGGTCAGGGGCGCTGGAAACGGCGGTCGGGCCCGGTGAACTCGACGGCGGTACACATGCCGGACAGGCGGGAGAGCACGCGGTCGCCGACCTTGTCGCGCAGCACCGCCTGGCGTGCGGGCATCCGGTCGGTACGTACGGGCGGCATGTTGCTGGTGAAGATCGTTGGCAGCCGGTTCTGGCAGCGCCAGTTGATCAGCCGGAAGGTGATCTCCTCGGTCCACTCGCTCGGCTTGGCCGCGCCGAGGTCGTCGAGCAGCAGCAGCGGGATCCGCATGATCCGCCGCAGTATGTGCTCGGGATCCGCCCCGGCGCGCGGACGCAGGTCGGCGTAGAGGTCGGCGGCGGTGGTGGCGTGCCAGTGGACCCCGCACCCGGCGGCGGTCAGGGCGCGGATCGCGCCGAACGCCTGGTGCGTCTTGCCGGCACCGGTGGAGCCCCACAGCAGCAGGCTGGGCCCGTGGGTGACCTCCCTGCGCCCCGCGCTGCCGTAGTGCGGGTTGATCCCCTCAGCGTTCGGCACCCTGGCGTTGCCGGCGATGGTGTTCACCCACGCCGCGACGTCCGGGTGCTCGGGCAGGGCGGCGCGGTAGTCGACCGGGATGCGGGCCTGGGCGGCTTCCAGGGCCGGGATCGGCTCAGGGGTGTCCGGCAGCGGACGCTCCAGGTCCAGGCCGCGCTCGGCGAGCTTGGCCTCCAGACGCTCACGCAGCCGCTCGGAGATCGCGGGCTGCGGGTCGGCGTAGCGGGCGCGGGTCACAGGCTGCCTCCAAACGTCGTGGGCTCGGCAGTGAGGTTGAGATAGGGCGTGTAGGAGGTTCCGGTGCTAGCCCAGGGCCCCGTGCCGGAGGCGGACACCAGCGCCGCTGCGGACTGCGGCGCGGCGTTGACGACCTCGTTCACCAGGCTCGGCAGCACGCTCGGATGCAGGCTCTTGGCCCGCAGCTTGTCGAGCGCGGCGCGGATGTCGCCGGCCTCGAACCGCTCCTCCAGCAGGGCGTTGATCCGTCGGCCCAGATGGGCGAGGAAGTCCTCCGGAGGGCGGCGGTTGCAACCGCGGACGTACTCGCCCACCAGATGCTTCGCCGAAACCTTGCCCGAGGAGGCATCGGATGCGGGCGCCTCGCGCCCCTTTAGGGAAGATCCAGGATCCAAGATCCTAGATCCAGACGCCGAGGGTTCGTCGAGGCTTCGGCGAGGAGTCGACGAGCTCTCGATGAATGCTTCCTGACCTGCGGAAACATCGGGCGTCCGGATACGGGGACCGGCCGTACCGTGCACATGGGCAAGGGCGGATTCCGCTGGAGCCGCCGGGGGCTCGGACAAGGCCGCCGAGGTCGCGGGAGCCGCCTCCGACGCTTGAGCGAGGGTTCCACGAGCCTTCGACGAGTCCTCGGCGAGGGCTCCACGAGGCATCGCCGAAGCGCCCCGGGAAGGGCGCTGGGTCACGCCGGGGCACTGGGCGGCACCGCACCCACCGCACTTGTGGCCCGCCTGGTGCGTAGGGCACCGCGGCAGACGGGAGGCGGACGGGCGGTCGATCTTCTGGTGCCGCTCCCACGTGGTGATGTGCAGCCAGCCGCGCCCGTCGCATCCGGTGTACCGGCAGATCAGCCCGGCAGCGGCCAGTTCCTCCAGGTCCTGCGCAACGTGCGCGGCACTGTGCTCCGGGCGCAGCGCCCACAGCCGCCCGGCGATGATCGCGGGGTGGTCGCGGTGTCGGCCGGAGTCATCGGCCTGCGTCAGCAGCCCGATAAAGGTGAGCATCGCGGTGACCGAGCACTCAGCCAGCGACTCCGACTCGAACATCTCAGGCTTGACCGTGCGAATACGAGCCATCAGGCCCCACCTCCGCCGCGGAGCCCGAGCGGGCCCCGCCGGACCGGTGTCCGGGGGACGGCGGAGGGGGGGCAGACTGCCGCGCTGGCCGAGCGAACCGACCTTTTGCGCAGGGCAGTGCGCATGCAACACTCTCCTCTGAAGTGAGCGCCGCTCCGGGGTGTGTTTGGGAATTGGCCCGGTGCGGTGATGGTGGGTAAATCTCCGGCCCTTGCACAGGCAGGAGTTCCGTTTGGCGTTCGGCGCTTGGGAGTTGCACCTCTCAGGCGCCGTCGCTGGTTTCCGGGTTACCCGGCCCGGCCGGTCCGCGTAAGGCCCACGCAGTTCCTCCTCGTCTCTGGCGCCGGGCGAGGGGCCCGGCGGGGGACGACGAACATATGCGGACGCTGCGACAAGATCCAGACTTAGCTAAAGGCTGCGGTACAAGTAGCAGAGAAGGGCGTCGGCAAGTGGCGGCGGATGGGAAGCGTGCCAGATGAGGAGGTCGTCCTTGGAACCTCCGGTGCGCTCCCAGGGTTAGGCCGGGATGCAGCCATCAAGGAGGTGAACCGGATAGCCGCTATGGGTGATCATGGACCAGCTGCCGATGCTCTCTAGGGGAAGTGGTCTGTCGGTGAGTATCGCTGGCGGCGAGCCGGTGAAGGGCATGTAGAAACTCCGGAGCGGAAGGCTAGGTGGGGGAGCAGGGGCGCTCCTCCTGGATGATTCGAGAATCTACCTGAGTTCGCTCGCGGCTTCAACGGTGGGCGCTAAGGTGGTCTAGTCCCCGCCTTCCTCACGTCCGGAGTGCCTGGTGTCCTCACTGCGGAGTTTCAACGGCCGGCGCCTACGCACGGCGCGCCGTGCCGCTGAGCAGCGTCAGCAAGATCTCGGCGATGCGTTGGGGGTCAGCAAGGTCGCGGTCGCGGACTGGGAGAGCGGCAAGGCCACGCCCCCGCCGGAGCGCCTTCCTGCTATCGCGCGGGCGTTGGGCCAGAGCGTCGATGTGCTGTTCGAGCGCATTGGCCCCCCGGACCTCGCCGGTTTGAGAGCAGATGCGGAGTACTCGCAGACGCAGGCGGCCAAGGCTCTTGGTATCAGCCGAGTGCCCCTGGGTAACGCCGAGGGCGGCAAGCGACGTCTCGCCGTCGACATCGCTGAGCGCGCCGCGGCGTTGTACGGCGTCAGCCTGGCGGAACTTGAAGCCGCGCAGGACGTGTCTTTCGGGATCATGCCTGCGAATCGTCTGGTGGCCGGTCGTCCCGCATCGGGCACTGTGGGCGAGAAGCTGCGAGCTCTGTTGCGTACGCGACCGATGAGTGATGAGGAGCTTGCGGCTGCCATCAACCGGAAGGCGCAAGCCGAAATCGTGGCGCCGGCGGTGATCGAGGCGCTGCGCACAGAACAGCAGTCTGCAGAGGAGATCCTCGCCGGTCTTCCTCTGGGCACGGTGTATGAAGGGCTGGCTGACGCTCTGGGCGTACCGCCGTTTCACTTCCAGACAGGTGAACAGGTGGAACGGGAAATCATGGAGCGCTTGCGGTTCCTGGCACAGGGACTTGGCGAGGGGCGGGTAACGATCAACGCTCGCGGTGGCGGCGGTATCTCCGAGGAGATGCTGGCAGTTGCTGCCGAGCTGGTGATGCGGGAAATGCGCGCTAACGACGCCCCCGACGGCCAGTAGGGCGGCCTTCACGGCCTGCACTTACCATCAGGGTCGGCCGCTGCCGACGCTGATGAGGCAGTGCTTGCTGCTGCCGTGCGGCCGGCCAGCACGGACGAGGATCTCGTCGATGACTCCCGTAGGCAGGTCGACGTAGATGCCCTGAACTCTCAGCAGCCAGCGGGCCTCGGCCTGGCTGTCCGGGAAAGGCTTCATCGGAAGGGGCGCGGCCGGGAGCGCACTGCGCTGGTGGGCGTGGGCGCAGCGCAATGTTGCGGCGATCCAGTACGCCTCCGTCGCAGCCTCGGGATCTGCGTGGTGAGCCGTCGCCTCCTCGACTGCCGACCACAGGTCCTCTGTTGCGTAGTGGCGCAGCTGCTCGACGGCATCGCCGCATTCCTGGATCGCCCGATCCAGCCGTATGTCTAGTGAGGGTGCAAGACGTGTCGCCTCCCGGAAGGGTGATGACAGGGGTTGGAAGCTGAACTCCGGGAACTGCCGCGCCAGGTCCTTGCGCAAGGGGTGAAGGCGATAGAGGAGTCGCCATGTATGCCAGCGCTGAGCGGCGACGCCGGTGGTGGGCAGGCTGGCTCCCGTAGCGAACAGAGCGGCGGCCGCCACATTCAGTAGATCGCCAGCCTTGCCGGCCACCTGTTCCACTGGCGGAGCGACGTGCACGAACATCGCCAGCCACATAAAGGACACGCGGACCACCGAGTACGCTGCGTACAACCATGTCGCGGCTGAACCGAGGGTGAGTCCGGCGCGCAGCGATTTCGTCTCCGCTCGCCGGGCCACGTGCCCCCATTGGAAGGCACACGTTGCTGCCGCCGAGCCGAGATACAGGTAGAACAACGTCATGAAGACCGCTGCCCCCCATTGCCCCGCGTGGTCGGCAGCGAAGTCATGGGTGGGGTGGGAGCGGTCGACCACGGTGAAAAAGAGCACGACCATCGTTGGGATGACGACGACGGTCGCCTGTCGTGAGACGACCGCCACCGTCCGGCAGATGACTATGTGTCGGGGCGGATCACTCTGGGCGCCGTAGCTGGTGACCGCGTAATTCAGCAGCGCCAGTGAAGCGATCATGGAGAAGAAGTACTTCACCAAGGCGCTGAAGTCGACGGCCACGCAGTCCAAGGCAGCCTTGACCGGCGGGAATCTGGCCCACAGAGCCACAGCGAAGCCAGCGCTACAGCCCCACAAAGTGCGGCGTAGCGGGTCGCTGTAGCGGAGCGCTGGCAGACGCCAGAGAGCCACGGCCGTCATCTCCAGGCATACGCAGAGGATGAAGAGGCCCAGCATGAGAGGTCCTTACGACGGGCGGCCGGGCCGCAGTGGGGCAAGAGGATGAGTAAGGCTGGCTTCCATGGCACTGACAAGGTCTGTTCCGCGACCGGCCTGCTGTCGGATGAGCTGGCGGATGAGCGACGCCATCAGCTCCGCTTCGCGCTCGTCGCGACTGTCGTAGTGCACGCGTGCCCGCATCGCCTCGCCTGCACCCAAGCGTCCGAACAGGAAGGCTTGGAAGCTCTCAGGCAATTGACTCTCGCCCGCGCTGTCCTTCCCGTGGTCAAGCCATAGATGGGATAGTTCGTGACAGATTGAATGAAATGTCTGATTTGGTGTTGGTTTCTGTCTGTACAAAATGAAATTTGTGGGTCCTGTGTGAATGCGCAGACCGCACGGGCTGCGAAGGTCGGTTCCCGCAGATCCCAACGTCACAAGCTGGATAGAGCAGTTGCGCGCCAACTCTATGTTGGAGACCAGGCCGTCGAGGGTGAACGGATCGGGTAGGGGAAAGTTCAGCAGTTGCTTCTTGCAGTACCGGCTCAACTGGCGTATCTCGCCGCCGGCGAACAAGCGGCGCACCGGTGCTATCGGGTGCTCCTCACTCATCCATGACTTCGAGGGAGAGTTCGCAGCGCGGTCGCGAGGCCACGGCATGTCAACGGACCGCGGCCGGGCCGAAGGTGCGAGGTGCCCTGCCCGATAGGCGACTTGCGCTTTGGTGACGGCGTGGCAGATGGATTTGCCTAGCCGTGCACTGCAAAGCGGCAGCGGCGGCGGAGTGGGTCACGTGGCCACTCTGCTGCGCGGTGCTGAACATGAGAATTCCTTCAGTGGCACTCATCGGCGAACGCCTAGAGAAACGATCTTCATTCGGGCGCAGTCCGCCAGGCATGCATCCTGAGCTGGGGGCAAGGTGGACTTGGCGAACCGGTTTCGTCCCCCTGCACCCTATAGAGGGGGCCGCGCGCCTCAGTCACCCGTCGGGAGGTGCGGATTCGCCTCGCGGCGCAGTCGCCACCCAGATGACCTGCGGATTTTATGCATTGGCGGGCACTTTCCTGCGACAGGTTAAGCCCCGATCGGTGTGCCGTGGCCGAAAATGTGTCCCACGACTCATCGAGGGCTATGTGTACCTTTTGCCGCGCCTGTCCTCATTGTTCCAATCCCGCTTGCGGGCTTGCGTGCTCGGGCTCGCGGATCTGGAAGCCTTTTGGCTCGCGGCGCCACTGCCCTGACTTCTGTATGCAGGCGTGTCAGCTGTGATGTGCCTTACTGGATCACCCAGACTTCCTGGCATTACCGCTGACCACCGCGCTGCCGTCGCGGCTATCCGGGATGCGCGAATGCAAACTGCATGTAGGATTCCCGGGTGAGAATCTCAGCCGAAGCTCTGCTGTTCGACAGTGACGAAACCCTGGTATCCACATTGCGCTCCGTGGTGCGCTGTTGGACCCAGTGGGCTGCGGACTATGGCATGACACTGGAAGATGTGAAGCAGGTCGAGGTGCACGGCCGCCCGGCTGCCGCGATCGTCGCGGACCTTTTGCCCGCTGAGCAGGTGGCAGAGGCAGTTGCACGGCTCGAGAACGCCGAGGTGGCCGACGCCAACGCCGGCGGCGTGACGTTGGTGACCGGGGCAAAGGAGTTCCTGGCCAGTCTGCCCCCAACCCGGTGGGCGGTGGTGACATCCGGCACCCGCCGTGTGGCTGAGGCCCGTCTGTCCCAAGTGGGCATCCAGCCCCAATGCCTCGTCACCGTTGAGGACGTCACCTGTCACAAGCCGCACCCGGAGCCCTTCCTGCTCGCCGCTGAACGCCTCGGCGTGGACCCCTCGCTGTGCGTTGTGTTCGAGGACGCGCCAGCGGGCCTTGCCTCTGCGCGCGCGGCCGGCATGAGGACGATAGCGCTCACCACTACGCACGCTGTCGAGGCCCTGGATGCCGACGCCGTCGTTGCCGACTTCAACAGCATCTCGGCCCAAGTCTCCGACAGCGGCTTGGAAATCGTGATTGCACACTGAGCTTTTTCAGAGTGGCCTCTGATCGGGTGACGGCCGGTGTCCCGCAACGCACGAGGCTCCTGTGCCGTTGAGAGAGGTGTTTCGACGTCTCAACTCAGTAGCACAGGAGCCTCGTTGGTTCCCTATCCTGCCGCACTCGACCTGCCTCACGCCCTGGTCGAGTGGGTATCCATGCTCATCGTCACCCGTGAGGGTGACCGCCGCTGCAAGCTCCGACCTCACCAGCGTGCGCTCGTCGGCCTGGTCTACCTGCGCCGGCATGACACGCTCGCTCAGATCGCCGCCGGCTTCGGGATATCCGTCGGCACCGCCCACGCCTACGTCACGGCCGTCGTCCGCCACCTCTCCCGGCGGGCGCCCGGACTGCTGCGGGTCCTGCGGGAAACCGATCCCGATCACATTCTGCTCGACGGGACGCTCGTCGAGTGCGACCGTGTCGGTGACAGCCGGGCCGACTTTTCCCAGAAGCATCGCCGTCACGGCGTGAACGTGCAGGTCGTCGCCGGCCCCACCGGCAAGCTGCTGTGGGTCTCACCCGCGCTGCCCGGTCGCAGCCATGACCTGACCGCGGCCCGCACCCACCGCATCATCCGGATCTGCGAACGCCAGGGCGTCCCCGTCCTCGCCGACCGCGCCTACATCGGCGCCGGCCCCTGGGTGACCACACCCATCAGACGGCTTCCCGGGCGGGACCTCACCACGACCCAGCGAACGATCAACCGAGCCCTGTCAGCCGCACGAGCACCGGTCGAACGAAGCATCGCAAGGCTGAAGTCCTGGCGAATCTTCCGCCGGGCCCGCTGCAGCCCGAACCGCATGACCGTCATCGCCGCAGCCATCCTCACCCTGGAGCGTCAACGCTGAAAAGGCTCACTGACTTCGGTTCTATGCGGGGCCCAAGATCCAGGACCCCGTTCGGCCCTGGATCTCGCCGAGGTTCTGGATGTCGGGGCCTGCTCCTGCATCTCCCCAGCGCCCTTGGCTCAGGTCCGGGGTGACACAGCGACTGGCTTCGGTGAGAAAGGACAGTCCCATTCGCTGTCCAGTGCCACCGAAGATTCAGTGCGTGCCGTTGAGGTTTGAGAGGACCGAAGGAACTCTTGACCAGCTAGTCTCTCCTCCGAGCCATCGCGCCGGCCCAGTGACAACGGCTCCGCCGGTTCAACAAGGTGCTTCGCGCCGCGCTCCTGAGTCTCTTCTCATGCCTGGAGCGGCCTGTGCCTGCTGATCAGGCCCGAAAGGCTGCGATCCGCCAGCGAACGGCCAGGACTCGTGAGCGCTACGGCCAAACGGCCCGCGCCATCGCCACCGTCTGCGCCAGCCCTGAGCCCCACCCTACTGCGGGGTGCACGAGAGTTCGGGGGACTACCCCACGGTTGCGCCGCCCGCGAGACAGTCCATGAGATCCCCGAATACCGCGCCTGGCTGGCTGCCGTCCCTCGCTTCCCCGCTGATTGTCCTGGCCGTGAAACCTGCCAGGACCTGGACTGCTACAACGGATGTAATGACTGTTGGATCCGGATGTGCGCAGACTGCATGTACGTGTTCGGCGTGGACCACTACAACCCGGCGGACGGAAGAAATCCACGTCCCCGCTGACCGCTGGGCCAGGACAGTCCGTGCCACTCCTGTCCGGGGTGCGGCATGGTCCAACACGGTTTTCTGCTCGTCGCGGGGATCATCCGAGCCTCAAGGGTTCGAGCTGCCAGCAACAGACGCGAGCGCGAAGTACCTTTGATGCAAGGGCAGGTAGAACCGGTGCGGGGCAACTCGGGAGGAGGGAAGCGGTTGAGTGATCCGCTGGTGGCGGTGATGCCTGGGGTGTGGGATCCGTGGGTGCGGGTCGACACCCATGCGGTTGGCCGTGTGCATGGAGGCGAGGTCCTTGCGATCCACCTCACGCGGTACGCGATTCCCGATGACAGCGGGAATGATTGCGCCCCTCCGGACACCCTCACCCTGCACACCCTGGGAACGGCACCGCTGCCGTTCCGTGTGCTGGAGCGCCGCATGGCGAGGGTTACGAACCCGGATTACCAATTGAGGATGCGGCGCGAGAACGACCTTCAGGAGCGGCGGGCGGCGAATGAGTCGAGCGTGATCATCGGGCGGGCTTTCGACAGCGATCCGCCCGAACTCGTCCTCGACGCGATGATGCGCAGGTACATCGCGGCGCACACCATCGGCATCCGTATCGACGACCGCACCTGCCTGGTGGCCATGCGCACCCGCCAGCTGCTCGGCGTGCGTAGCCCTGTGGACGATGATGCGGGCTTCGTCGTCGTGATGCGGGGAGAAGAAGGGGCGCCCGCACCGCTGTTCCCCTCCGCGCTGGAGGGATGGGCGATCTGGTGGCGGAGCAAGGCCAGTGAGCTGCTCGAACGTCCCGTTGCTTCGGCGCAGCTCCCACAGCCGCCACCAGATTTGGATGTCGTGGAAGGGCGGAAGAGCTACCGAATCCGGGTGGATGGCTGCAAACCCGCCAGATGGCCGCGGCTGCCCGAGATTCCCCGTGCCGACCTGGGTGACGACTACTTGTGACAGAGTCCGAGGAGGTCGAACAGGCGGCGTCGCCCTCGCGCGAGGTTCGCGCCAGCATTCGAGTTCGGGCAGCGGTCCGTGTGGAATGCGCCTAGATTCAGCCATAGCCGTGGAGACGGCCTAAAACCTCGTAACCGCTCTGGCAGACGTGCCTATGGAGACGGCAACGTGCCCTGGGGCAGGTGGCGGTCGATGCGTCCGCGGAACTGCAGGTCCCCGTCTGGCCCGTTGACCTCGATCCGCTCTTCGACGCGGATCTGCCCAACGTCCTCTTGGCCGTCGTGTTTGCTGTGTACACCGACGAGGACCCAGACGCGGCTGTCCTGAGAAACGGTAATCGGGTGGCGGTGCGAATGCCTGGCCCGCAAGCGCATCACGGCCGTTTCAAGACCAAGGTGACTGCGGATCGCTGCCGTGACGTCCGCGATCGTCTGCTGCGCTTCTATGCCCTCCGTTGCGGAGACCCGCCGCCTGATCGGTTGGCTCCTCACACCCACCCTCGGCGGTTCAGAAGTCCACGTCCCCGCTCACCGCAGCCATCACCGTGGAGCGCACCGTGCCCAATCGCCGGAAAAGCGTGTCCAGTTCGCCGCGCAATGCGACGGACATTTGGGCTTCCTCCCACCGGCAGGCGTGATCGTAGCGCAGAGCCATCCGGCCCGTGTCCGCCGCGATACCCAGCCGCCGTGATTCGGCCTCAACACGGTCCGCTGCAGGCTCGGGCAGGTCGGCATCGCGCCAGGCCGCCGCAAGGCACTGGGCGTGGTCCAGCAGCGGCTGCCCAAGGCCGGCGTACATCTCCAGCAGCTCCCGCATCGGCGATGCGGCCAGCCGATCACGCCAGGCTGTCAGGAGCTCTTCCCGAGTCCGCCACACCCCTTCCGCACCGGCCGCGACCGCCTCGGTGCAGGTCTGCTCCCACGGCTGCGTGCCGCGTGGGAACTCCGGCCGCCGGCGCCGCTCTGCCCGGCGGAGCAGGTGGAAGAACGCGGCCCCAGCCTCCCGTTCCTCTGGTGAGGGGCACCACTGGCGGCGGTTGAGCAGCAGGGCGATCTCACTCAGCCGGTCCGGCGGCGCAGTCGGAGATGCATTCATGATTCCTACGGTACGGAGGTGCGGGCACGGGCCGCCACAAGTCCCGACGCCCGCGCCGCCCCGGGCCTCGTGCGCTGGGGCTCGGTGGGCGGCTGACTTCCGTGCGAAGGGGCTTCGCTGGCGACCCGCGGGCCCGCCCGCCGCCCCCACGGCGTACGCCAGCCATGTGCTGTCGGCCGATGTCCGGCTGGATCGGGCCAAGCGATCCCGCCACGCGCGTCCGAGCCCTATCGTGAGAGCCATGTCGCAGACGAAGACGGTCGGGCCGTGGCACAGGGCCTGGGCCCTTGTGGAGCTCGTGCCGCCCGGGCACCCGGGACGTCAACGCTGGGAACAGGCAATCGACTGCGCCGGGCGCCTGCTCGTAGCACGGTGGCCGCAACCGGGCGAGGAATACCTGTCGGCGTTCGCGATGGAGACCTGCGCCCTAGTGCTCTACGGCGGCCCCTGGCCGCTCTCCGCAGGCACACCGACGGCTCTGTCCGCCGACGACTTGACTGCCGTGCACAAGCAGATGGGCCACCTCACCCAGCACGAGGGCATGGACCGCCTCACCCAGCACGAGAGCGACATGGCCGACCGCGTGCGTGCCCGAGGCCACGATGTGACCGACACCGAAGACTCGCTCGCACGCCTGCTGGCTCACCTGCTGAAGTACCAGCACCCCGGGAAACTCTACGACTTGTCGCTGGTCCCTTCGCTGGAGCAGCCGTACGAGGGCCCCAAGATGCGGCGGGCCGCGCGGTGGGTGCGCTGGGCCCTGGAAGCGCACCACCCCGTCGGACCCTGACGGCCCACCGTGCGCCGTCCGGACCACATTCCGGGCCGGGCGGCACGTCTTCGGTCATCCGAGAGGCGTGGCGTCGAGGTCCGTGCTGACCGCCGCGTGGCCGGACGACCGGCTACGTACAGGCGCGTCGTACCGGGTAGGTGCCGGCGAGGTAGTCGCCGATCTGCTGGCGCATGCTGGGGTGGATGTCGTAGCCGTCGAGGTCGGCGGGCTGGACGAAGCGAACACCGTCGGCTTCGTCGTTGATGGTGGGCTCGCCGCCGATGGGGCGGCCGATGTAGGTGGTCTCGTACTGCTGGCGGATCTCGCCGTCGTCGTAGGCGACGATGTGGTGCGGGTTGGTATACACGCCGAGGAACCCGGTGATCTCGGAGAGGATCCCGGTTTCCTCGGCGCATTCGCGGATGGCGCATTCGGCGGCGGTCTCGCCGATGTCCTGGGCGCCACCGGGAAGGGCCCACTGTTCGGTGTCACGGCGCCGCTGGAGCAGGATCGCGCCAGCTTCGTCGACGACCAGCAGGTTGCTAGCCGGGATGAGCGTGTTCGCCTTCGGCGCTTTCGGGTCGTGGTAGTACTCAGTCCTGCCCACGAGGCTCTCTCTTCCTTGCTGGCCATCGGTAGGCGGCCCCCGATGTTCTCGGAGCGACGCAGCCCAAGAACGGGTGGCCGTTGATCGGCAATACCGCTGGTCGTCACGATAGTTGGCTGCTGCCTCTGCGGTAAGCCGGTGCCGGAGTGGGCCTCGGAATTGCGCGAGTGAGGCAGAACGAGCCGCGACTCCTATCTATAGGCCATCAGGCAAATCCGGGAGCGGCAGGACGTCTTGCCCCGTCGGCGGAGGCGCGGGGACGGCACGGCCTTCAGGCCGCTGTCCAGGTCTCCAATGCGCTGCCCAGGCTGGGTCTGGCAGCGATGCGCCGCTGTTCCCCCTCGGAGGCTACAAACACCACGAGCGGAGCAAGGCTGTCCCGGGACGGCGGCGATTCGGCTCGCCACGGGACAGACGAGGCCGTAGGGGGTCAGGCCGACGTACATCGGCACGCCCATGGCGAACTCAGGCGCGCGCTCGTCCGGCAGGAAGGGATAGGTTCCATCTCCTTGGCGGGGCGGGGCATGTCAGGAGTTGGGAACCGGGGTGCCCGGTCCGGTCAGTGCGATCGTGTGGAGCGGGGTGAAGTCGAAGTCCCAGGCTGGTTGCGTTCCTTCGGCCAGGGATGCGGTCTCGGTCAGGGTGAATGTGACCTCCACCAGCACCACTGCGACGACGGTGAACGGGGCGTGACTGGGGCTGATCGCGCGCAGCGCGGACTGCAGGGCATCGGAGTCGCCGTTCGCGTAGCTGTAGCCGAGGGAGCAGTGCGGTCGGCCGCCGCTGTAACGCACGGCTTCCGGGCCGCGCACCGCGCGCACGGCGGAACGGACGGCCTGTTGCAGCGTGTTGAGGCCGTCGTCGGGCCAGCAGTCCAGGTAGGCGCCTGCCTTGTTGGCGACGGGTGATCCGGCGAGAAGGCGGAATGCCGACATGGCGGCCAGGTGGTTGTCCAGGCTGGTGATCAGTTCCGTTCGCTCGGCGTCGGTGATCCGATCGGCAGGGGCATCCGTGATCATCTCAAGGGTGACATGCAGCAGATGGTCGGGTAGGGGTTGGATCGGGTATGGCTTGAGCGCCGTCCGGCACGCTGTGACCAGGCCCCGCAAGTCGTGATCGATGGACAACTCCGGGATCGCGTAGAGCTGGAGAGCGGAGGCACCGCTTCTCCAGGGGCGGTCCGCGAAGGCGGGGACGAACGGTTTCACAGGAACCTCCTGCTTCTCGGACTGTCAACGTCGCATTGGCTGACCCGGGCTATCCCAGGACCTGCACCAGCAACCAGAGGAAGAAGATCCACGCCGCGGCGAACAGCACCCCGGCCACGACGTACATGCCGATAGCTCGGGGGCGGGCAGCTGCTGTCCGCGGTCTGCGGTTCGCGGTCACCCTTGCCGCCTTGCCTGGCCAGGTGCGCGTACGGGTGCTCCCTGCAGGTGAAGCTGGTGCACTCGCTCGAAGGTGTATCGGACGTCCTGGGGGCGCTGGCGTTCCCACACCAGCCACACCGAGGAGACCGTCGCGGTGATGTGACGGCGGGCCTTGTGGATCAGGGTGGAGGCGAGATCATCCGCGCGGGCGGCCAGGCGTGGCGTGTTCGTCGTGGTCGAGCCGTAGGCCGAGGTGAGGTGACTGCAGCGGTGCTCCGCCGCCGGGGGCATCAGCAGGCCCGCGGCGCCCAGGCCGCTGCGCACCCGCTGGTTGGGGACACTCCCAGGATCGGGGCCGTCGCATTCCCCGACGGGCAGCACGCGGGTGATTACCGCCGAGCGGCTGACGGCTGGCGGGCCGACGTACACCTCGAACGGGGCCAGGTCTTTCAGCTGGTCCTGGAGATGCTTCGCCGCCAGGTCCAGGGCTGCGGTGTCGGTGTAGCGGCCGTCGGCGCCGCGCGAGTAGGCGGCCTGGACCGTCCAGTGCCAGTCCGGTTCGGCGACCGGGGCCACGATGTCGGTGTACGGGGCGATGACGTCCGCCACTTCCCGCAGGTAGGTCAGGACCTGGGGCTGCTCGTGTGGCAGCCACAGAACGTGCGGGCGGATCCAGTTCGCGTCCGGCCCGTCTTCGCTGCCCCAGAGGCGCTTGGGGTTCATGAACGCCCGCACCTCAGCACCCCTCGGTGAAGGCGGCGGGGGAGACGTCTGCCACGGGGCAGAGATGGTCGGAGGCTTCGAGCGCGGCGGCGGTGCGGTGGAGGCGGTAGCTGACCAGCCCCCGCGCCGTGGGGCGGGTGGCGAGGATGAGATCGATGCGCCGTTCTCCCCATGGGTCTGGGTCGCCTCGGCCGTCTTCCCAGTAGCCGACGGTCGGCTCCCACGGCGCCTGCAGATGCGCGGCGGCGTCCACCATGAAGCCGCGGCGAAGCAGGGCGGCGGTCTGTCGCCGGTCGGCCAGCTGCTCTTTGCCGATCGTGTCGGCGAGAAGCTGGCATTCGAGGTCGTCGTGGTCCTGGTCGCGGTACGGCTCCTCGTCGTAATACCCCAGGCCGCCGCTCCCGCCGTCGACCAAGTGAGCGGCTCGGCGGGCGGCCGAGAGCGCGTTGAAATCGCCGATCACAAAGCCGCGCTTGACGCCTCCGGTACGGCGGAAGATCGACTTGATGCGCAGTGCCTCGTTGTAGCGGCCATCGGGGCGGATCGGGTCGCCGCGGTACGCGGCGACGGTGACGGGTTCGCCGGCACCGAGGTCGAACTGGGCGGTGGTCAGGCCGTGCCAGAAGTCCGGTGCCCCGTAGGGACGGTAGGAGTCCGGGAGCAGGCTGACGGTGTTCGGGTTCCATAGGATCGCCGTGTACCAGGGCTGGCTGCTGTTCGATGCCATCACGGTGCCGTGCGGGTATCCGCTCGTGGCGGTGACGGTGGCGGTGAGTCCGCAGTCGGCGGCGAGCTCCTGGATGGTGTCCGCTGCTTCCGTGTCCCAGAGATCTCTGGGGGTGCTGGCGTCGTTGACGAGGACTTCTTGCAGGCCCAGGATGGCGGGGGCGATCTCCTGGACGGTCGTCACCCGGGCCTTCCACGCGGCGGTGTCCCGGGCGGTCTTGTTGAGTTTGTAGGCGTTGAGGTTGGCGATGCGTAGGGTCCGCACGGACCAACTCCTCCCTGTTGATGGTCCTCGGGTGAGGGCGCGGCGGATTAGAAGAGGACGCTCGTCTGGGGGACGCCGTCCTCCGGTGCGGAGGCCGGGCCGGGGACGCGGGCGGGGCGGTCGATCTCCAGCTCCCACAACTCCCGGAACAGGCCGGGGGCCTGGACGAGCTCTGGAAAGCTGCCGCACTGGAGCACGCGGCCCTTGTCGAGGACGACGATGCGGTCCGCGACGGCGACATTGGTCAGTCGATGTGTCACGAGGACGACCGCCCGGTCTGCGGCGAGGTGGCGCAGACCGGTGAAGATGCGGTGCTCGGCGCGCGGGTCGAGGGCGGCGGTGGGCTCGTCGAGGACGAGGAGACCCGCTGGCCGGTGGAAGGCTCGGGCGATCGCGACGCGCTGCCATTGCCCGCCGGACAGGTCCTTGCCGCCCCACCATTCGCGGGCGAGGAGGGTGGCGAGGCCCCGGGGGAGATCGTTGATCACCTCGTCAGCGCCGGATGCTTGGGCCGCGGCGTGGACGGCGGCGTCGCCTTCGGGGCGGGGCTGGCCGAGGTGAATGTTCTCGCGGAACGACAGCGGCCAGCGCGCATAGTCCTGCGGGACGACAGCGATCTGCTGCCAGGCGGCGTACGGATCCAGGTCGCGGGTGTCGTGCTCGTCCCATCGCACGCTGCCCTGATCGGGCAGGTAGAGCGCCGAGAGGAGTTTGGACAGCGTGGTCTTGCCGGAGCCGTTCTCGCCGACCAGGGCGAGGACTTCACCGCGCCGCACTTCGAGGGTCACCTCGCTGAGGGCGGGGTGTTCGGCCTCGGGGTAGGAGAAGGTGAGGTTCTCGGCCCGTACCAGCGTCGGCGCGGTGGGGATGAGGGTGCCGCGGCTGAGGCGGTGGCCGCCGGCCTCGTCCACGAAGTCCGCCCAGTCGTCCAGATACAGGCCGGTGCGGAAGAGCCGGGCCCCGTAGCCGACGATGCCGTGCAGGGACGCGACGAGGGTGCGCAGGGCGAGAACCGCGGTGCCGGCCGCCGCCACCGACATGTGCCCGGATGCCATCAGCACCGCCAGCGCGCCCCAGACGAGGCCGGAGGTGATGCCGCCCGCCAGGGCGCCTAGGAGGGAGACCTTGGCGGTCTGCCAGGCGGCCTGGTCGGTCTTGGTGTCGACACGTGCTCCGATGCGCCGGTACTTGTCCAGCAGGTAGGGGGCGATGGTGCCCGAGCGGACTTGGTCGGCGACCTGCCTGTCGACCAGGTACCAGCGCAGCAGCGACAGGACCCGGCGGTCCTTGGAGGTGTCCAGGGAGGAGAGGTAGTCGATCCGCGCGCCCCGGACGCTGGCGATGCCCTGTGGCAGCGCGGACAGGACCAGCAGTGGCAAAAGTGCCGGGTGGATCGAGGTGAGGACTCCGGCGGCGGCGATGAGTGAGGCGAGGGCGGCGAGCACGCTCTGGGACTCGCTCAGCAGCGTCTGGGAGACTTCTACCCCGCGGTCGGCGGCGTCCCAGCGGTCGTTGAAGCCGGGGTTGTCGTAGGCCGAGAGTTCCGCGTTGGTCGAGGAGTCCAGCAGCATCAGCTCGGCCTCGCGCGAGATCCGCGGTGAGATCCTTGTGGACAGGAACGTGATGGCGATCGCCAGGAGCGCCCGCAGCCCCACGGCCGAGGCCAGCACGAGCAGCGAGGGCCACGCCTGGAGAAGCCGGTCGCCGATGTTCCCGGAGGACACCAGCGCGGTGATGGTGCCGGTCGTCGCGAGCAGACCGAACGCCTCCAGCACCCCGGACGCGGCCTGGCAGAGCAGCAGGGTGATCGCGGCGCGGGGGTTCACCTTCCAGGCCAGGGCCAGCGCCCGGCGGATGAGCTGGGGCAGGCGGCGGGCCATCGCCCGCGTACTGATCGCCCCGCCCGCCTCGGCCCGCTTGTCCCCTGCGAACGCGAACGTCAGCTCATCATCCGGGACCTCGCTCTGATCCGGCACCGCAGTGGTGTCCGGCTTCCCGGCTTTGCTCATTGACCCCTCCTCGTCTCCAACACAACGCGCAGCACGGCTAGTTCACAGCGAGCGTGCTACTGCCACGGGGCGCCGAAGCGCAGTTCCAGCGGCCCGGTGTGCTGGTGCACCGCCGCCAGGCACACCTCGATCCGCCGGCGCACCGGATCAGCCACCAGCCACGGCAGCTCGCCCAGGGTGGCCATCCGCCACTCGGCGCTCTGGCTGGGGCTGAGGCGGATGCGGGCGAGGTCGTGCTCGCCGAGGGTGCCGCCGTGGAAGACGTACCTGGTCCGGCTGGGGTATGGGGTGAGGTTCTCCCAGTCCACCGCGACCAGCCGGCCGAGCGGGAGGTCGAGACCGAGCTCGGCGCGCACCCGGCGCCGGGCCGCCTCCCGAGGGCCTTCCCCGAGATCGCTATCGATGCCTCCGCCGGGCAGCCGGAACCGCCGGTCTCCGCGATGGGCAGGCCGCACCAGCAGTGCCCGCCCGGCCGAGTCGGTGAACAGGACGTCCGCGTCGGCCAAGAGCTTTGAGCGCACCGCACGCTGAGAGGCGGCATCCAGAGCGTGCTCCTGCTCCAGCCACGCGCGCAGCTCGGTCGACAGGCCGGCGGGGGAGCCGGGCTGGATGCGGCCGGTGACCAGATGGGCCATCGACCCGGCATGAAAGGCCGCCAGAGCGGCCCGCACCTGGGCGGCCTCCGGTTTAGATAGCATCCCTATCGCAGCCTCGGGCGCCTGCCAGGTGATCGTCACCCCCTCCGGGACGGTCAGGGCGGCCACCTCGTCTTCGCCCAGCGGTCCGACGAGGTAGAGGTGCACGATGAACGCCAGCGACGGGGCTTTCCAGAGGTCGCAGTCCACGGCCAGGAGCCGTCCCACACTGTCCGAATCCGTCCCGAGATCCGTTTCCAGGGTGCGTCCCAAGCCCCGGCCCGGGGACTCCACCCGTGTGATCAGCGTCCCCGGCAGCTCGTGATGGTCAGTGGGAGAAGGAGTGCTCGCGCGGGTGAGGAGCAGCACGCGGTGTTGGGTGTCGAGAACCAGCCCGCTGGCCTTCACCAGCGGCAAGGGCGGGTCGGCCTGTGCCTCAGCTGTGAGCGATCGGGCTGGTGCTAATCGCGGGGTTGCGTCGGGGGCATTGTGCGGGGGCACGGACTTCTCCTTGCCGGTCAGGACAGTTCGAGTTGGATCGGCTGGACGGCACGCGGGGTACGGCTGGCCAGGCGCACCAGGTCGGTGAGGCTCGTGATCGCGCGCGGACGTGCTGCGGCGGTGAGCAGGCGGTGAAAGAGCTCAGCGGTGACCATCCCGTCGTCCATCGCCCGATGCCGGCGCGGCGGCTGCGGGATCCCGTGGTGAGCCAGGAGCGCGTCGAGACTGTAGGCGGGAAGGTCCGGCAGCAGGTGCTTCGCCAGCAGCCGGGTATCCACGATCCGGGTGCGCGCCAGCCGCGGGCATGCCGTGCGGTAGGCGTACAGAATGTTCGCCTCCACCGGGGCATGGTGAGCCACCAGCAGCACCGGATCCTCAGGCAGCACCTCGTCCAGTCGGCGCAGTACGGTCCGTGCCGGAGGGGCGCCGGAGAGATCGGCCTGGGTGATGCCGGTCTGTGCGGTATCGGCCGAGGTGAGCGGCGCGTGCGCGGGCGGGCTGATGAACGACATGAAAGCGAAGCCGCTAGGCACCGGGCCACGGCCGGGGACGTGCTGGACGCCGAGGGCGGCGACTTCGATCGGCTCCGGCGGATGGCCCGTGGGGGTGGTGCCCTCGAAGTCGACCACCACGAAGTGCGTCTCCACGAAATCCTGGTCTTGAGCGAGCCGGGGCGGGGAGGGATTCACCAGCCGCTCCCTGATCGGTCCAGTGTGTCCTGCAGGGTTGCCTCCAGCTCGTCCATGTTGTTGAGGAGGCGGCGGATGCTGGTCTGGCGCTCCTCCCAGTGCCGCGCCAGGTCGTCCTCCAGGGCCTGGTGGGCGAGGTGTTCCTCGGCGGGGACGGCGCCGTAGAAGCTGAAGAGCAGGTAGAGCAGTGTGATCCGGCCGCAGGCGACGATGTCGGCGCGTGGCAGGTGGGGGTGCTCGGAGAGGTAGGTGGCCACCATGGCCGCGGCCGTGCTGATCCAGTCGTCGCTCTGGGCGATGGTGCGCGGATCGAGTGCGGCCCGCCCCAGTTCCCAGGCCGCGCTGCCCTGGGCGCAGCGGAAGTCGATGATGCCGGTCACCAGGTCGGTGACGAGCAGGATGTTGGGCCGGACGAAGTCCGCGTGCAGCGCCTGAGTGACCAGTGCGTCGGGGAGCCCGGACCGGAGGTGCTTCACGTGGCTGCGGAGGTCGTGGCGGCGCTGGTCGAGCTGGTCGCGCAGCCGGTCCAGGTACGGGTGTCCGTGCTGGCGGGCCGAGGCCATCGCCCTGTCGCAGCGGGCAAGACCGTCCTCGACGGTGCCGGTCCGCCACCGGGAGTGCTGGTGCCGTTGGGGCAGAGGGTAGGCGGACAAGGCGCGGTGCATCCGCCCGAGCTGGCTGCCGACGTGTTCTGCACGCGAGGCGGTCATCGGCGTGGTGGCGATCCGTCCGACGACCTCGTTGATGACGGACCAGGGGCTGTCATCGAACAGGGTGAGCAGGTCGCCGGCCTGATTAGCGTGCACCCGGGGCACGGGCAGGTCCGCGGCCCGGCAGTACTCCGACATGTCCAGTGCCGCACGGGCCGCTAGTGGGTCGTCGGTGGGGTCGTACTCCTTCACAAACAGCCGGCGGCCGGTGGAGGTGAGGACGCGCCGGTTGACGGTGTCGGTGCCCTCGAGCACTAGCTCGACCTCGGCAGCCTCCATCCCGTAGCAGGTGCGGAGCAGTTGCTCGACGCGCTCTTGATCCCACCCCGGATCGTCGCGGTCAGCCATGTTGTTCGCCAGCTCGGGCCCTCGGCGCTGACGCGCCCGGGCGGTGCCCGCGCTGGCCCGTGAGGTGCTGGGTGTAGTCGGTGCGCAGGTTCCGCAGCATGGTGTGCGCCTCGTCCACCACCTCGATGTCCCGCTTCTCCAGGCCGTAGCGCAGGGCGCTCATCGCATCCAGCGCTCCGTAGGCTGCGCACGCGTGCCGCTCGAAGGCGTCCGGCGTACGTCCCAGCCCGGCGTAGAACGCGGCCTTCACATCGGGGCGGCCGTGCAGGAGGCGATAGTGGAGGCGGGGCAGGTCCCGGTGCGCGGACGGCTCGATGGTGGTGCGCTCGAAGTCGATGATCCGCAGCACCTGCTCGGCAGGGTCCCAGAGCCAGTTGCGCGGCATGTAATCGCCGTGCGACACAACGGCCGGGAGGATGGCGGGCTGGTCGCGGGTCAGCTCACGGAGCATGACGAGATCGTCGGGTGTCGCATACAAGCGGGCCGACGCCAGCATCTTTTCCACGGCCGCCTCCCAGCCCACCGTCGACTCCTCCGGCACGGGGCTGACGACGGGTGCCGTATTGAGGCGGGCGAGGAGCTGTCCGGCCTGGCGGTAGACCTCCCGCTCTTGCTCGGCCGCCAGGCGTTGTCCACGCACGGGCTGGCCGGGCACCGCAGTGATCACGAGGGCCTGGGCGGTCGGATCGTGCGCGGCCATCAGCGGGGAACGACCTGGCCCCAGGAGGCTTGGCCAGCCGGACTCGTACGCCGATGCCTCCCGCTGGTGCAGGCGGGGGCCCGGATTCTGCTTGGCGAACCACCGGCAGCCGTGCGGGCCTTCGACCTCCCAGATGCGGGGCCTGCCCGTGCCGGGCGAGGAGCGGTCGGCGACAACACGGAACGTGCCGGTCACCGAGGTCACCAGGTCGTGCACCGCCTCGGGAATGTCGGTCACAGTGGTCTCCTCCCGTCCATGAAGCCAACATCAGCACCGCACGTATCCGAATGGTTGCGGATAGTGCCTATGTGGGTGCGTAGCCTGTCATCCGCCACTGACAACGGGGCAGGCCCGCCTGGGGTGATGCCCGTCAAGGGGTGCGGTGCTCAATCCTGTGGCCAAAGAAGGCTGTTGTCCTATCAGTCTGGTGATATCACTGCCGTGATTGCCTCCCGCGGGGAATCTCGCGCACGATTCCCCGACCCGGTGGAAGGAGGCGGCAGTGGCAGCACCAGAGCGGCGTCGATGCGTCGGATGCGGCGCGCCCCTGAGCCGTTACAACTCCGACGTGCGCTGCGCAGCCTGTGCCCGTTCGGCCCCGGCCCATACCTCCGCGCCGCGCACCATCCCCGGGCGGGTGTGGCGGGATCCGGAGATCGTCACCGCCCTCACTGGCTGGGAGTTCGGCGCGGCCTTCCGCAGGATCCGGCAGATCACCCCACTGAGCCAGGACGATCTCGCAGCCCTCACCGGGTTGAGCCAGTCGTATCTGTCCGCGCTGGAATCCGGCAACCGACGGCTCACCAACGCCGAGAGGATCAAAGGGGTACTCGGAAGGCTCGGCGTCCCGCCGCATGCGGCACCCACGCTCGTACCGGGCGCAGTGGCCCACCCGGCCCCCGCCGTGCCGACGGAGGTGTTATCGGAGGCGGTGTGGGAGAGCCCAGTCGACGTCGCGCGCCGCCTGAACACCACCACCGCCTCCAACACCGACCCCACCACGCTCCTGGTCCTGAACGAAGGGATCAGCGACGTGGTGGAACGGTACGAGACAGAAGGCCCCTACCGGCTCGCCGGAGAAGTGCTCAAGCTGCGCCACTACACCGACGAACTACTCGAGGGGCGGCAGCCCCCGCGCCAGCGCGAAACCCTGTTCAAGCTGGCCGCCCAGGCATCCGGCCTGCTGGGCTACATGGCCGTCAACGCGGGCCGCGAGGCCCTGGCCGAGGCGTACTGCACCGAAGCCGAAGACCTCGCCACCCACATCGGCGACCGCGAGCTGATCATGTGGATCCACGGCACCCGCTCCCTCAACGCCTACTACGCCGGCCGCTACGACGAGGCCGTCGCACGCGCGGATGCCGGCGTCGCGATCGACCCCGGCCATCCCCAGGCCATCCGGCTCCAGGTCAACGGACGGGCCCGCGCGCTCGGGAAACTCGGCGATGCCGCCGGCGCCGAACGCGCCATCGCAGCCGCCGAAGACCTCAGCCAGCGCCACCAGGTCCCGAACGGACTGACCTCCTGCATCTCGTTCGCCCCGTACGCCATGGCCCGCACCCTCGCCAACGCGGCCACCGCCCACGTCGCCCTGTGCAGCCCCAAGTGGGTCCTGGCGTACGCCAATCAGATCGACGAACTCGTTGAGCACTCCGACTCCGCCTGGAGCCGCGCCCTGGTCCGCCTGGACGTGGCCACCGCCCTGATCACCGGCGACCGTCCCGACATCGAGCAGGCGATGATGCTGGGTCGCCAAGTCCTGCGGGCGGACGGCGGGGCACCGATCCGCTCGGTGGTCCAGCGCGCCGGCGACCTGCACCGGATCGCCGCCCCGTGGCAGGACGTGCCGGCCGTGCGCGAGTACGGTGACGCGCTGCGTGAATGGCAGGCCGCCCCACAGGCCCGCGCCTTGGTGAAGTCTGCGAAAATATCGCGGCCAACGCAGCAGACGGAGCAGATGAGGAGAGCCGCGGATGCAGCTCACCACCGACCCGGGAGCCTTCCCTCCCAGTCCTCCGCCCAGCATCACTGACGCGCAGGTCATCGCCGCACACGACTGGACAGCGTTCAGCACGGTCGAGGCGATGGCAAATCACTGGGACCGGCCCGGCTGGAACGAAGACACCCGCGCCTACTACTGGATGCTGACCTTCCCGGGAAACTCACCGCTGATCAAGCATATGCAGCAGTGCCAGCGTGCCCTGGCCCACTTGGACTTCGACAACATCGACGCCGACGGCCTGCACCTCACCCTCGGCCGGATCGGACTCGTCGACGACGTCACCGACGACCAGCTCGACCAGCTCACCAGGGACGCTCAGCGCAAGATATCGGGGTCCTTCACCCTCCAGGCCATCCCCCTGACGGCATCCCGTGGAGCCATCCGCTACAGCGTCGCCCCGTGGACGCCGATCGTCGAACTCCACCAGACGCTCAACGCCATTGGCGCCGCGAACGGCCTGCCCCCTCACAAGCCGACGACCGTGCTGCGCCCGCACATCGGCCTCGCCTACGCCAACCGGACCCTGCCTGCCGACCGCGTCCGCACCGCGCTCAGGCCGCTGCGTGAACTCAAGCCCGTCGACATCCCGGTCCACCAAGTGGATCTGGTGGAGCTCCGCCGCGAAGGCCGCGCCTACCGGTGGACCAACGCCCGCTGTGTCCACCTGGCCCCATCCGAGGGCGACGGCCAGGCGCCGCCGACGGCCATCTAAAGGGGCGCACCGCCTGATGAAGCGTGTTGAGGTCAGTGTCCGGCCAGCAATCCAGGGAGGTACCAGCCTTGTTGGCGACGGATGAACTGGCGAGAGGAACGCTGGGAGAGGATGAGGTGGCTCTGCAGACCCGTGATCAGTCCCCTACGTTCTGCGTCGGTGATGCGATCGGACGGCGAATCCGAGATCATCTCCCTGCCTATCAATAGGTGGAGAGGAACTTCCTCGATCCGGGGGGAACTTGGTCTCTGGCACGAAACACCTGATAGCTTCCTCGCTCCGCCGACGAACCCCAGCGGGGGATTGTTCCCCGCTCTGGTGGCAGCCCCTCGGCCTCAGTCTGTTGCGCGGCGACGAGCCACCGGGACCGAGCGGCTACCGCCAGGCGGCCTGACCTTCCCTCGCAGAGGACGGTCTCGGCTCTGGTGCGTGTGCCGGGTCAGGCTTTGGGGCATGCCGTCGCCGGCCATGGCGACATTGATCCACACTGGTACATGGACGCCGCCTTCTCGCCCGGCTGCACTGCGATGGGTTCCGCAGGCGACGAGCACCGGTGCCACCGGCCGCGAGACCAGGATCAGATCAATCTGCCTGCCCCCACAGAATCCGGATCTGTATGACCGTCGTCCTCGTGCCCGACGGTCGACTCGAATGGCGCACCGAAATGAGGTGCGACATCCACCATGTAACCGTTGCGCAGGAGCGCCTCGTCTCACGGCGATCCGCCGGCTGCTCCCCACCGGCCGTGTCGGCCTGGACTTGGTATTCAAGGTCGCCGTGATCATGAGTGCAGTATGGCTGGGCGTCGTAATACCTACATGAGCCATCCGCTGCATCGACCGTTGCGGCCGACAGGGCTTTCAAGTCACCCAGCAGCACTGCGGGGTTGACGCCGTTGGTGCGGCGGATATCGCCTCTGAGTCGAGGGTCCCATCGGCCCGGAAGCTCGGCCACAACGGACCTCCGTGATGGGAGGCGACAAGCAAGGCGAAGTGTCGCCGCACACCTCGTCGCCTTTTGCGGCGTCGTCCAGGTCCGCGACAGCAAGCGTCCAACCGGGGCGGTCCGCAACCTGCCGTCCGCCGCCTTCGCCGGCCTGGTGGAGTACGCCCAGCAGTCCCGCTAGTCCGGCCTGAGCCCCGCCACTCCGCCCCTCCGGAGCGGCGGGGCTTCCTGCTCCAGTAGCGGCCAGTGACGAGGCAAGGACCCGCTTCGGCCGATGAAAAGATGGCAAGCGGAGATGACCTCGGGGCGAAGATCACGGGTGCTCAAAGCGTCAATGCCCCATAGAATCCCCTGCATGGCACAGAAGATCGTAACCATCTACACCGATGACCTCACGGGCGAAGAGTCCGCCGAGGCCACCACGCACACCCTCGTTCTCGACGGCGTGGCGTACGAGATCGACCTTGGCCCGGACAGCTACGACAAGCTGCTTGAGGCTGTTGCCCCCTTCACCAAGGTCGGTCGTCGCATCAAGGCAGGCGTTAAGGCGGCTCCGAAGGCGACTGGCGGCCGCACTGACACGGCGGCAATCAGGGCCTGGGCCAAGGAGAAGGGCTACGACATCAACGACCGCGGTCGAGTGCCGGCCGAGATCCGTGAGGCGTACGACAAGGCCAACTGATGGACTGTCTACGGGGAGAACCTGCCGATGGCGGGCTCTCCCCGTAGTTCCGGATATCGTCCATATTGGGGCAGGATGGGCCAGCCCGCAGGGGGGAAGGTCTGGTAACCCCAAGTCGGCATCTGGCGGCTACCACTTAAGCCGTCCGTGGCTGATGATCCCCGGTAGGCTCCAGTCATGGATGAATCGAGGCAAACGGAGACGGTCACTGTCAACGCCACCATTGAGCATGCTCAATTCTGGCTCAGTACCGCCGGTCAGCCGCACCCTGCTAGTGACGGGCTCATCCCAGATCACTTCAGCGATCGCATAGCTTCGGACGGTATCGCAGTAGCCGTTCCCACAGTTGAACAATGGGCCGACATTGAAGTAACGATGACGCTGTATTCCAGCCGCTATGAGGAGGCGGGAGCGCAGTACCTCGGTGAATCTACGCTAGAGGTTATTGATGCCGGATTGCGCTGCGTTGACTTTCATGGAACTCCGTTTCCTTGGCTCCCTCTGCGGGGTATCGCTCACTGCACCCTTAGTGTTTGGCGGATGCCAGGCAATAAGGAAGCCTATAAGATATGCGTGTTCCCCAGCTAAGCTAGCTGGGGAACACTAAAGTTGTGCGGTCAGCTGACGAAGACGTAGAACTGGTCGTTGTGCAGGATGCGTTGGTTCGCGTAGAAGGCACTCAGCGAGCCACCTGCGGAACTATTTTCGCCCGCAGGTACCATTCGGAGGGAGTAGTTACCGTCTCCGAAACCTGAGCCCTGCCAGGTCGCCGCCATCGGATACTCGTCGCACTGATAGTCCGTGGGGCGAGACAGTTTTGCGCATTCGTCGGCAGTGATCTTGCGGTTCAATTTGTACTCGTTCTCCGCCTGGCCGCCTGGACCGTCATACCCAGGGTAGAGGCGAGAGAGTGGCTTCCCGGATCGGGGGGCGCCTGGAATTGACTTGCCCTCCTTCTTGGGAACGGTCATCGCCGGATCGTACTGTGCAGTCCAAATGTGATTAGCAACCGAAGCATGAGCGGGCTGCGACTTACTGAACTGAAGAACTGGTAGCGCGTAATTGAACACCCCCCGACCCACGGACTTCGAATCTATGTACGACGAAGTGTCAAAGCGGACCTCGTTGTAGGCGATAGCTCCCGTAGTAAACCCTCCCCGGGGACTTCCAGCGCCACCATTTATTCGGTCATACGTAGCGAAGGCGCATAGGGACACCTTGTCTTTCCCAAGCCCCTGACTACTGTCTTGTCCGACGGTATGGTACTCCCTGAGTGTTCGTTGGTTGGCTTCCCATTCTGCGATCGTGTGTTCGCCGTTTCGGCTGTCGGACGTCACGGTACAGTCGGGATTCGGATTCGGCGGCGCCCCTCCAGGGGCCTTTACAGAAACATCCAAGGCGTCCTTTTTGTGAAATACTCCGTCGAACTTCCAATCCTCAAGCGCGGTTTCCAGGTAGATCTTCCGGTCGTCCGATGGCGCGTCCGCTGCGGTTGTTTGCCACCACTCAACATTTCCAACGACCGTTGTGTCTGGCGGATATATAAAAGCGTGTGCCCAGTGCTTCGTGTTGCAATAGAAGAAGCGATTGACAATCTTCTCACCCTCCTTTCGGCCCAGTTGTGTGCGACACTCGTCGGTACGTGTCACCGGTGGTACGGCTCCTGCGCGTTCGTGGGGGGCGGAAAGCTTACCCGAATCAACCGTGTACGTCTGCTTAGGCTTCCTTTCAAGCTTGTTTCTGATCTCGGCAAAACTGGATGGCGCCGTATGGGTGGGCGTCAATAGATTCGCCGGAAGCTTGCTACCGACCTTAAGGACAGGGTGGTCCTCGTCGACCTCGTAGGGGCCTGTCATGACAGGATTCGACGAACTAGGCGTGGGAGAGGCGGCTGTAGCGGTCGGCGCTAACAGTGCGGAGATCGCGGCAGTCGTCATGGCAGCAGCGATTAGTTTTCGCTGTATCTTCATCTTCTACCTTCCGTTTACTGAGTGTGATGAGCAGCACCACATCGAGCAATTGCCATCTATATCTACGCACGGAGGGTAGGGCGAGCCAAGTGGTTGGCTCGATGAGGCCATGCAATTGGCTTGATTCGACAAAAAGAATCCCGCGGTGGGATGGCTAACTTTTCGCACCTTTGAGTAAGTAGTCCCAATTATTCCGCCAATAGGCAACGGGGCCGCTGGCATCCGGCTGACATGCGTTAGGACCAGATGTCAAAGCTGGGATCGTCCCAGATGTCGCAGTCCACGGCCAGGAGCCGCCCCAGGCACCTGGGGTCCACCCCAAGATCCGTCTCCAGTGCCGCTGCCAGGCCCTGGCCTGGGGACCATGCCTGGGTGATGGCGGTCTTCGGCAGTACGTGGTGTCGCGGAGGGCGGGAATGGGCGGGTGAGGACCAGGACGCGGCTTCCGTCGGGGTTGATGTGCGGCGACACGGGTGATTCTCCTTGTTTGTCAGGGCAGTTCGCGATGGGTGGGCTGGGGCGGCCGTTCGCTCCTGCGGGTGGGCACCGTGCCTGCCCGCCTCGTCGTTCGGGTTAGGTGGGTGTGGGCGATGCGTAGGTTGGCGAGCATGGCGTGGGCCTGGTTGACAGCGTCGACATCGTGGTGCTGGAGGCCCCACTTGATCAGGCTCACCGCGTCGAGGGCTCCGTAGGCGCAGCAGGCGTGCAACTCGGCGGGGCTGGGCTGTCGGCCGTATCCGTCGTAGAAGGCGGGGCGCAGCCTGGGCCGCGCGGGCAGGATCCGTAGTTCGAGGCGGGCCAGGTCGCGCCGGACCGGCGGCTCGATGCAGGTGCGTTCGAAGTCGATCAGGTGCAGGGTGCGCGTGGCTTCGTGCCACAGCCAGTTTCTGGGCTGGAAGTCCGCGTGTGCCACCAGCGCCGGCAGTGTCGCCGGGCGCTCCCGAGTCAGATCACGCAGCAGGGCTGTGGCGTCGGAGGGCAGGTACAGGGGGGCGTCGTTGAGCATTTGCTCGACGCCCGCCCGCCATTCCTCCTCAGTTTCGCCGGGCGTCGAAGCGACGGGTGCCGAGTGCAGGCGTGCGAGCAGCGATCCGGCCTGCTGGTACGCCTCCACCTCCTGCCGTGCGTCCAGCGGGTGGCTGTGGATGTTGCGGCCCGGCATGGGGGTGACGATGATGCTGCGGGAGGCGGGGTGGCGGGCCACCATCTCCGGGGCGCGTCCTGGCCCCAGGAGGTGAGTCCACTGCTGGTAGGCGTTCACCTCGCGCTGGTGCCCGCTCGGCTCGGCGTGCTGTTTGACGAACCAGCGCCGACCGGCCCCGCCCCGCACTTCCCAGACGCGGGGACGGTGGTGGCGACCAGGCCAGGAATGCTCGGCGACCAGCTGGAAGGTGCCCGCGACGGTAGAGGTGAAATCGCGAACCTCGTCAGGCATATGGATCACGGCCGTATCGCCTTCCTGATGGATGCATGTCTTTGGTGTTGCGGGTGATGTCGCGGGTGGGGCAGTGTGCCCACCGGTACCGATCGCGGGCCATGGCCAGGTCAAATGAGCTGGTGGCCACCAGTACCACGGGAGGCGTCGAGCACGCCGTACCGCCAGCCGAGCGTGATGAGATGGGGGTCGTTCACGGCATCCCACCGTGACCGCAGAGCGTCGAACTTCTCCTTCATGACCTCGCGCGAGGACAGAGTGGCGTTGCGGGTGATCTCGTCGTAGGAGTCGTCCAGCGCCAGCCGCCACAGGATCCGCACCTCGTCAGCATCGGCACCGCCCAGAGGCAGCGCGGTGTCGGGGCGCGGAATCAGCCCGTAAACATAGCAGGCGTGGATGAGGCCGTACCGGTGGCACACACCAAGGCGATGGTGCGCGCTGCTCACCTGGGCGCTGACCGTGCCGGTCGCCAGGGCGAGTTCGGCGGCGGCCTTGGCCGTACTCATTCCCTGCGCCAGCAGGGCCGCGATCTTCACTTGGCCTGGGGTGGGCAGGAGCGCGGCCTTGCTGAGGCGGGTGGACATGACGCAGAGACCTTTCATGAAGAGAGCGTGTGCGGTCACCGTTCAGGCACCGGCGAGATGCCGGGCGTCGGCCAGAAGCCGTGCGTGCTGGCCGGCGCCCGACTGTTTGCGGGTCAGGCGCGGCTGAACCAGCGATCGCGTTCCGCGTCGGTGACGACGGTGCGGTGGTGGTCGAGCTCGATCTGCGCGAGATGCGCGTAGTGCTCGACGACGTCTATACCGAACGCGGCTTGGGCGACGGGGCTGTGCCGGAAGGCGGAGCGTGCCTGTTCCAGCGTCAGCGGCACCAAGGCCGCCTCCGACGCGTTGTAGGCGTTGGAGGTACAGGCCGGCGGCAAGGCAGGGCTCTTGGCTATCCCATGGGTGATGGCGGCGAGCGCGGCGGCCAGCGCGAGGTAGGGGTTCGCGTCGGCCCCCGGCAGCCGGACCTCCAGGTGCAGGCCGGCGCCGTGGCCGACCACCCGCACCGCACAGGTGCGGTTGTCGTACCCCCACGTCATGCGGGTAGGGGCGAACGAACCGGGGGCGTAACGCTTGTAGGAGTTGGTGTTGGGCGCGTACAGCGGTGCCAGGCCCGGCAGGGCGGACAGCAGGCCGGCGATCGCCTGCTCCCCGGTCTGCGACAGTTCACCGTCTGGGGTGGGGAGCACGGCGTTGCCCTTGTGGGTCAGCGAGATATGCAGGTGCAGGCCGCTGGCGATGCCGGTCTCGGGCGAAGCCATGAATGTCGCAGTCATCCCGGCGCGGCCCGCCAAGGTCCGCGCCGCGTGCTTGAACACGACATGCTGATCGCACGCGGTCAGCGCCCCGCCGTAGGGGAAGGTGATTTCGGCCTGCCCCGGCACCCCCTCTGTCTTGATCGCTTCCACCGGCATCCCGGCCTTCGCCAAGGCACCCTGCAGCCGCCGGAAGTATCGGTCCAACGCCGGGGGGTGATCGAGGGAGTAGTCCAGGTTGTGCTCCGACACCGGCACCAGCCCGCCGGGCCCGATGCGCATGCCGTTCCCGTAAGCGCCTTTGTAGAGCACGAACTCAATCTCCACACCAACCTGAGCGTGCAGGCCGTGCGCGGCGAGTTGAGTGAGCTGGCCTTGGAGGATCTGCCGCGGTGCCACATCGAGAGGCTGCTCGTCCGGGCCGACCGCATCCCCGAGCACCAGCACGGTCCGCGGCATCCATGACGTGATCCGCAACGTTCTGAGGTCGGGGACCACCGCGACGTCCTCGTAGCCGCTGTCCCAGGAGGTGAGGTCGAAGCCGTCGAGCGGGGTCATGTTGATGTCGGTGGCGAGGATGTATTTGCACATGTCCGCGCCGCCCGCAGCAACCCGGTTGAGGAAGTGTCGCGCGCCGTAGCGCTTGCCCTTGAGCTGGCCTTGGAGGTTCGGCAGCGCGAGGCCCACGGTGTCGATCAGCCCGGCGTCCACATGGTCACGCAGGTCGGCCAAGCTGGGCTGGGTGGGCCGGCGCTGCTCCGCTGCGGGGACGGAGGAGGTGCTCAGGCGGGGGAGTCTGCGCAGGGAGGGAGGGGTGGTGGACATCAGATGATTTCCTCCTGGATCTTGGCCATTTCGGCGTTCGCCGCCACGGCCGGCACGTCGTACGAGCGCCCCGCCACTCGCCACCACGCCGCGGCCAGGACGAGAATGACGAGCAACGCGACGGGGGCGTAATTGAAGGTGTCCACCGAGACCCAGCTCTTGCCCGGGGGGCGGGTCTGGGGCAGGCAGAACAGCACGGTCACGAACACCACCCAAACCACAGCCACCGTGCCGATGGGCACGCCCCACCGGCCCAGGTTCCACAGCCCAGGCGTGAACCGGTCCCGATGGCGCAGGCGCAGGTAGATGGGGATCGCATAGGCCGGAGTGATCCCGACCACGTTGATCGCGACGACCGCGCCGTACGCGGTCGGGCTGTAGAGCGAAGGCAGCGCCAGCACGGCGGCCACTGCCACGGACAGCCACACGGCTGCGCGAGGTGTGCCGGTGCGGCCGTCGACGCGGCGCCACAGGTGCGAGCCGGGCAGCGCACCGTCACGGGAGAACGCGAACACCATCCGCGAACAGGCCGCCACCTCGGCGTTCCCGCAGAACAGCTGGGCCACGATGACGACCAGCAACAGGGCCTTCGCCCCGCCCTCGCCGAGAGCGTCAAGGAAGATCTGCGCCGGGGGGACACCGGTGGCGCTGTTCTGCGTGCCGGCGTAGTCCTGGATGGCGAACGTCAGCCCGAGCAGCAGGACGAAACCGGCTGCCCAGGACCAGATGATCGCGCGCATGATGCCGCGCGGCGCTGCCAGCGAGGCGTTGGTGGTCTCCTCCGACAGGTGCGCGGAGGCGTCGTAGCCGCAGAACGTGTACTGGGCGAGCAGCAGCCCGAGCATCACCACGTACCCATGGGAAGACCACCCCGTGTCGTTGACGTACTCGGTGAACACGAAGTGCGCGGACTGGTGGTGGGAGGGCACGATCGTCAGCGCGGCGACGATGACGGCGACGCCGCCCAGGTGCCACCACACGCTGACCGTATTGAGCAGGGACACCAAGCGGACACCGAACAGGTTCAGCAGCGCGTGCAGGAGCAGAATCCCGATGAAGATCAGGATGATTTTCTGCGGGGTAGGGGCGAAGTCGAACTGGAGGTTGAAGAGCGCGCCCGTGAACAGTGCGGCCCCGTAGTCGATGCCGGCGATCGCGCCGAGCAATCCCAGGAGGTTCAGCCAGCCGGTGTACCAGCCCCACCTCTTCCCGCCGAGCCGGTCGGCCATGAAGTACAAGGCCCCCGACGTGGGGTAGGTGCTGGTGACCTCGGCCAGTGCGGCGCCGACGAACAGCACCATGCAGCCGACAGTGATCCAGCCCCACAGCATGACCGACGGGCCGCCGGTCGCCAGGCCGAACCCATACAGCGTCATGCACCCGGACAGCACGCTGATCACAGAGAAGGAGATGGCCGCGTTCCCGAACAGGCTCATCCGGCGCGTCAGCACCGGCTTGTAGCCGAGATCACGCAGCAGGTCGTCGTCGTGCACGTGGACGTCACGTAACGGACGGTTCGCATCGGTCATGAAGCAGTCTCCGAAGACAAGAGGGAAGAGGGCAGGGTCAGACGAGCCGGGGTCGGGGGGCGGGCTGTCGCTCGGTGCGGGAGCGGGCGGGGCTGAGACATTCCGAGCGGGCCCTGACGAACTCGCGCACCCCGAGCTCGGCAACCCGCGGGTCGTCGCTGACATACAGCCAGGGCAGTCGCGTGGCGTAGTCGCCCAGCGCGCGGAAGACCTGGGCGGCGCCGTCGTACTGGTGCGCCGCCCACAAGCCGTGCGCCAGGTAGTTGAGGTCTCCCAGCGAGCCGGCCGTGTCTTCGGACCAGCCCTGGAAAGCCCGGTGGACCTCCCAGATCACCGGCTCCTGAGCCCATTGGGTCCGCAACAACGGGTCAGCCGGACCGGCTTCGCGCCGGCGCCGGTAGATCTCCATCCGCACATACAGCGGCAGGATCCGCAAGGGTGAGCCCTCCGGGGCCCACGAGGCCACCCACTGGGCAAAGACCAAAGCGTCCGCGTGCGAGGTCGCCGCGCACGCGTAGTAGAACGCGAGCATCCGGTGATACGCCTCACGGTTGCCCCAGTCCCGCTCACGGACCCGGTACAGCAACCCCCACGGCCCCGCAGGAAGCATCGGCTCCCACGCCGCACGCCAATGCTCCGCGTACCCCAGCCGCACATCCAGCTGAGCCAGCGCCAACAGGCACACCCACGGCACCGGATCCGCCGGCACGCTCTCGGACGCCAACCGGCAGGCGTGGTACGCCTCGTCGCTCAGAGCCCGTTCCCCGGGGTGCCCGCCTCGATGTGCCTGGAGCGCCCGCTCTACCAGGACCCGGGCCCCCATCACCAGCGCATCCGGGTTCCGGGGCTCTTCGACGAGCCACGCCTGGACGACGTCCGAACGCGCTGCGGCGGTGGCCAGCACCTGTGTCCGCGACGTCCTCAACCCCCAGTCGCCACCGGTACGGGCCAGAAGGTCACGTGTGGCCCACCAGCGGCCTGCCTGAATGTCCTCCAACGCCTGCCGTAGCTCCGTGTCGAAGCCGGCCGGGTGATAGACGGGGGCGAAGCCGCGGAGGTTCTCGTCTCTGCCCCGCATCAGCTTTCGCCGCCAGGGCGCACCGGTCGTAAGCACTGCGCGGCGTGGTGCATCGCGACCGCCGGACGACGCCGCGTCCTGTACACGCTGCAAGGGCGAGCTCGGGAAGCCGAACGGTGCCGAATCGGGTCGTAAGTGAGCATCGAGTGTCCTTGGCAGGGGCGAGGTCGGATGAGCACGGCGGTGGTGTTGGCTTGTCGGCCCACTGCGTTAGAACTTGATCTCGCCGATCAAGTTCGCGGCTTTGGCGGTCGCTTGAGAGATACTCGGGGCCATCGAGGAACTGGCGAGGTAGAAGCCCAGCAGCACGCACACGATGGCGTGGCCGGTTTTAAGGCCACCCTTCCGAACGAGCAGCAGGGTGGTGATGGCCAGCAGGACTACGGCGGAGACGCTAACGGCCACGGTTCACCGCCGACTCAACTGCCGTGCAGTGGAGCTGGCCAATCGGCCATATGTGGCATGTATGAGGTCGGAGGGATAGGGCAAGCATCTGGACTCCCACACCAATCGATGTGCGACGGCACAAGGGACCCCGATGGTCTACAACTACCGTTGCAGAGACGGGAGATACTGCGCGAGTCTGTCCGTGGAACCACTCCTGCGCACATGTCGTCGGTGATATCACTGGAGTGATTTCAGCTCAGTGGGCGCTTGTTGGGCGGTCAGTCGTGGCGGCGAGGGAGGATCGGGTGGCTCAGAGAGCAGAGCGGCAATGCCCGGGCTGCGGCTGTCGTCTGAGCCAGTACAACTCGGGAACCCTGTGCTCGGCTTGCCTTCGCTCACAGAGTCTGGTCCCAGCCGCTCCTTCCGTAACCGAACGCGTGTGGCGGAGCGTCGACGTTCAACAAGCCTTAGCTGCATGGGACTTCAGTAAGGCGACGCGCCTGATCCGCCAGCATGGATCCCTGCGTCAAGACGACATCGCTCAGCTCACGGGGCTCAGCCAAGCGTTCCTCTCCATGCTCGAAGCGGGACGCCGACGCCTCACCAATATCGACAAGATCGCCGAGTTCCTCTCCGGCCTCGGGGTACCTCCCGAGATCTCTCCACTGTCGCTTCCTGTCCAGGCTCAGCCACCTGTGAGCCTGGACACCGGTGAGACGCTCACAGAGGGGCCAGGTCACCTGCTCCTGCCCGGCGGCCGCAATCTCGCTTCCACGATGCTGCCCGTGCTCACCAGACCGGCCGCCTCATTCCGCGGCAACACGCTGTGGCTCACGCCGAACACGGACACCGAGGCATGGAGCCGGATGCCGCTCCGGGCGCTGCTCGCCGCCTCCCTCACCGTCGACGGGACACAACGGCACTTCGTCATGGACGCACGCCACGGCGACCGGCACCAGGTGGGCGGCGTCCTCGCTGTCCCCGGGGCCTACGAGCTCGACGACCTCACCTACGGAATCCTGTGGGCTGTAGCGGGGTTCGATTCCGCCATTCTTGGCGACGACGCGGTCCTCCACGGCCTGCTGGTTCCTCCACCGCAGCCCTCGTTAGCAGACAACGGCACACTGCCCGCCCGAGACAGCCTCGCCGACGGATCGCAGATGCTCGTCGGCTCCCAAATGTGTGCCTCGTTCATCCTCGAACAGCGCGACGCACTGGCCGACGACCCGGTCTTCTGGACCCGCGAACAGCGCGGGGAAGAGGCCGCGACATGGCTGATCTTCCAGCACAAGCACCGCTACCTCCAGGAGATGGCTCCCAGACGGGCCCACAGCGGGGTAGGGCGTGCCTTCTGCGTCCCCCGTTCCGAGGTCACTGCCTCTCCCACGTACGAGCGTGTTCTGCTGTTTCTCGCGCTCGCACTAATGGAGTCGTACGGCGTCACGACCTGGCTCACCGACGAGCCAGACCTCCAGCAGACGGACGGTTTCGTCCTGGTCCCCGGACGCCGTGCCGCCATCGCCACTTGGGTGCGTGCCGAGCCCACGCCCCAAACTGCTCTGGCCGCCGCAGCTCCCATGCTGAGGACGTTCACGGACCTCACCGGGCACGCGCAGGCACACACGATCACCGCAGGATCGACGCCCGGACAACGGCTGGCAGCAACCGCGGACTACCTCGGCCTCGACCGCCCATGGCTGACCCGCCGCTGCCGACAGCTTGCGGCCGAGGGCACCACAGGGCTGGCCAGACCCCGTAGCCGCCACCTCAGCCTTGACGCCCTGGACATCGCCTGCTCCTACGTGGCCGCCGAATTGCAGCCCGAGGCTGGCGGCCATCCCGAGGAGACCCGATAACCTGCACCGAACGATCTCCGTTAAGTGAGATCCACTGAGATGCGAGCGGGCAGGCACAGAAGGGAAGTTGGGGCAATGGCCGGCGCGACAACAACGGTGGCGGTCTACTCACTGGGCGGCACCATCGCCATGACCACCGACCCGACGACCGGAGGTGTCGTACCAGCCCTGTCTGCCCAGGACCTCCTCGCAGCCGTCCCCGGCCTGGACCACCGCGGCATCCATCTGCGTGTTTACGACTTCCGCCGTGTCCCCGGAGCCTCGCTCACCTTCGACGACCTCACCGAGCTCAGCGCGGCAATCGACAAGAATCTCGATGGTGGCGACATTGACGGAGTCGTGATCACGCAGGGCACGGACACCATTGAGGAGACCGCGTTCTTCCTCGACCTTCACCACGGCCGCGACCAGCCGCTCATCGTCACCGGCGCCATGCGCAACCCCACCATGGCCGGACCCGACGGCCCTGCCAACCTGTACGCAGCCATTCTTGCCGCAGCCGAACCCCAGCTACGCGGAGCCGGCGCTCTGGTCCTCCTGAACGACGAGATCCACGCGGCCCGGCACGTCCGCAAGGCGCACAGCACCAGCCCCGCAGCCTTCACCTCACCTGGCACAGGTCCCATCGGCCGTGTCGCCGAAGACCGTGTACGCCTGACAACGTCCCTGCCACGTCGGCACAGTGTGGTGCTGCCGCCGAGCCGTGAAGCGCGCGTGGGCCTGTACACCGTCAGCCTCGGCGACGACGGCACCCTGCTGCGCGCGTGGGACGGTCAGTGCGACGGCCTCGTCGTTGCTGGCTTCGGCGTTGGTCACGTCCCGCAGTCGCTCGTCGAGGCATTGGGTGAGCTCGCCTCGCGTATTCCTGTGGTACTCGCCTCGCGCATCGGCATCGGCCCCGTCCTGACCGGAACGTATAGCTTCCCCGGATCAGAGAAGGACCTTATTGGCCGCGGTCTCATCCCGGCCGATGGCCTCGGCCCGTACCAGGCGAGGCTCCTGCTCCATGCGCTGCTGGCCCAGGACGCCGACTACAGCACGATCACTGATGCCTTCGCGACCTTCGCGGAATGACCCGCCGTTCAACAGCCCTCCTTGAGACTCTAAGGATTCCCGCATGCGCGCCCACGAACTGACCATCGGCCGCACCTTTGGCGTCACCTTCGACCATGGCGAGGACTTCTTCGACACGCTCTCCGTGTTCTGCCGCGAGAACGGGATACGCCAGGGCTACGTTCCCTCGTTCATCGGTGCCTTCGCCGAAGCGGAAATCGTCGGAGCTTGCGAGAAGTTGGAGGACCCGGACGCCCCGGTCTGGGCCAAGACTTACGTCACCAACGTCGAGGCGTTCGGCGCTGGCACCCTCGCCCACGATCCGGAAACCGGCGGCGTCCTCCCGCATATCCACGTTTCCGCCGGGCTCAAGGCACAATCGGCTGACGGCCGCACCAGCCACCTACTGAGCGCCAAGGTCCAGTTCCTCAGCGAGCTCTTCGTGGTCGAGGTCGTCGCGCCGACCATGACCCGGCCGCGCAACCCCGCGCTGTACGACGTGCCCCTCCTCACCTTTGGCGCTGCACAATGAGCTGCTCCCGCCCCACAGTTACTCGACCGGCGCGCTACGCAGCGCCGTCACAGCAGCACGACCTGCCCGCGAAAAGATCAGACCCCACGGCGCGCCCGCCCTGGAGGCGATGCTGCTGACCCGGCAAGCCCGCGGCCACGCGAGCGAGCACCAGGCTGTGCTCGCCGCGCTCGGCCAGGCCGCCGAGCTGTGCGCGCAGAGGCGTTCCGAACGTTCGCCGCATTGGCTGTACTGGATCGCCGAGGAGAGATTCACGGACACGCTGGCAGCTGCTACCTCGATCTGGACGAGCCACAGCGTGCCGTCACCAGCTTCAGGAAGGCGCACGACACGCTGAACCCAGCCGATCATCGAACAAGGGCGTCTTCCTGTCCCGGTCCGCGTCCGCACACCTTCGGCGAGTCGATTCCGAAGCGGGGTGCGACACGGCGCAGGGCACCCGATCTTGCAGAGCAGTTGTAGTCGGCCTGCTTGAACGAGCACGTTGAGACGATGCTCGGCGACCTCCAGGCCGTAGGAGACGCCACGTATGCTCACGACCTAGTGGACCGTGCCGCCGCTGTGACAGGAGCGAGTAATTGAACGTGACCGGCACCGCCCAGCGGACCCTCATCCTGTGGGACATAGACCGCACGCTGCTGTACGTCGGCGACATCGACCGCCAGGTGTACCGGGAGGCGTTCGCTGAAGTGGTAGGCCGCCCTGCCGGGCGACTGCCGGCGCGCGGCACCGGCGTGACCATGCCCGTCGCCATCCGCTCCCTGCTCCTGGACAACGGCGTATCTGAATCGGTGGTCCCAGACCCGCTGCCACGGATGGAGGAGCTGCTGCCCAAGCGGCTCGCAGCTCACACTGAAGATCTCCTTGGCCAAGGTGTCCTCATGTTCGGAGCTGTCGCTGCACTTGAAGCCGTGCAGGGGCATGAGTGGTGGGTGCCGACGGTAGTCACCGGCAACCTCAAATCGAACGCTCTGCTAAAGCTCGCAGCCTTCAATCTAGATGGTTACCTCGACACCGAGATCGGAGGATTCGCTTCCGACGACGACCACCGCCCCGCCCTTGTCGGCATCGCGCAGAAGCGCGCGCAAGCCAAACACGGCACATCCTTCACACGCGCTAACACGGTGATCATCGGGGATTCCGTCGAGGATGTACGCACCGGCCTGGAGGGCGGCGCTTCGGTAATCGGTGTGGACTCGGGCAAGACCTCCGCTCAGGACCTCAAAGAAGCGGGGGCCAATGTTGTTCTCGCGAGCCTCGATGACGTGAAGCACCTCATAGACGCGATCACATCTGTCACGACCTGAACGACTCCCCATCGCCGGCTCGGCCGACGGGGCAGGGTGCCGACAGCAAGCCTTCGGCAGTCTGTGGTCTCCGCCGAGCAGCCCGGCGCATAGCCTCCGGAGTTCTTGTATGGGGCTACGGCGCGCCTGCTTGACCCTGTCACCTGACCGGCCGAGTCCAACGGGCGCACGTCGTGACCACGCGTGATCGTGAGGTATGCGCCCGGGGCACTGGCACCTCACTGAAGATGTCGACGGCTTCCTCGACCGAGCCGGAGACTTTCTGCAGTCACGCCCCGCTCTGCACACCCTCCCGCTGACGGTAACCGCGGCCGTGCGTGATCGTGGGGCGGGTGCGTATGCGGCCGGGGCCCCCATCTTCGGCTGGTTGGAGCGGGGGGGCGAGGTCCGTGCCGCCTTCTTCCGCACTCCACCTCATCGCCTCGTCCTTACCCCCCTCGCCGCAGGGGAGGCGGACGCCCTCGCCGCTCATCTGGCTGGCCTCGGGTACCCCCTCCCCGGAGTCAGTGGAGACCGTGACACCGCCACTGCCTTCGCCAGGGCTTGGCAGCGGCACAGGGGCCCGAGGCCGTTGCTCCACGAGCGACAGCGCCTTTACAGACTTGGTGCGCTCACGTCACCGGAACCGCTCCCGGAAGGCCGGGGGCGCGTAGCGGGAGAGCAGGATCGTGAGCAGCTCATGCGCTGGTATCACGAGTTTGTCGATGCCATTGGCGAAGTCCCTTCCTCGGACGCGAGCTCATGGGCAGACACACGCATCGCCAACGGGCGAATCAGGCTCTGGCAGACTCCGGACGGCGTCCCTGTCTCTATGGCGGGTACGACCGCGATGGTCGCTGGCCAGATCAGAGTGGCCCCCGTCTACACGCCGGCACACCTGCGAGGCCGTGGTTACGCGGCGGCCGCGACGGTCGAAGTAAGCCGGGCCGCGCTGGCTGCGGGCGCCAGGGAGGTTGTGCTGTTCGCGGACCTGGCAAACCGCACTAGCAACGGCCTTTACCAAAGGATCGGGTACCGTCGAGTGACCGACTTCGCGCTGTACGACTTCGCGCGAAGCGAGCCAGAAGCGAGTTGAGAACTCGCGGAGGTCCCACGCCGGACGGCGCAACGGGCAGTTCTGCTATCTGAGGCGCACCACCGACGGCATTACGCGGAACCCTCCTGCTAACTATGTCCGCAGGTGCTACTCAGACTCGCCGCCATGATCTTGAGGCCGTCCGAAGACGACGCCGACACCTGCGAAGTTGACTCTCACCTACGGCTGCGGCTCGCCAAGCAGGTGCCCGTCGCCACGGAGCGACACATCACCTGGGTGATATCACAGCCGCAATGTGCCAACTGCCCGTAGGCCAAGGAGAGTTAGCACAGCACACCGAGCCGTCGCAGTCATGGTGATGCCTGTATCAGCGCCAGCGGGTTCCTTCATGCGTCGAATGCACAGTTGAGGAGTTTCCCATGGATATAGGGTCGGTGGATACTGCGAATCAAGAAGAGGGTACCAACGGGTGGACCCCCGTTCGCGTTGACCGTTCGGGGCGATCTCTGTGGCACGTCGCAGCAACGGGCAGCTCACGGGCGGAAACCTCGAGGTACGTCAAGTCGTACGCCTCTCCGGAGCCGTACGAGCGCGAGTTGCGCGCGTTGCAGCAAATGCCGGACGGCCTTGCTCCGCGTGTCCTTGAGTATCGCCGGAATCCGCCGACGTTGGTCCTGGCAGAGGTTCCTGCAGTGCCGCTCGACGACCCAGCAGCTGGCCATCCCTCCAAGTGGATGCAAGAAGTATTGGAGACGGTGGTCGCCTCCATCGGACTTCCGGGACCGTGGCCCGAGGACCCGCCGACTCGGATAAGCGACCCTCAGGCCGAGTTGGCCGCAACTCTCGCCTCTCTTGCTCCAGCAAGCACCCAAGCAATTCACAGGGCGATACAGGAGCCGTTGCGAGTGCCCTGCCACGGGGACGCTACTCCTCTCAATGTACTCGTCGATCCTGAGCAACCACGAGCGTGGTTGTTGGACTACGAGTTCTACGGTCCCGGAGACCCCCTCCACGACATCGCAGCCCTTTGCTTGACACCGTCCCTTGACCTGCCGGCGCACACGCGGATGGAACTTCTCCGCCAAGGGCGACTAATGGTGGAGGCCAAGACAACATCTTCTCTGGTCGACCGTATGGCTGGAGCTATCGCCATTTGGGCAGTCCAGTGCGCGGCATGGCATCGCAGCCACCGCCTGGGGGCGGGTGGGTTTGAACAAGCCGTACTCAGTAACGCAAGCCTTGCGATCGCAGCCTCTGAAAGGGGACTGATATGACCAAGATGGTGGGGGATCGTTGCCGATTCCGTCCTCCTACGGAGGGTGCCACGGTTGTATGGGAGGTCACCAACTACTGCAATCTGGCGTGCAAGCACTGCCTGTCAGACTCTTCACCGCAGATCTCTCGTTTGAACGATCTCAGCACCACCCGGTTTCTCGACGCCGTGCGAGAAATGGTCTCTTCTGGGGTGACCGAGTTCTACCTGACCGGCGGTGAGCCGTTCGCCCGAGAGGATCTCGTTGAGATCATCGCCGCCATTGATCCGAAGGTAGCCGAGGTGTACGTCAACTCGAATGGCTACTTCATCACGCAGGAAACTGCCCACGCTCTGCGCGGGACTGCCCTGCGTCGAATAACGGTGAGCGTGGACGGGCACAATCGGGAGTCACAGGCACTCGTGCGCAACAAGCCGACATCGTTCGACCGAGCCATAGTTGCGGTTGAACGTCTCCTGGTTGCTGGAGTCCCCGTCCGGGTCTCCCATGTTGTTCACCCCGGGAACGTGGAGCACGTGGCCGCGTTCTGCGCTGAGATGGCACTTCTGGGCGTCGAGGCGCTGGTCATCAACTCCGTGTTCCCCGCGGGGCGGGCTGCCCGTCATGCGGAGCTGGGCCTGTCGCCCGAGCGCAAGCAGCGGCTGTTCGATGAGCTGACCCAGCTCCAGGTGAAGTACAAGCATCTTGGCATGCAGATCGACCACAGCCTCGGGATGCCGCAGCCCAGCGATGTTGAGGGATGCCCAGCCGGACAGTCGGTGTTCTTCGTGGCACCGAACGGGGACCTGGCCACGTGCTCGTGGCTCTACAAGTTGGACCAGGACCGGTTCCGTCTGGGAAACCTGGAAGAAGCGTCCTTCACCGAGTTACGCGCAGGCGTGGAACCGATGATGCGACCGGTCCGAGAACTGGCCACAGCTTGCCCGCTTCCGCTGTTCTCGCTGCCGGTGATCCAGCCGTGACCGCGCAAGCACAGGTGATCCCCAACCAGGTGCAGGTGCCGGACGAACAATGGCGGCGGCGGGCACTTATGACGCTGCTTGGCTGCGATTGGCGCGGTTGCGAGCTGGTTCTGACCCCGATCCGCAGCATCCACACAGCCTTGGCCCGCGGCGGAACGGAATGCAACGGCTGGTGGCGCACTTCCCTGATCGAGGACGCTGCCGTCGTACACGTTCCTCAAGGCACAGCTGCCAAGGACATCGTCCTCGCACTGCCACAACCGACGCGGATCACGTTCGTCGGCCTGGCCGGTGGCCTGCGGAACCAACCGATCGGCACCACTCTGGACCCGGAGTCTGCCTTCATCGCAGAACCCTCTGCGGGAGCGCCCAGCCAGTCGACCTTTCCTGTCGGCCTGTCGTTCTACGCTCGTAGCCATCCGACCAAGTCGCTCCTGCCCGGTGGGGTTGCCGCAACGGTCGGCTGCTTAGCCGACTCCACGCTTCTTCACCAGCGGCTCGCGAGCACAGCTGACTGCGTCGACATGGAGAGCGCCCACCTGTTCTCCGCGGCTGCTCTCGCCGGCCACCAGATGCGGTGCCTGCTCGTCATCTCGGACCACAACCGCGACGGTGATGTGTTCACCAGTACTCCGGAACGGATCGCTGCCGCGGTAGATGACTTATGCCAGTCCATCCAAGAGGACCTGACCGGAGGCCAGTGATGAACCAGACCACCGAGCGTGTCGCGGTTATCACCGGAGGGAGCCTGGGGATCGGCGAGGCAATCAGCACCCAGCTGCTCAACCTCGGCTGGAAGGTCCACATCCTTGCCCGGCGAGCCAGCAGCTACATCCACGCCGATCACGAGGGCTGCCGTACGCACGATGTCGATGTTCGCGACGTCGACGCTGTCAACAGCACTGCCGACGCTGTGGGGAGCTCCTCTGGACGCGTAGATGCCCTGATCCTGTGCGCGGGGGTCGGCTACCCGACGCCACTTCCCTCCGCCAGCCGCGCTCAGTACGACGAACTCTTCGACACCAACGTGGCCGGGGCGATCTTTTCCACCCAGGCGTTCACACCTCTGCTTCGTGACGGCCAGGCGGTGGTCACTTTCGTCTCCTCCATCGCAGGCCGCAGGGGCTTTGCCGACTGGTCCTTGTACTGCGCCTCCAAGCACGCCCTGGAGGGATTCGCCGCGAGCATGCGAGACGAGCTCCGGCCACGCCGCGTCAGAGTGACGAGCGTCCAGCCCGGCTCAGTCGATACGCCTTCGTATGACCATCTGCAGCCCGATGAGAAGAAGGAATTCATGGATCCCGCATCCATCGCTGAGCTGACTGTCGTGGCAATTCAGCTTCCCCCGCAAGCCTGCGTGGAGACGCTTTTCGTCAACAATGCGGTGGGGGACCTGTGAAGCCTCGCGAGATCGTCGGCTTGGACGAGGCTGACCGCATCCACGAGCAGCTTGGCAAAATCGTCGAATTCCACATACCCGATTCGGTGGTGGCATTCACCAGCGGAAGCCTTCCCTTCGGCGCCGCCGTCCGCGGGGACAGCGACATCGACGTCAACGTCATTCTCCCCGCTGGCACGAAGCCTGACGACGTGCTCTTTCACCGCCTGAGCGGCTTCATCGACGACTACCGCAACCTGCATGACCGGCATGGGATGCGTCTCGACCATCGCTACCCCGGCGAATACTTCACGATCGACCAGGCAGACGACGCCGCAGCAGGCCGAGGGATCCCCGTGATCAACGGCAAACCTGTGCTGCCCCTGGAGGTGGGTGACTCCTACTGGAACAGCAGCGAGGACACTTGGTACCTGGCCTGGATGGGCGCATTGGCCTTCAGCCGATACATAGCCGGCCGCCGAGACATCCTCGCGGGACTGCGTAGGCAAGCATGGGCCACCATCGTGACCCTATGCCTGCCGGACCTTGGACGCAGGGACTTCGATGCCGAAGACGTCATGGGTCGCATCCTCGACAAGGACCACCCCAATGGCGGCTTCGGCGTCGACCCCGGCTACCGCAGGTTCGCAGAACTGGAAGCCTCTCATTGCCGACAGGCGCTAGAAGACCTATCCACTCGCGGAGTCCTGGTACGCCAAGGGGAGGACAACTTCTTTGCCGAGGACAACGAGCTCCTTCGCTGGGCCACTGAACTTGCGGCCCGCCATCAAGACGGTTTCCCCGCCGCGTCTCTGCTCACCGTGACCTCCAGCCTGAGGCTCGCCATATGAACACAGCAACGCTGTTCTCCGACCTTCACGCCGCCCACGACTGGCTGGCCGACCGCGGACTTCTCCCGCCGGAGCGCCGGAGCGAGACTCTGCCCACACCGCTCGTCCGCCTCCACGATGGCAGCACGGTGGTCTCCTTCTGCTCGAACAACTATCTCGGCCTCAACCACCGGCCTGAAGTGAAGGCTGCAGCCATCCAAGCACTGCGCGAGCACACCCACGCCACCAGCGAATCCCGCCGACTCGGCGGCAACCTCGGGCTGCTCGAACAACTCGAATATGAGCTTGCCGAGTTCAAGAAGCAGCCATCAGCTCTCATCACCGCAACCGGACTGCTGGCCAACATTGCAGCTGTCCACGGCATCCTCGATGCCGGTGAACTGGCGCGCCGTTGGTACGGATCCCCCTCGCCCAGCAGTCGACCAGTGGTCGTTTACGACGAGCTGTGTCACCGCAGCATCCAGATGGGCGCACGAGAATCCTCAGCCGAACGGGTCCGCTTCCGACACAACGATGGCGAACACCTCGCCGACCTCCTCACCGCGTACAGAAGCCACGCCACCCTCGTCGTCACGGAGGGGGTGTTCAGCATGGACGGCGACCTAGCGGATCTCCCCCGCCTCGTGGAAATTTGCGATGCGCACGGAGCAGTCCTCTTGGTGGACGACGCTCACGGCACGGGTGTGTACGGCGCCGACGGATCCGGCACCGCCAACCACTTCGGACTCACTGGCCGAATCCCCCTCCAAGTTGCCACCCTCAGCAAAGCCTTCGGGGGCATGGGAGGAGCCGTTCTGGGTGATGAACGGACGATCGCAATGCTCCGCACCTTCAGCTCGGGCTACCGCTTCACCTCGAGTCTGCCGGCGGAACAGGCGGCAGCGACCACTGCGGCCCTGCGGATCCTCCGAAGCGAGCCGGGAGTGCGCGAATCCCTCTGGACCAACGTACGTCGGCTCCGAACTGGCTTGGCCCGCATGGGCATCCATCCGCCTGGCGACGGCCCCATCGTCCCCCTCCACATGGGGACACCACATGCAGCAGCAAAGTTCGAGGAGCTGATACTCGACAAAGGGTACTGGTGCGTCGCCGTCACCCCGCCAGCCGTCTCTCCGGAGGCATGCCGTATCCGTCTCACCGTGTCAGCCATGCACAACAGCGAGCAGATTGATGGCCTTCTCGAACGAATCAACGACGTCTCGGCGCAGGCCCCTGCGCTCATGGGATTGGCGACTAGTGGCACCGGAAGTGCCACTTGACCTGCCCAGATCCCGCCTTGATCTTTCGTGGCAGCTTGCTCCACGCGCGGGTGAGCCGTTTCGGCATGCCAGACGGCACCACGGTGTTGACGGTGACCAACCGAGCGGAGGTGCCGAGCAGCTCAAGAGGTGGTCAACACGCCCTCAGTAAGCCGATCTTGGCGGATCAGGAGACTCTTAACCAAGGCGAAGACGCAGGGAGTTTCCGCCTATCCTTGTGCCATGAGTGACGAGATCTACGAGGATGCTCCGGAGCAGATGCGCGTCCGTCTGGAGAAGGTGGCACGTCTCCGTGAGAACGGCGTCGAGCCGTACCCGGTGACCTACCCGCGCACACGTACCATCGGCGAAATCCGGGAAAAATACCCCGAGCTGGAAGCCGACACCGTGACCGGGGAGAAGGTCGGGATCACGGGACGGGTCATGCTGTCACGGATCGGCGGCAAACTCTGTTTCGCCACTCTTAGGGACGGAACCGCCGACATCCAGGTGATGATCTCCCTCGCGGGTGTCGGCGAAGACGCGCTCAAGGCATGGAAGCGCGACGTAGACCTCGGCGACCACGTCGGCGTGACCGGCGAGGTCATCTCGTCCAAGCGCGGCGAGCTGTCGATCATGGCGGAGAGCTGGGCGATCACGTCGAAGTGCCTGCGGCCGCTGCCAGAGAAGCACGCCGGCCTCACCGACCCCGAAGCCCGTGTCCGGTACCGGTATCTCGACCTCATCGTCAACGACGAGTCCCGCAAGATGGCCCACCTGCGCAGTGACACCGTGCGGGCGATCCGGGACTTCTGGCACTCTGAGGGCTACCTTGAGGTCGAGACGCCCATGCTTCAGAGGATCCACGGCGGCGCGGCGGCCCGGCCGTTCAAGACCCACATCAACGCCTACAACATGGAGATGTACCTCCGCATCGCGATCGAGCTGTACCTGAAGCGACTCGTCGTCGGCGGCATCGAGAAGGTTTTCGAGATCAACCGGAACTTCCGGAACGAGGGAGCGGACTCCACGCACAACCCCGAGTTCACGATGCTCGAGACCTACGGCACCTACCTCGACTACAACGACATGGCCGACCTCACCCAGCGGTCGATCCAGCAGGCCGTCGTGGCTGCGCTGGGCTCGACCGTGGTCGTTCACGACAACGTCGAGTACGACCTCGGCATCACCGAGTGGCCGCGCAAGACCGTCTACGGCCTGGTCTCGGACGCCCTCGGCGAGGAGGTCACACCACACACCTCAATCGCAGACGTCCGGAAATTCGCTGACGCCCGTGAGGTCACCTGGGACGCCAAGTGGGGGCAGGGCAAGCTGGTCCAGGAGGTCTTCGAGGAGCTTGTCGAGCATACGATCATGCAGCCCACGTTTGTCATGGACTACCCGGTCGAGACCTCGCCGCTGACCCGCCAGCACCGCTTCGAGCCGCTCCTTGCCGAGAAGTGGGATCTGATTGGGTTCGGCGCCGAACTGGGCACCGCCTACTCGGAGCTGGTCGACCCAATCGAGCAGCGCCAGCGGCTCACGGAACAGTCGTTGCTAGCCGCGGGCGGTGACCCGGAAGCCATGCAACTCGATGAGGACTTCCTCCGCGCTCTCGAGTACGGGATGCCCCCAACGGGCGGCATGGGCATGGGCATCGACCGCCTGATCATGGCCTTCACCGGGAAGAACATCCGCGAGACCATCTTGTTCCCCTTGGTGAAGCCCAGCTGACATGCCCCTGGCGCTCAATCAGTGTGGCCTCTGCGTGAAGTCAACGCAGAGGCCACACTGAAGCACCCGCCGGAAAGATCTGGCAGCCCCTCGACGAGTACTTCTGTCTCGTAGGCGCCATCCTTGGAGCCGCGGGTAGCGCTATCTTGCTATCTCCAACAAGACCGACTTGTACAGGTTCTCAACGAGGGTTGCCTGACTGGTCCCGAGCGAGGCAAAGCCATCCAGTTCAGGAGCGCTGTTGATCTCCAAGACGACGGACTGTTCGTCGTTACGGCCATCGCACGGCACATCGCGCTGAGACTGCGAGAGAACGAAGTCAGGACGCTCCGACCCGAGGTCGACCAGGAGGTCTACCCCGGCCAAACGCAGTCCCGCAGCGCGGACCGCGCTGACCGCCAAGGCCAGAACTTCGGCTGGGAGCCTGCGAGACAGGTCGACCACGTCTGCCCCTGTCGCCACATTGGCAGCGTCCGTTAGAGGAACGTGCTCGCCGCTGCTTGGAACACGATGCAGCCCGCCTTCTCGCCTCGCTAGTCGAGCTGCTGCTTCACCATGGTTCGGAAGCCGCCTCTCCGGCCCAGCAGGCTCGCCATAAATTTCTTCGAGTAGCACCTGTATTGAACGCCTACCATCACCAATGAGTATCGGAGGAATACGGCTGTACGCTGCGATCGGTGAACCGTCGAACACCACGACTCTGACGTCTTGGCCCCGGAGGAAGGGTTGAATCAGGGCGATCTTGTCCATGCTCAACGCCTGTTTCACGGCATAACGCAAAGCGGGCATGTTGTCTACTCTCTCGACGCCCTGACCGCCGTAACGACTATTGGGCTTCACGACAAGGGGCCAAGAGTGCCGCGCGACGAAGGCGTCAAGCTCCTCGTACATTTCCTCGTCAATTGCGCGGATCGGCAAGCTCGACGGAACCGGGATACCGGCACGTGCAAGGAAATGCGCGCAGGCGTACTTGTCTCGTGCAAGATCTGCACTACCGGAGCGATTGACGTCAAGGTTGCCATGGCGGAAGTAGGCGATCTGTCCGTTGGGGAATTCAAGGCGGGCCGCCTCGCACCCCCACGGTTCGAGCTCCAGAGTAATGCCTAGCTTGGGTGCCACCCGAGTGATCATTTGGTATGCGAATGGAATGCCGGGGCTCGAATGCTGGGATGTTCCCGTCGTCTCATGGCTGCTAGCCACGATCCCGCACCTCCCTGAGGGACGCAGTCATGGACTTGCAGCGCTGAACGCCGAGGCGCGCGCTCCATTTCGCTGCAAGCCGGTGGGTTGCCTCGATTGCCTTCCGCATGAGCCCATCCTTGTGACGACGAAGGAACACTTCTGCGGTGTTGTCGATCAGATGTCAAGCGTGACTGATGGGGGTGAATCGAGCACATCACCGCTGTGATACGTCCAAGCCGTGCTCTTGGCGTAAGCGCAGGGCTGAGCGGGGCTCTTATACGTCCTCACTTGTCACGGCAGCCCGTTCGTCGCGTAGGGTCTAACCATGCAGCGCTTGGTGATCTTCGACCTCGACAACACGCTCGTTGATCGCCAAGGTCCCTTGGCAGACTGGGTTTCAGCGTTCTCCACGCGCCATGCCCTGGACGACAGGGACCGCCCGGATCTGCTTCAGCTCGTGCGGGAGCGCGCCTGCCCAGCGACGTTCGAGACGATCCGTGCACGGTACGGTCTCGCCCCTTTGAGCGCGACACTGTGGCATGACTACGTGGCCCACATGGCGCGCTCGGTCACCTGCCCGGCCGCCGTGCTCGAACGACTGTCCATGCTCCGGCGTGCCAGTTGGAAGACCGTCATTGCTACGAACGGTGGCGAAGAGATCCAGACGGCGAAAGCGACAGGAGCAGGCATCGCCGATCATATCGATGCTGTGTGCACCTCCGAGGCTGCCGGCGGACGGAAGCCAGAAGTGGCGATCTTCGAGAAGGCGGCCGCGGCCTGCGGAGCTGACCTTGCTGACGGAGGCTGGATGGTGGGCGACGGGGTGGACACCGACATCCGCGGCGGCAGCGCGGCTGGCCTTCGCACCATCTGGATCAGCGGCGGCAGGCCATGGCCCGGTGGTGACGTAGCGCCGGACCGCATCGCCACTGACGTACGGCAGGCGATCGATCTGCTGCTCGCAGACGGGAGCTGAGGGGACGTCGTGGCGCGCTCTGAAGTAGTTACGGTTGGGCTGCTGCACCCGGGCAGCATGGGCGCCGCCTTCGGTGCCCAGCTACGTAGACGGAACGTGCGGGTGCTGTGGTGCACGGACGGGCGCAGCAACCGATCCCGCGCTCGGGCGGAGGACGCCGGCCTCGAAGGCGTCGACGACCTTGGTCAACTGGTCGCGAAGGCCCAGGTGTTGCTGTCTCTATGCCCACCTGCTGCCGCGGTGGACGTCGCGCACCAGGTGGCTGTCTGCGGTTTCGACGGCCGGTTGTTCATCGAGGCGAACGCCATCACGCCGCACCGTGTCCGGGAAGTCGCAGAACTTCTTCCTGGAGTCGCCGTCATCGACGGCGCAGTAGTCGGCTCCCCGCCGACGGGAGGCAAGCAGCCCATGCTGTACCTGTCTGGGAGTCCAGACGGCTGTTCCCAGGCCGCGGCTCTGTTCGTGGGAAGTGATGTGAAGACCCATGTACTGGATGCCAGGGTAGGCACGGCTTCCGCGCTGAAGCTGTCGTACTCGAGCTATCAGAAGGCGTCCCGCGTCCTGGCGGCGCTCGCCTACGGCCTTGCCGAGGCCAATGGCGTCGCCGACGAGTTGGTCAAGATCGCAGGGAAGCGGGGTGGCAGCTACCTGACCGAGACCAACTACATCCCCAAGACGGCGTCCCGCGCTTGGCGCTGGGGCCCTGAGCTAGACGATGCAGCAGACCTGCTGAGGGAAGCCAGCCTACCAGACGACCTGATGGAAGCGGCAAGCCGAGTTCTCCACCGGTGGTCAGACGCCCGAGACAGCGAACTCACAATTACTGAGGCGCTCTCGCTTCTGCACGCTGACCAGGGTCTTGTGAGGTACGACGAACCGTAGGCGCCTGCTGCTCCTGTGATCAGCCGCTGCGGCGAATCAGGAGGTCAATCTCCTGCGCTGCCTCGGCCGGGGAAACGGCGTCGGTGTCGAGCCGCAGATCCCACGAGAACTCGGAGCTGGCGTCGATGTCCTTGGCAGTAGCGTCCCAGGCGGCCAGACGGGCCGCTGTATCGCTGTCACCGCGCCCCTTGGAGCGGATCGCGGTGCTCTCCCGGGAACACCACAGCAGCACGCTGGTCCACGAGGCAGGGAACCCCTTTGTCACCGCCTCAAGTCCCGCGACCTGCCCCAGGTGCACGATGGGGACACGTTCGTCCTGCATGGCCTTGACGAGGCCCGGACGATCTACGAGGTAGATGTTGCCGTACCTGTCATTGCGGTAGATGACGTCTCCGCCGGCCTCAAGTTCGGCGAGCTGGTCGGCGGATCCCATCCGGTAGCCGCGAGTGCGGCCGCTGCCGATCTTCAGGCGGGTGAACGTTCCGTAGCGCGGGCTGAGGTCGCATAGTGCGGTGGTGATGGTGTCCTTCCCGGAGGCGGGTGGACCGTACAGCAGGATGCCCCGCTTCATGCGAACACCGTCCCGAAGATCTGCCGAACCTGATCAGCGAGGGATATTGCCGCGCCGAGACGGTTGTCGACCACCAAGTGTGGGACAGCTGGCCTAAGTTCAGGATCAAGGCTCGCGATGTACTCGTCCCAGTTCTGCAACTTCCAGCTGTCGCGCGCTGCTGAACGGAAGCTGATGTACTCGTGCATGGTCTCCAGGTCGCACTGGATCCAGATGACCGCCACGGTCACGCCCCGCGCCTCACACCGGTTGATCAGCCGACGCATCCACCGCTCATCGCTCACCTCTGCGACGAACGGTGCGGTGAGCACCGTGCTGATCGAACAGTCGACGTTGGCGTAGGCGGTCTCCAGCAGGCACTGATACTCCAGGGGCCGTACCTTCTCGCGATACACCGAGGAGTGGCGGTCGTTTGGGTCGCTGCCCATCTCGACCAGCAGACGCTCAACGAGCGGCCGGGTGATGGGGTCTTTGTCGAGGACGGGCCACCCGGTGAGCCGTGAAATGAACCGCGAGAATTCCGACTTCCCGCTGCCCGCGTATCCACCAACTATCAACAGTGTGGGCCGATTCGGGTCGCCGCCAGTGTGACGGCGCTTCCAGGCATCAATGATCCGCTGCCGTACTTCCTGACCGTTGCTGCTGGCATCGTCGCCTGGTGCGATCTGCAGTACTGCGCGCTCGACGGCCAGGACATGGTCGCCGAGCGGCTCGGCCTCGGTGGGTGTGAGCTTGAGCTGTGTCTGCTCCCCCGGAAGTGCCTTCCGGAACCCCAGCTCGGGTTCGGTCGCCCGGTAGAGAAGGCAGTAGGCCCGGCGGTAGTGGGGGCCGGGGTAGACCTCGCCCTGCTCGTGCTGCCAGAGGGTCTGGAAGTTTGCTGCTGGCACGGTGATTCCGGCAGCGCGCGCCACTTCACGCAGCCGCTCGCCAGCGCCCTCAAGCGTCAGGCCGTGCGCCTCGCGCATGCCACGAAGTTGGTCCGGACGCCACCCCGCGCGGCTCTTTCCCACGACTCCTACCGCCTGCCCAGTGCTCATCATGATCGGGACCCTAAGTCTGCCCCGCATGACCTCGTGTGTAAGCGGATGTTGAAAAGTCACGTTGCCCGATGATGAGCGACTTCGCCAAGCACCAGTGATACTCCGCATCGCCGAAGACCGGTGTGATGGGGCCCACTCCGGCAGCGCGCCTGCCGGACCGGGCTGACCATCTGGTGAAGGAGACGATCAGGGTGTCGGGGCTGCGAACCACCGAGGGAGCTTCAACTCCGATGGGCACTCGGCGGTGCAACACCTGCCAATGCCGCTTGAGCCGGTACAACAGCGACCACATCTGTTCCGGTTGCGCTCGCGTCGGGGCGTCAGAGCAACTCGCGGGTCCTACCGTGCCACCCCATGTTTGGGCCCGCCAAGACGTACGAGTCGCGCTGCTCGACAGGGACTTCGGCAGGCTGTGCCTGCTGGTACGTGAGTACGGCTGTCTCCGTCAGGAAGACGTGGCCTACCTGACGGATCTGAGTCAGCCGTTCCTGTCGATGCTGGAGTCCGGACAGCGGCGCCTCACCAATATCGACCGGATCATCCTGCTTTTGAACGGGCTGAACGCCCCCATCGACGTCACGGGGCCGATGCTGCGTCCTACTCCGGTCGGTCCTGGTCTGCCTCTCTGCGCGGCTTCGTGACCTCGGATCGGAAGTCGCGTATGCCAGAGTCTCTGGTCAACTGCTCTCGCCCAGGGCTGCTAGGTGATCAGCGAAGCCGTCCGTGCGGCTTCTCTTAATGTTCCGGCTCTGGGCTCGGTTCGGGGACTTCCCCCGTGCTGCGCCGGCCCGCAAGTAGTTCCCAGGCATCGGCCGTTGCCGTGATCGCGGACAGGTACAACGCTGGCGTCTCGTGGGCTCGTGGATGTAGCCGGACAAAGTGTCCGGCCCGTTCTGAGCCCAAGGGCGGATGTTGAGCACGGCACAGCAGCCCGAATCGCTCTCCGATCTCGCGGCTTGCTTGGCCGCTACCGTGAATGACGAACCGAAAGTGGGGAGGGAGCGGGCATGCGTGGTCTTGGTGATCACCTCAGCATCGGAGAGAGGATCGCGTTTTACCGCGAGCGCCGGGGATATACGCAGCCTGTGCTCGCTGGTCTCGTCGGTCATGGCACCGACTGGCTGTCGAAGATCGAGCGAGGCGTGCGGAAGCCGCCCAGGATCGACAAGCTCGCTGAACTTGCTCACGTACTACGGGTTCCACTTGGCGACTTGATGGGGCAGCCCGTCCTCCTGGAGGACGAGGACAAGCACATGGACGACGTGCCAGCGGTCCGCGATGCATTGATGGCCCGCGGCGACTGTCCAAGCTGCTGTTCGGTCCCACGGCCGAGCGGCAGTTGCCGCGGCCGGACCAAGCGCAGGTCTTCGTCGAACGCAGCTGGAGCGACTACCAAGCCGGCGTTCTTGGAGACGTCATCTCCGCCCTGCCCGGTCTGCTCAGGATCGCCCAGGAGCTGGAAGACCTTCCGCCTGGTGATCAGCGGAGACGTGGTCTCGCCGTCTCGGCTCGTACACATCACCTGGTGGCAACCACCCTCGCCAAGGTCGGCGAGTCCGACCTGTCCTGGCTCGCGGCCGAGCGCGCCATGCGGGCCGCCGACGAATCCGAGGACCCGCTGTCACTCGTCTCCGCCGCCCGATCCGGTACGCACGCGCTGCTGGCCAACGGGCGCTACGAGGACGCTCTCGAACTCGGCAATACCGCCGCCGCCTGGCTCACCAGGCAGGTGCGTGAGGACGACCCGGCAGCTTTGAGCCTTCTGGGCATGATTCATCTGCGAGCCGCTGTGGCCGCCGCCCGTCATCAGGACCGCCCCACCGCCTACTCCCTGCTGGATCAAGCAAATCGGCTCGCCGATCAGCTCGGCTCCGACGAGAACCGCTGGCAGACCTGTTTCGGTCCGACCAACGTTGAGCTGCACCGCCTGTCGATCGAGCTGGACCTGGAGAACATCCCGTACGTTGTCGAGCACGGCGGCATCGACGTCTCCCACATGCCGGCGGAACGCGCCGTGTCCCATCGCATCGACTACGCCCGCGCGCTCTGCCTCAGAGGGCGCGTCGACGAGTCCTTCAGCGAACTGCGGGAGGCCGAACGCACATCGCCGCAGCTCGTGCGGAACAATCCACGTGTACGCGAGACCCTTCGCGACCTGAGGAAACAGTCCCCGGTCACAGGCGGCAGCCACTCGTCCGAGCTGCTGGCCATGGCCCAACGATGCAGGGCGGTGCAGTGAGTCCGATGCAGGGCAAGGTGCTGGGCGTCGTCGGATCGAGCGCCGGCGGAATCGAAGAGCTGCGTACAGGGCTCGTGGTTCCCGCCCTCGCGCAGGGCTGGACGGTCGCGGTCACGCTCACGCCCACCGCAGCCCAGTGGCTCCGCGCGAGCGGGGAGACCACAGAGCTCGAAAGGCTGACCGGCCTCCCCGTGCGGTCTGAACCACGCCTGCCGGGCGGCTCCCGGCCCCACCCGCCAGTGGACTGCTTCGTCGTCGCCCCGGCGAGCGCCAACACCGTCGCCAAGCTCGCCCTGGGGATCTCAGACAGCCAGGCGTTGACACAGATCAACGAAGCCATCGGAACACTGAACCTCCCGGTAGTCGTCTGGCCCCGAGTAAACGCCGCCCACGCCCGGCACCCCGCGTGGGAGGGGCACATCAAAGCCCTTCACGATTCGGAGGTGCGGTTGATCTACGGAGACGAAGTATGGCCACTCGCTGAGCCGCGGGCTGGAATGCCAGCGCGCCGGTACCCCTGGGAAGCCGTACTGGACCAGGCCAGCAGGGCCATCTCCTGACATTCCTCCAATGAGACCGCAAGCGCGAGGAATCGGACCCGGACAGTCTGTCCGGGCCCGTCGCCTCGACGGGCACCAGCCTGAGGGCATCACCGACTACCGGAGGGAACGGATGCCCGATCAGGAATTAAGCGCGACGCTCCCCGGCGCGAGGCCCCGAGGCTGCAGGCCCAACGGCTGCCCGAACTCACGCATGGAAGGGATAGGTGGCGGCAGCGACCACTCGTCTCGACACTCGCCAGAAGCAGCCCTCACGCCGTCGGGCACGGAGTGCCTTGTCGCGAGTGCTGCGAGGAGCGCCCCTGCGCCCACCAGCGGCACCCGGCTCTGCAGCCTCTGCCAATGCCGTCTGAGCCGATACAACAAGGACGAGGTGTGCTCCGGTTGCAGCCGCGGCAACCGGCCGACCGTGCGCAGCATCCCCATGGACGTCTGGCAGTTACCTGATATCCGGGATGCCTTGATCAACCGCGAATTCGGACGCATGTGCCAGTTGATCAGACAGTACGGAGAGGTCCGGCAAGACGACATAGCCGCACTCACCGACCTGAGTCAGTCCTTCCTGTCGATGCTCGAGTCCGGAGCCCGCAAGCTGACCAACATCGACAAGATCATCCAACTGCTGGATGGCCTGCAAGCTCCACCAGACCTCACTGGGCCGATGCTGAGGCCCAGCATGCACTACCCGCCCACTGGCTCCGCTCCGGCAGCTACCTCACGATCCTGACCTCGCCGTGCTGGTTGCCGAGCCAGGGCAGAGACGGCGTCACGAAACCTGTCGCGCACAGGCGAGCGTTCCCTCACCCTGGCTGCATGCCGAAGATCCTTACCCCGCGACTTCAGTACGGCTCCACCGCCACACGCCCCCGCTGGTCCCAGCTTCCTCGACAGGTCCGCGACCTCATCGAATACCACCTTGGCGGTGCCGCACACGCAGAGGAGAGCGCCGGCGGCGGCTTCACCAGCGGGTACGCGGCCGTCGTCCGAGGCGCCCACCACTCCCAGTTCGTCAAAGTCGTCGACGTCCGGAACAACACCGTGGTGGCCGAGTGCTACCGGCGAGAGGCCGTGATCAACGAGGCGCTCCCGCCCACCGTTCCAGCACCCCGCATCCAGTGGATGGACGAGCGCGACGGGTGGCTCGTGCTCGCCTTCGACGCGGTCGAAGGCGGCCACATGCCTGCCGCCCCCTGGAAGGCCAACGACCTCAATGCCACCCTTGCTGCGTACGCGGTCACCGCCGAGGCACTCGCAATACCGTCCGGGGAGCTCGAACAGGTTGGACTGAAGCCGGTCGGCGACAGTGGCGACTTCGACGACTGGCGCACCCTGGCCTCCGGTGGCGCAGGCACGGCACTCTCCTTGTCCGGCTGGGTGCCCTTCGACACGCTGGATCCGATCGCCGAGCTGGAATCGACATGGCGATCGGCGGTGGCTGGGACCGCCGTCCTACACCACGACCTGCGCCAGGACAACGTCCTCCTCGATGCGCACGGCAGCGCGTGGATCTGCGACTGGAACTGGCCCTGCCTGGGGGCCAGCTGGTTCGACCTGGTGCTCCTGTTGGCCTCCGCGTACGCCGACGGCCATGATGCGACCGCGATCTTCGAGGCTCATCCCACAGCCCGCGAAGTGGATGACGACCAGCTCGATGCTGCGCTCGCCGCCCTGTCCGGCTTCTTCCTGGTCTCGGGCGCGCAACCGCCGGCGGACTGGTCTCCGCACATTCGACAACACCAGACCTGGTGTGGCGAGGTGACGCTTCGGTGGCTGGCTGACCGGCGTGGCTGGCCCTTCTGATCTCTCCGAGGTCAAATAATCGTCGACCCCATCGAGGAGTGGGGCGGGCGGGTGTATCAATCATTCCTACACGGACGGATGCTCGGGCTCCACGCATTGTGGAATGCGCGCCATCGAGGTATCAGCACTACGGAGGATCGGTCCTGTGAGTTCGAGTGGCACGTCGAGTCCGTTGAGCAGCATGACTATCTTTTCGATGTTGGTGAGCCTGCGTGTCCCGGACTCAAGCATCGACAGAAATGCCTGACTCAGTCCGGTCAGTTCGGCCAGGTCTTCTTGCTTGAGCGAACCAAGCCTCCGAACTAGTAAGCAGAGAGCGCCAAAGTTTCTTTCCACCAAAGCTGTTCGCACCTCTGCTGACGACCAGATCTGCAGAGGGACGCGTGGCTCACGAGAGACGGAGCGCCATGCACGGCGTGCACAAGCACTGCAGTGGGCATCACTGTTGTACCGACTCAATCGGACATTACATCCTCGGCATCGGTGCTGATGGTCTGCGGCCGTGGCTTCCTTGACTGCGGGGAGTGCCGACACGGAACACCTCTCCTCACTGCGGGAAATGAAATGATGGGGGTGGACGGACGTGAGCTCAGGCGAGAGCGCCTGCAGGAGGCCCCTGGCCTGATCTGCGACTCCGTCAGCTTCGTGCTGCGCGTCCTCCGCACCTCCATTCAGCAGGCCGCTCCCGACCCCATCGAGAAGCCTGGGGCTGCTCTAAGGCCAGCTGAGGCAACGGGAGTTGAGTACATTGCCCGGCGGACTTCTCGGTCTGCTGCGACAATAGGCAAGGAGTAACACAGCACCCCAGAAAATCCTTCCGGGGTCTCTTTCGGCCACGAGGTGATGCTCAGGACATGCGAAGGATGACAGAGCACCTGACCATCGGCGAGCGCGTTGCCTGGTATCGGCGCCGGCGTGGCATTCCCCAGGAGGCCCTTGCCGGTCTCGTCGGACGTACCACGGACTGGCTGAGCAAAGCGGAGAACAACCGGATCGAGCTCGACCGCCTCTCAGTGATCACCTCACTCGCCGAGGCCCTCGACGTCTCCCTCGGCGACCTGCTCGCCGAACCGACCCTCATGGAGTGGTCGAACGACACCGGCCGCCGCACGGTCCCCGCCCTGCGCGAAGCCCTCATGGACTACAAGCAGCTCACGCCACTGCTGAGTTCCCCGTCCGACGACGAACCGCCCGGCCTGGAAGACCTGCGGTCCAACGTGAAGGAAGTCCTCGACGCCTACCAAGCTTCGCGCTACGGCTTTGCGACTCGACGGCTTCCTCTCGTCCTGGCCGATGCTCTCGCCGCGTCCCGCTCGTACTCAGGGGGCGAAGGAGAGGAGGCCCATGCCCAGCTCGCCTTGACCTACCACGGTGCGGCCATGGTGCTGGGCAAGGTTGGAGAGTCGGAACTGGCCTGGATCGCCGCCGACCGCGGGCTGGCGGCAGCGCAACAGAGTGGCCAGCACATGGTGACGGGCTCGCTCTTCCGCGCGGTCACGCACTGCCTCATGGCCACCGGCCGCTTCACAGCAGCGATCCAGCTAGTGAACGATGCGGCGGCCGTCATGCAGCCCGGCCTGGGCAACGCGAGCGACGAGTACCTCTCGGTCTACGGCACGCTCGTCCTCGGCGGAGCCATGGCGGCCGCCAGAGCAGAGGACCGGGCCACTACACAGACCTTCCTCCGGGAAGCCGACGAGGCCGCGCAGCGGCTGGGAGCCGACGCCAACCACCTGTGGACGGCCTTCGGCCCGACCAACGTGGCCATCCACTGCGTCGCCACCGCCGGAGAGCTCGGGGACATCCAGATCGCGGCAGACCTCGGGCAACGCATCGACACCAGCGGCCTCCCCGTGGAACGGCGCGTGCGGCACAGCCTAGAAGTCGCCCGAGCACTCAGCGCCTGGAACCGGACCGATGAAGCCCTGGCCGCCCTGCTCGACGCCGAGCAGGCCGCCCCCGAGCAGGTGCGCCACCACTACCTGAGCCGTGAACTGGTCATCGGTTGGATCCGCGGCACCCGAGGCCGGCCATCCCAGCCCGTGGCAGACCTGGCCCGCAGGCTCGGCGTCGTCGGCAGTTAGAGTCCGTCCCGTGAGTGAGAACGAGCACGAAGCGAAGATGGCCCGCCCGCGCATGGCAGCAGGTGCCCTGTTCTTCAACGACGCCGACCAGGTCCTGCTCGTCGAACCCTCGTACAAGGACTACCGCGACATCCCCGGCGGGTACGTCGAACAGGGTGAGTCGCCACTGCAAGCCTGCGTGCGCGAAGTCCACGAGGAACTGGGCATCAAGCCCCACATCGGCCGCCTGCTTGTCGTGGACTGGGCACCGAACCCGGGCGAGGGAGACAAGGTCCTCTACCTCTTCGACGGCGGCCGCGTCAGCGCAGAGCAGCGCCAACGGATCACCCTGCAAGCCGACGAGCTCCGGGGCTACGACTTCCATGACGCCGAACAACTAGCAGAGCTCACCATCCCCCGCCTCGTACGGCGGATCACCGCTGGCATCCAAGCTCGCATGGATGGCTCTACCGCCTATTTGGAACACGGGATATTGCCAGATGTAGGGGCTTGACCTGGGCCCAATTGGTCTCACTCTGAGTGATGGGCCTCGTTGTTGATCCGCTACGGAAGACCGTGTCCCGCGATACGAGCCACACGCTCGGCCGCGGGACGCGGTCTTTGGCGGGTTACGGGGTGAGCCGGTTGGGTCCGCGGAACAGGAACGTGGCCTCGCGGATGGAGTCCAGGCCGAGCATCACCATCAGCACCCTTCCGAGCCCCATGCCGAACCCGCCGTGTGGCGGACACCCGAAGCGGAACGCGTTCAGGTAGTCCTGCAGCGGCTCGGGGCTCATGCCTTTCTCGGCGGCCTGCCTGAGGAGCACGTCGTAGCGGTGCTCGCGCTGGGCGCCGGTGGTGACCTCAAGGCCCTTCCACAGTAGGTCGAAGCTCAAGGTCACACCCGGGTCGCTGTCAGGGCGCATGTGGTAGAAGGGCCGGATGCCGACCGGGTAGTGCGTGATGAACACGAACTCGTGTCCGGTGGCCTCCTTGATGCGCGCCGAGATGCTCCGCTCACCCTCCGGGTCCACGTCCTCCTTGACCCGCTCCGGGTCCCAGCCGGTCGCGTGCAAGATCTCGTGCGCCTCGGTCATGGTGATACGCGGGAAGGGCGTGGCGGGGACGGTGACCTCGACACCGAAGAGTTCGGCGATCGCCTCACCGTGCGCGTCAGTGGCCTTGGCGATCGCATGCGCGAGCATCTGCTCCTCGAAGACCATCACGTCCTCGACGCCGTCGATCCAGGCCAGCTCCACGTCGACGCCCGTGAACTCGGTGGCGTGCCGGGAGGTGAACGACGGCTCAGCGCGGAAGACAGGCCCGATCTCGAAGACCTTGTCGATGCCGGCCGCGATCGCCATCTGCTTGTAGAACTGCGGCGACTGCGCCAGATAGGCGCTGCGCTCGAAGTAGCCGAGCGTGAAGACCTCCGCACCGGACTCCGAGGCGGTGCCCATGAGCTTGGGAGTGTGCATCTCCGTGGCGCCCTGCGCGTAGGCGTACTCGCGCATGCCCTGTTCCAGGGTGGTCTGCACGGCGAACAGCAGCTGGGTGGCGGGGCGGCGGCGCACGTCGAGGAAGCGCCAGTCGAGACGCTGCTCCAGGCCGGTGTGCTCGTCGATCGGCAACGGCGTCGCGGCCAGGTTCAGAACCTCGACCGTCTCGGGGAGGATCTCCAGGCCGCCGAGTTTGACCTGGGCGGCGTCGACGACGCGGCCGGTGATACGCACGGCGGACTCGGGAGTGAGGGCTTCGAGCTGGGCTTCCAGGGGTCCGTCGTCGCGCTTGTGGGTCACCTGCACCATGCCGGTGCTGTCCCGCACGATGACGAACTGCATCTTGCGCTGCAGGCGGAGGGTGTTCACCCACCCGTAGACGATGACGGTACGGCCGACGTGTTCTCGCAGGTCGGAGACGTGTACGCGGCTTTGGATCACTGCGGTCCTCCGAAGGACATCGTCATGATCCCTTGGGAGTGCGGGCGAGAAGGGAACTCGCGGTACCACCGCACTTTCGCCGCCACGAGGTGGCGGCCTCATTCGGGCCCAGTGACGGGGGCCAACCGGCGGGGCATTGGACCACGACGTGGTCGTTCCTCCCCGCGCTCGGGAGGGTCTTCACCTCGGGGCGCGAGACCACCTTCCCAGTCCCGGCGGCTCTCTCGACTCGCGTGATCCCGGATTACTCGTCTCCGTCAACGCGTTAGGAGCGAGGATAGAGCGGCCAGGGCCAACCATGCCTCAGTTATTCGCCAGGGCCGATGGCGTGACCCCACAGCCGGGGGTACTGCAGGGTCTCGCCGACTGGAACGGGCACCCCCGGCATTTGGTTGCCGCGCCCCGCTGTACCTGCATCCCGTCGTGTTTCTTGAGATGACCTTGGGAGGAGTCGCCCCGGTGCTACGGTCGCCCTCATGCCGCTCTCGGCACCTTCGGCGCGCGCCGTGGACTTGCGAGTTGACTGGTGGACGACGTTCTCGATCACGTCGAGCGGTCCCTTCAAGTCGAGCTGGACCGGGACACGGTGGTACGCAAACGCCGCTCGGTCGGGGCCCGGACGGACCGGCGGACGTGGGTCCGTATCGAGAGGCGCGGGCTCGACAAGATCGGCGTGCAGGGCTGGAACGGCACCGAGTGTGCCGCTCGTCTGGAAGGCATCGTCCAGCCCGTGTGGCGCGGGTGCGTGGTCTGGCGGGACGCGGACGGGTCCGTGATGTGGCGGGCTGATGAGACCGAGCTCTTGCCGAGTGCGCCCATCGGTACTGCGATCCTCAGCGAGGACCCGAAGCTGGAGGATGCCTGGTGGCAGGCGCTCAACGCCTCCCTGGACGCGCTCGCGGCCCAAGACACGAGGCGCGTTGCCACCCCGGACACCCTCACCATCACGCAGGCGCTCGTCACCGAAGCCCTCCGCAGCGTTGTCCCCGGCTTTGACTTCGACACGACCGTCGAGCGGTGGGTGCCGGCCCATGCGGATCTGAGCTGGGCCAACATGACCGCGCCGAAGTTCTCCCTCTTCGACTGGGAGGACTGGGGCAACGCGCCGCGTGGCTTGGATGCTGCCTCGCTGTGGGGCGGTTCCCCGGCCGTCCCCCCTCTGGCCGATCGCGTACGGCACGAGCGGCGCCACGATTTCGAGAGCCGGGACGGCAAGCTGATGACGCTCTTCGCGTGCTCGAAGATCCTCGGGCCTGACGCGCACCCGCAGGACCCCCGGTTGGAGCCCGCGCGTCGCATGGCGGAGCACGTCGCCGCGGAGCTTCAGGCGGGCTGACCACGCGATCGGGCCCGGATGAGGTCCCGGTACTCGCGCACGGTTCGCTCGTCCACTCCGCTGGCCAGGGCTCCCAGCAGTTGGCCCAGGTGGGCGGGATCGTCCGTGCCCACGGCCATGGTGCTGACCCGCGGTAGGCAGTACGCCGCTCGGAAGGCCGCTCCAACCGCAGCACTCGCTGGCAAGGAAAATCAGGAGCGAGCCGGGCAAAGCAGCGACTAGCCTCCGCGCATGTCGAACTCGCCACGTGTCCGCTTCGCCCCCTCACCGACGGGCATGTTCCATGTCGGTGGAGCCCGCTCCGCCCTCTACAACTGGGCACTGGCACGACAGCAGCATGGCCGCTTCGTCCTGCGCATCGAGGACACCGACACCGAACGCAACCGCCCCGAATGGGTAGACGGCATCATCAGCGCCCTTGCAGCCATCGGCATCAGCGACAAGTACTCGGCCTTTGAAGGCCCGTACTTCCAATCGCACAACGCCGACGCACACCGAGAAGCGACCAGCTGCCTCCACAGTGCCGGCCGCGCGTACTACTGCGACTGCGCTCGCGACCAGGTCGTCGCACGCACCGGCTCACAGCACCTCGGATACGACGGGTTCTGCCGCGACCGAGGACTGGAATTCTTGCCGGGGTGTGCGCTTCGTTTCCGCGCCCCTGACGACGGCTTCACCGTCATCGATGACACAGTGCGGGGCCGAACCGAGTTCCCGAACGAAGCCATCGAAGACTTCGTGATCGCCCGAGGCAACGGCACCCCCGTGTTCATCCTGGCCAACACCGTGGACGATATTCAGAAGCGCATCACTCACGTCATCCGCGGTGAAGAACACCTGTCGAATGCTCCCAAGCAGCAGCTTCTCTGGGATGCCCTCGGCACTGCACCCCCTGTCTGGGGGCATTTGCCGGTAATCGTGAACGAGAAGCGGCAGAAGCTATCCAAACGCCGCGACAAGGTCGCACTCGAGGACTACCTCGCCGAGGGCTACCTGCCTGACGCGATGGTGAACTACCTGATGCTCCTCGGCTGGAGCCCTGGCGACAATATCGAGATCAGCCCTTACGCGGAGCTGGAGGCCCTCTTCCGGCTGGAGGATGTCACCAAGTCCTCCGCGTACTTCGACGTGAAGAAGCTCGCCGCGTTCAACGGCGAGTACCTGCGCAACCTCACCGATGCCGAGTTCCGGGACGCGTGCCGACCATGGCTGGAGGCGCCGAAGGCGCCCTGGCCGCCAGATGCCTTCGACGAGGCCGCCTTCCGTACAGTCGCCCCGCTGGCACAGAGCCGCGTGACCGTGCTCGGGGAGGTCACCGAGTACGTCGACTGGATCTTCCTCGAGCAGCCACCCATCGACGACGTAGCGTGGGCCAGGACCATGAAGCTCGGCGCAGAGAGTGTTCTGGCCTCCACTCGGGACCGCTGGAGCGCGGTCGCATGGACGGCCGATGCCCTCAAGGCAGGCTTGGAGGAGGTTGCCGCCGAGCAGAGGCTCAAGCTGGGCAAGGCCCAGGCACCGGTGCGCGTCGCAGTAACCGGACGGGCAGTGGGCCTGCCACTCTTCGACGCTCACAACCGTTCGGGCGGCACGGGCATAGGGGGCTTGCTGGCGGTGCCCGACCGTGGCCCTGCCTCTCGGTGTGGGTCTGCGTACCGGACCGCGGCTCCAGGGGCCAGCCGAGTCTGGCACGAACTACTGCTTTACATCGGCGAGTTCGAGCCGAAGCCGGCCGAGTTGCTACGCGGCGCCGCCACGCCGGTAGCCGGCCCACAAGCGTCCGCCGCACCGAGCCAGCACTTCATCAACCACACCAACCAGACCCTTCTCGCGACCTGCCAGGGCATCGCGGACGGCTTCGCTCAGCTTCTTGCTGAAGCCTGGCTCGGTGGCGTCGACGTGCCGAGCCAGCCATTTCCCACCCCCGAGCCACGCTCCGTTGACCATCAAGGCCAGCTCTGCCGCGCGCCGCGCCAGTTCAGTCACGATAAACACCCGCTCCCCGGCGTTGTCACATCCCGCGAGGTCATCCAAGAGATCGGTGATGGCGTAACGTCGATCCTCTAGCTCCTCCACCGTCGCCTTCGGAACACCAGCCGCCACAAGCCTCTGGGCCTCGGTGGCGATCTTCTCTCCGACACCGTCACGATCGAGGAGCAGTACGCCTTCCGCACACATCCGCAGGAGCGGGGAACGGCGCTTGTCGATCTCGCGCTTGACGAAGGTCCGCCAAGACTCCTCGGTGTGCACGAACAGCTCGACCGGCCAGGGACCGTGCAGGAGGCTCTCCCGGTACGGGGCCGGCGGCCCAGGGAGTAGAACGACTACATCCAAGTCGGACGTGGGCGTGCGCCGCTGCGTAGCGGCACTGCCTCCAAGGAAAGCAGCCCGGGCGGTAGGAAACTTCTCACCGACAACGGCGCGCGCAGCGGCACAGGGACCCATGCAGTAACTATCCAGGCCAAGCTGCACACACGCATCCGGATTTCCCTCAGCCCGGCGACACTGGCTGTGTGCCCGCCGGGACCGCCACCGTGTGGGACGGGCGGAGAATCTACATCCTGTGGGCAAGGGTGCCGTGCGCAGAGCAGCCCGCAACTTCCTGACAGACTGAACCGCAAGAAGTAATCGACTCCCCAGACCGGCAGGCTGTGTCAACCTGCTCTCCATGGCTGAGACGAACACGGCGGGGGCCGAACAACCAGGCGCCAACTGGCAGCTGCGGATGGTGCTCGAGCTACAGGACCTGGCCTCCCGCGACAGCCGCATCCTGGCACTGAAGCCCCACGGCTCCGCAGCCGGTCACCGCCCGCACACCGACCAGTGGTCTGACCTCGACCTGTCCATCACCACCACGGACCCCACCGCAGTCGCCGAGGACTTCGCCCTGAAGATCAGCGCCCGCTACTCGCCTGTGTTCGCCACCAGCCGAAGTGGGACCGCTGCATGCTACACCCTCCGACTCGTCCTCTCCGACCTACGCCGGCTCGACATCACGGCCACAGATCCCACCCCGAGCGGCAGGCCAACCGGAGCCGCACACGAGACAGGCAGCGACGCGGCGAACGCTGTACCCAACTTGATCAACGAATTCCGCTTCGACGCCGTTCTCTCAGCGATCAAAGCGGCCCGCAGAGACGTTCTGATCGGTGCGCACTTGGCGCTGCAACTTGCTCGCCACGTCCTGGTCATCGCCATGCTCCTGCATGATCGCGATGCCGGAACGAACCATCATCGGTTCGGCGACAGCCGCTGGGACGCTTGGGCCTCGCGCCTTGCTGCCGCCCCCACCCCGTACACCCACAGCGACGTCACGGCCGCCATCCGCTTCTACCTCGACGTGTTCGAAGAGGTCTTGTCCGAGTGGGATGTGGTGCTGCCCACGGACAACCGGCCGCTCCGCTCACTCTTGGACGCAGTGGATGAGCAGCTCATGTCTCATCAGACGCGTTGAGCGGCAACAACAACGGCTGTCTCGGCGAAGAAGAACGTCCCTGCGGATGCGGCCTGTTGGAGTGCCGAATACCAGTCTTCGACTTCGACGGGGTCCACCCGCCCTCGCCCTCTCATGGCGGTGGCCCGCAAAGCTCCCCGGACGTCCCCCACCCGGCGCGCTGCATGGCCAGTAAGTTCCGTCGAGTGCGTTACCAGCGTCTCCACATGCGTCCGCTCCAGCGGCGACATGCTCACAAGTCCAGGCAGCTTGCGGCCCATCCGGCCGTCCGAGCTGTCCATCCACGGCGGCGCATCATCCGCGAAGGCGTGGAGGATCTTCCTGTCAAGGGCATCCGGCGCTCCGGAGATCACCAGCGCGTCGAAGTCCGAGTGGGACAGCACGGCACGTCCGCCGGGACGGAGCACTCGCCCTACCTCGTGTAGAAGTGCATCAGGATCTGGTAGGCACTCCAGGAGGTTCGAGGAGATGACCGCGTCCACGCTCTCGTCGTCTAGGGGGAGCTTCTCCCGCAGGTCAGCGGACATCAGCTTGACGGATCCTTCGTGGCGCCGAAGCCGTTCCCGGGCCTTCGCCAGTGACTCGACCTCACGGTCAAAGCCGATGAGCTGTGCTTTGGGGTGCCGCCGCGCGAAGGCCGCCAAAGCGGGGCCGGCGCCGCAACCAAGGTCTACGACGGAGCCCTCCACGGGAAGATCCGCCAGTTCAATGAACCGATCGTGCAAGGTCTCGTTCGTCTCGGACATGCCCCGCCTCCCCGCGCACCGCGGCCAGTGCGCACCTGGTGAAGCAGCCACCATAGGGCGCACGCGCTGCCCGCAGATGTCACTTCTGGTGGTCGACCAGCTCCGTTCTTGGCCTGACGTTGCGGACAAGCGCGCCAAGATGGCCCCGTTGACTCGCTGCATACTTCGGTATGTCATCGCCGCGACGCCAATTCCCTTCCTGGGCCGTCTCCTTGGTGACAGAGGGGCTTAGTGCGGCGTTCGCGCTCGTTGGCCGGGCCTCTCCTGGGCTACGACGTGGTGCGGTTCGCGCTGGTCGCTGAGGCATGAACAAGTTCATCGTGGACTTGGTCAAGCTGCTGCCGCAGCAGAGTCCAGGGGAACGGCTGTGATTGCTCGGCGGGCAGAATCCGTACGCCCCACTCGCGGAGGATCCGGATCGAGCGGCCGTACTGCGGGTGCCCCGCGAGACTGGCGTTGGTCCACGGGGCCACGATGACCGGCAGTCCTGCCCCCAGTGCCTCCGCGGTGACGGCGAGCGCGAGGGTGTCAGCGATGCCGGCAGCGAGCTTCGTGATCGTGTTGAAGGTCGCTGGGGCTATGGCCACTGCTTGTGCAGGGGGCAGCTCCACCGGGTCGTCGGGATCGAACTCCCAGCGCACGGCCAGACCTGAGCGCCGCTCGGCCGCCTCAATGTCTACAAAGCGCCGCCCAGTCGGGCTGGTGATGACATAGGAGTCCCAGTCAGCTGCTCCCAAGGCAGCTGCGAATTCCGGGAGATCGCCAGTCGGGCGTGATCCACACCCCACAAGGTGCAGTACCGGACGCATACGCTACTCCCCTCCAGATGAGGCGATCATGCCACGTATGGGTGCGCACGCGGCGGCGGTGTCAACGGTCATTCCGAACTGCACACGTCACTCCTTGGTGAACGCGACGACCAGGGACTGGACGGTGATGCTGTCGACGTCACGGGGCAGATCGTGGCCACGGTATCGGGCTGCTTCGGCCACTGATGATCACTCGACTGGCAGTGACAGGTCGGCGGCAGCCAGGCGCTCGTACAGCTCGACGAGTGCCGAGCGGTTGCTGCCGAACCGGAGCACCTTGTGGGCAGTCACCGACTTATCCTCTGACCGTGATGACGGTCGGGCGGGCGTATGGATTGGCGGAGGCGCTGCTGGGCGAGAGTCTGCCGCGGCGCTGGGAGCACACGAAGGGCGTGGCAGCCTGCGCGCAGCGGCTCGGGCCGCTGTTCGGGGACCGGAGTGAGGTCCTGGAGGCGGCTGCCGTGCTGCACGATGTCGGGTATGCGCCGCCGCTGGTCGTCACCGGCTTCCATCCGCTTGACGGTGCACGTCATCTGCGGAGTCTCGACGCGGTCGACGATCGAGTCGTGCGCCTGGTGGCGAACCATTCCTTCGCGCTCCTGGAGGCCGAGGAGCGCGGGCTTCGCGCCGAGCTGGCCGACGCGTTCCCGCTGCTCGACGATCCTCTGCTGGTGGACGCGTTGGTGTACTGCGATATGACCACGACGCCGGACGGCGGGCGTACGACGTCTGAGGAGCGGGTGGCCGAAATCCTGGGCCGCTACGGCAAGGACAGTGTCGTCGGGCGGTTCATCCGCCGGGCCGCACCTGAGATTCACGAGAGCGTGGGCCGGGTGCGGGCGGCGGCGAACGAGCTGGGCGTGGTGCTCTGAGTGGCTATCCCAGGTAGGGGTAGGTGCCGGCCAGGTAGTCGCCGATCTGCTGGCGCATGCTGGGGTGGATGTCGTAGTCGTCGAGATCGTCGGGCTGGACGAAGCGGACGCCGTCGGCTTCGTCGTTGATGGTGGGCTTACCGCCGATGGGGCGGCCGATGTAGGTGTTCTCGTACTGCTGGCGGATCTCACCGTCGGTGTAGGCGACGATGTGGTGCGGGTTGGTATAGACGCCGAGGAATCCGGTGACTTCGGCGACGATGCCGGTCTCTTCCTCGCATTCGCGGACGGCGCACTGGGCTGCGGTCTCCCCGATGTCCTGGGCGCCTCCGGGCAGGGCCCATTGGCCGGTGTCGCGGCGCCGTTGCAGGAGGATCTCGCCTTCGTCGTTCACGACGAGCATGTTGCTGGCGGGGATCAGGGTGTTGGCCTTGGGAGCCTTGGGGTCGTTGTAGTACTCAATCCTGCCCACTGCGGTGGTGCTCCTTGCTGTCGGTGTTGTCGGGCGCCCAGAGGCGCGCTGTCTTCCAGACCGCTTCGAAGCTCTCGTCGTACCGGTCGAACCATTCTGCGTTGGCGGTGCGGCGGAGCTGGAAGAGCGGGTTCGCGCTGGCCGGCTGGCCCCAGATGTGGGGGTTGACCAGGAGGTGGTCGTCGTAGCGGAAGATCGAGTTGTACAGCGTCGTGTCGTGCAACCGGATCTCGCAGCCAGGGTGGCCGACGAGGGTGCGGTAGTAGGTGAGCGAAGCCCTGATCTTGGCGGCCAGGGTGTCGCCGATGCCTTCCTCGTGGCCACGGATGCGTACGGCTTCTCCCGTCGGATCGCCGAAGCACAGCCGTACGCGCACACCGGCCTGCGCGCGTTCCTGGAGCATGCGCGCGATGTGGGGGTTGGTCTGGGCGAAGAAGGTGCCGGAAAAGACCAGGACGTCGATCTGCTTCATCGCCCCTAACAGCAGGGAGATCCAGACGTCGCGGGGGACACTCGCGCGGTTCGTGTACGTGTCCGCGATCTCGGACTGGGTAGAACCGAAGCGCGACGTCTTCTGGTCTGCCTCTGGCCACAGGTAAGTCTCGTCCACACGGAGCAAGTTGGCGACGGTCCAGCGATGCCGACGGTGGGGAACCCGGCCGCCGATCCAGCGACTGGCCGTTTTGGGGTCGACGGCGCAGGCTTTCGCCATCTCCGCTACTTCCAGCCCGCGTTGTACGAGTGCGGAGCGCAGTCGCTCATTCACTCAGGTAAGCCAACCGGACCGCCCCGCCTGCCGCAAGAGCATCTTCCGACATCGCGGTGGAACGCCGAGACCTGCGCGTATGCCTACGCTGGCGGTGTGCCACTCATCGTGCTCTGGGACATCGACCACACGCTCATCGAGAACTCCGGTGTCAGCAAAGAAATCTACGCCGCGGCCTTCGCTGCGGTCGCCGGCCGTACGCCTTGCCATCCGGCCCGTACGGAAGGCCGGACCGACCGCTTGATCCTCGCCGAGATGTTCCGGGACCACGAGATGGAACCACCGGCTTGGGAGCGCATCGTGGTTGCCTTGGAGGCCGCGGGTGCGGGGCGTGAAGCGGACCTTGCGGCGCGCGGCCGTGCTCTGCCTGGCGTGCGTGAAGCTCTCGCCGCGGTGGCAGCGGAGCCGGGCGTGGTCTCCTCAGTGCTGACCGGGAACATCGCGGCCAACGCGGGTGTGAAGCTGCGGGCCTTCGGGCTCGATGTGCTCCTGGATATGGCGTGCGGGGCGTATGGGGAGCACTCGGAGGACCGTGCCGCTCTCGTGAAGGTGGCCCGAGAGCACATTCAGCAGGCCCATGGTCTTCCGCACGACACGCCCGTCGTGCTTATCGGGGACACCCCCCGCGACGTCCAGGCCGCCCACGACTCCGACGCTCATGTCATCGCGGTCGCATCCGGCATCCACAGCGTCGACGAGCTGCGGGCGGCCGGGGCGCCTGTCGTGCTTTCTGACCTGCGGGACGTCTCCGCTCTGGTGAGTCATCTGCGTTCGCTGGCCCGCGTCAGCGACTGAAAACGTCCCAGGACGTCCCGGAGAGATCCCAGGACGGCGTTCGGCGTCCTCGCGTTCCACGACAGTCTCTGCGTGTCGTCGGCGGCTGACTCCTCCACGAGCCGCCGGCGCACCCACCCCCTCCGGCTGACTGGGACGGAGCACGCGCATGACGGCACTACTAAGCGGACAGACCAGCACGACCTCCACGCTCGGGGAGGTGGAACAGCTCGCGGCCAAGTACCGCGTGCCCGTCGAGGACGCGCTGCTCATCGCGGTCAACCTGCACGGCATCAACTCCGATCTGCCGCGCCACCGGGCACGCGTCCAGGTCCGACTGGCGAGCGCCCCATCGGTGCCCTGGCAGCTCATAGTCCCCCTGAACGTCACGGACTCCCCGTTCCGGCTCCGGGGCGAACACCTCACGCTGGGCGGCGCCCCGGTTGGAACCGTCGAGCGCATTGATGCGGACGAGGCGGTTGGCGGGTACTTCCGCGACGGCGGCGCGGCTCTCACGCTCAACCCGAATGCGCGCAGCCGCTGTGTGGGGTGCGCCTTCTGCCCCAACACCCTGGAGGCTGCGGCCGATCCTCGTCTCTCGGAGGAGCGGGACCTGCGGGAGCTCGTCGCGGCGTTGCGGGAGCAGCATCCGCGCCGCGACCTGACGCAACTGCGCGAGGTGACCGTTTCGACTGGTTGCTTCGAGCGGGAGTCGGCGGCGGTGCAGCACCTGCGCACTCTGCGGACCGTTCTCAGCGAGCATGGTGTGAAAGCGCGCATCGGCTTCCTGACCTCGGTGCTGGGGTCCGAGGAGGCGTTCAATCAACTCGCTGCCGATGTCGCTCCCTTCGTCCTCCGCCTGACTGCGGAGTGCTTCACCCGACGCGATCTGTTACTGAAGGCCAGCAAGGCCGTCCTCGTCGCATCAGAGATGCCGGGAGTGCTCCGCCGTGCGCTGGCCGCCGGTCATGGCACCTCGTTCACCTACATCGTGGGATTGGACGGACTCGCAGCGCTGCAGGCGGGCGTCAGTGCGCTGGCCCCGTACGTCACCGAGTTCCCCAACTTCCAGGTCTACCAGGCCCACAACTCAGTCATGGCGGGCCTGCGTACCCCCGGAGCCCAGGACCTGGAGCACTACCTCCAGGCGCGCGTGGTGATCGAGGACATCATGGGCTCCACTGGCCTGCGACCCGCCGCATGGGAGTGCTACCGGCCCCTGTGGTACTTCACCTTCGCCGGCGAGCCCTTGGTGGGTGCGCGGTGACCGAGACCGCCGTTGTGGCCGATGCTCTGTGGCGGGCGACCGTCTACGCCTCGGTCTGCCAGCTGCACCTGCGGGACAACGTCCTGCTCACGGAGCCGCTGATCGCCGAGCATGTGAAGGAACGCCCCACCGGGCACTGGGGCACCGTGCCCGGCACCGCGTGGGCGTTGTCCCACGTCGTGCTCGCTGCCGGGCACCTGGACCGGCGAGTGGAGCTGGTGCCGCTGTTGGGCGCGGGGCACGCTGGCGTTGTCCAGCTCGCCGCGGCCTGGGTGGCGGGGGAGCTTGGGAAGGTTCGGTCGCAGTTCGCCCCGGATGCGGATGGCCTGCGGCGACTGGCCCAGGCGTTCCCGGACGTGGACGGCCTCGGGTCCGAGGTCTCGCCCGCTCTCCCCGCCGGCGGCTTCCTGGGTGGGCGGCTCGGCGGCTGTCTTCCCTTCGCCCAGGGCGCCGCCCTCGACACCCCGGACAGGGTTGTCGTGCCCATCATCGGGGACGGCGAGTGCGAGACCCCCACGACCGCCGCGAGCTGGCTTGCGCACAGGGCCCTTCCCGATGCCTCGGTCCTGCCCATCGTGCACGTCAACGGCTTCCGCATGGGACAGCAGTCGCTGCTCGGCGCGATGAACGACGACGAGCTGTGCGCGTACTTCGGCGGCCTGGGCTGGGCGGCCGAGGTGGTCCACGTCGGGACGGGGACTCCGCAGGAGCACCGTGCCTTCCAGACGGCGCTGTGGGAGGCGCTGGAATACACGCTCGTGGGACGGCGGACAGTGCTGATCCTGCGCTGCGTGAAGGGATGGGGCGGCCCCGCAACGCTCGGAGACCGTGCCCTGCTGGGCACCCCCGACCTGCACAAGACACCGCTGGTCAGCCCGCGCACCGACCCGGATCAGCTCACGAGACTGGCCCACTGGCTCGCCTCCTACCGGCCCGCGGATCTCTTCGGCCCGGACGGGCGTCCCCGCGGTGCACTCGCCGAGGCAGTGGCCACGGTTCGCTGGTGCTCCTTCACTCCCGCCGAGCCCCTGGGCGAAGAGGAGCGAGCCTCGGCGTACCGGCGGGCGAGCACGTTCACCGAGGCGGTCACCGCCGTCGTCAAGCAGCACGCCACCCGCGGGGACTTCCGGGTCCTCAGCCCGGACGAGCTGTCCTCCAACCGGCTCCCGGATCTGGTCGGTGAGCGCTGGACGCACGAACTCCTGGCGGAGGAGGTGCTGTTGGAGTGGCTTGCCGGGTGGACTGCCAGCGGGCGCCGAGGGGTGATGGTCTCGTACGAAGCCTTCGCACCACTGCTCACCAGCGGCTTGGTGAGCCACATCAAGCAGCGGCGCATGGCCGGTGCGAGAGGTCTGCCCAGCCTCAACCTCCTGCTCACGTCCTACGGCTGGCACAACGTCCATAGCCACGGAGACCCGTCTCTGGCCACCACGCTCCTTGGCCTGGGCGTTCCTGCGGTGCGCGTGCTGACGCCGGCCGATCCGGCACGCACCGCCGCCGTGCTGGACGAGGCGTTCGACTCGGTGGACAGGGTCAACCTCGTTGTCGCGGGCAAGCACACTCGCACCGCTCATTACGCGGACACGATCAAGGAGGAATGTGAGCGGGGCCTCGCGATCTGGCCGCACTTGAGCGACGACGCAGAGCCCGACCTCACCATCGTCACGGCGGGCGACATCCCGGCTGCCGTCGCCGCTGACGCGGTGGGCTACCTCCGCGAGCGGCATGGCTACCGCATCCGTGTGGTGAACCTGCTCGATCTGACCGTCCTTGGATCTGCCCAGCTGTGGCCACGCGGACTCAGCGCCCAGGAGGTCGACCACTACTTCGGCGCCCACGCTGCTGTCCTCGTTCTCACTCTCGGCCACCCCGCCGCTGTCTGGAGTCTGCTGGCCGGACGGCTCGACCGCCCCGTCGATGTCATCGGCTGGCAGGAGCCACCCGGCCCCATGCCTCAGCGGCTGCTCGCCCACACCCTCGGCATGGACCGGGCAGGGGTGGAGCGGTCCGCCGGGCTCCTGCTCGCGACCCGCGAGGTGGTCCGATGACCTCCTTCACGATCGAGCGGCTGGAGATCGCCGAGGTACGCGAGGGCGCGGGCCCGGGGGACGACGCGCTCTTTGTCATGGTCCACGCTGCAGGAGAGACCGGCTGTTATGGCCCGGTCAGCGAACGGATCGGGGCCTATGCGAGAGGAACGCTGGCGTCCGTAGTGCAGGGGAACCCTGCCGCAGACCACCATGGCCTGCTCAACCGACTGCGGCAGGCTGCTCGCACCGCACCGTCCGACGTCGCCTCGTGGGCGGTCGGCGCGATCGACTGCGCAGCCTGGGACCTCCATGGTCGTCTCACTGCGTGCTCTGTCGCGGATCTCCTGGCATCCGGGACGCCGCAGCCATTCGTGGCGGCTTACGCCTCGTGGCTCTCCCAGAACCTCACCAGCTGCGAGGACCTGGATGTGCTGCGCGGAGTCGCGGCGGGTGGCTGGCGATTCACCAAGTGGGGACTTCGCCGAGCCCCGAAGGACCCCTCCGGCGAGGCCGCTGCGCGCATGGCACGAGCTGTGGAGCGTTGCTCCGAGGCCATCGGCGCCCCTGTCGCCGTCGACGCCGTCGGCACCTGGACCCCAGCCGTGGCCATGGCCTTCGCGCGGAGCGTCGACGTCGCGGGCCTCCGCTGGCTGGAGGACCCGCTGCCGCACCACGACCTGGACATCTACGGACTCGTCACCGCCACAGGGCTACCTCTGGCCGTCGGCGAGCGCGTGCACTGCGACGAAGACCCCGCCGGCCTCATCCAGTACGTCCGTCCGAGCGCGTTGACTCTCGACGTCGTCGGCTGCGGCGGGCTCACCCGCGCGAGGCAGATCCTCGATCTGGCCCAAGCTCAGGCCATCCCCGTATACCCGCACGGACGCTCGATCGTTCCCGGCCTCCACCTCGCGGCAGCCTTCCCCGACGCGGTACCGGCCGTCGAGTACCGACTTCAGTGGGAGCCACGACGCCAGCGCCTGTACGACGTCCCCCTTCAGCTCGAGCACGGACGCATCGGCCTGCCGGACACCCCTGGTCTCGGCACGATCCCGAGGAGCACGACATGCCCAGCACATCGCTGAACCTCCCCGTGACCGGCACAGTCAGCCACGGCCCGGACGGACCGCTACTGGTTCTCTCCAAACGGCTCGACGGACATGACACGTTCCTCAAGGGGAGCCTCGACGTGGGAGGTTCGTCGGTCCCCGTCCGCATCCTGACCCTGGACGACGTCACCGTGCTGCGTCCGGCGGGCCACTCCACCGTTCCCGATCTGCGCGCAGGGTGGCAGGGGACGCTCCGCCTGCCGCACGGTCTGCGTCCGCAAGCCATTCCGCCCGACCTGCAGGAGGTGGCCGCAGAGGAGGGACGGTCCCTTCAGGCGCTGGACGAAGCGGAGCTGCGCTACGTCCTGACCTTCCTGTCCGAGTCCACGACCACCGCCATCCGGCAGGCACGCGTCGAAGCCATCGTCTCCGCCCTGCCGACCACCACGGAGAGGCCCTGATGACCACCGAACCCTCGCTCCTGGTCACGGTCGACGTCGGCGGAACCCTCGGCACCGCCGACGGCCCCGGCCTGACCATGCGCCTGGCCGAAGCCTCCCCGCTGCCCGCGGCTCAAGCTCGGGCGGTCATGCGGGCCAGCCTCCACACCCAACCCGAGCTCACTGACGCCGTGGTGGCAGGGGTCTGCGAGGCATTGGAGATGCCAGCGGAAGCCTTTCCCCGCGACCTTGCCCCGGCCCCGCTCCGCCTCTTTCCCGGCACCACGAAGGCCCTGCGCCGGATCAGCTCCGTGGCGAGGGTGGTCACGCTATCCAACGTCACATGCGTCGACGCCGACACCGAGGGACTGCGCGACCTGCTCTCCCCCTGGGTGAGCGACTTCTTCCCCTCCTGCCGCATCGGCCACACCAAGCCGGACCCGCGCGCCTTCCACGCCGTCGTCGACCAGCTCGGTGTCGGCCCCGATCGTGTGATCCACATCGGCGACGACTGGCCCTGCGACATAGTCGGGGCCGTCGAGGCAGGCTGCAAGGCTGTCTGGATATCCCGCGGACGCCAAGTCCCCGATGAATCATTGGTCGTTGACTACGGTGTGCTCGTCGCCACCGACCTGGCGGCAGCCGCCACACACATCGAACACCTCGCAGCAGGGAGCGTCACATGAGCCTCTTCTCCGGTACGACCTCGTACTACCGTCAGTTCCGCCCCGGCATCCCCGACGACGTGGCAGCGGTACTCGACCAGGCCGCCCCCGCACGCCCCGACGGCCCCCGCCGACTCCTGGACGTCGGCACGGGGACCGGCCTAGTGGCCGAGGCCCTGCTCGACCGCTTCGGCGACATCATCGCCGCCGACAACGACGCCGACATGCTCGCCGCAGCCGAGTCGGCACTGCGGCCGAAGCTCCCCGAGGGCACCAGCCTGTCCCTCGTCCAGAGCACGGCCGAGGACTTCACCCCGCCCGCCGGCTGGCAGGCCGAACTCGTCACCATCTGCAGGGCGTTCCACTGGCTCGACCAAGCCGCCGTCCTGACCCTCCTGGACGAGCAGGTCGCTCCGAACGGCGTGGTCGCGATCTTCGGGGACAACAGCTTCTGGGTCGCCGGCAGCCCCTGGAAGGAAGCCGTCCGGGACGTGGTGAAGAGCTTCCTCGGGGAGGAGCGCCGCGCAGGGACCGGCACCTTCCAGCACCACAACCGCCCCTACAGCGAGATCATGGAGGAATCGCCCTTCAACGAGGTCGCGGAAGTCCGCGTCCCCGTCCAGCGCACCTGGAGTGCCGAGAGCATCCTCGGCTACCTCTACTCCACGTCCTTCGCCGCACCCCACCTCTTCGGTGACCGGTTGAAGGAGTTCGAGGCCGCCGTGAAGAACCGGCTAACCGACTTCAGTGACAACGACACCTTCCCCGAGGAGAACGAATTCCTCATCCGTCTCGGACGGCGGGGCAGGAAATGACGGCTGACGGCGAGGAGAGGTCGTACGGCAGGCTGACGGCCCCGCGCGTCATGTCCGAGCTGAGCGAACGGTCGATCCTCTGCCTGCCGGTCGGGTCGCTGGAGCAGCACGGCCCGCACCTGCCGCTCAACACCGACGCCGTCATCGCCGAGCGCTTCGCCGCCCGACTGGCCACGCACGTCGCGGACCGGCACGACCTCTGGGTCGTGCCACCCGTGCCCTACGGGCTCTCCCCCGAGCACGCGTGGGCGCCTGGCACCATCACCCTGAACATCGCGCTCTACACCTCCCTGATCGAGACGCTCGTGGGGGAGTACGTCCGCTCCACACCGGCAAGGGCGATCCTCATCATCAACGGCCACGGCGGCAACAAGGGCGTCTTGGAGGCCCTCGTGCACCAGCTCCAGCGCACCCACGACGTGGCCACCTGCGTGGTCAACCCCGGCTCTCTCGCCGCCGGTCAACTCCAGGATGACGGCGAGTTCCCCGAGGTGCACGCCGGCATCCGCGAGACCTCCCTCATGCTCGCCCTCGCCCCCGACCACGTACGGCTGGATCTCCTCCCGAACGGGCCCATCCCCGACCCCGGCCAGCGGGAGGAGATCCAGCGCCTCGTCTTCGGCCGCGGCGCCACCTGGCCCTGGTCGTCGGACAACCCCGCGATCTCCACGCACGGTGTCATCGGCGGCGACCCGCGCCAGGCCACCGCGGAGCACGGCCGGAAGCTCGTCACCGCTGCCCTGCATGCGTGCGCGGACGTCCTCGACCGGCTCGCCCCACCCACATCGCACGAACCGACCGACGTACGGAGGGCCCATGAATCTCACGGCTGATGAGAAGGCGGCCTTCAAACGGGACGGCGTCCTCATACGACGCGGGCTGGCCGCCCCCGAGCTGGTCAAGCGAGCCGTCTCCCTGATTGACGCGTCGTACCGCAAGGAAATGACTGCGGACGACATAGCCGCGTACTCCCGGCGCACCTTCGCCCCGGAACTGGGAGACAGAACAGAACTGCTCTCCCTGTACAGGGAGACCGGCGCGGCCGGGCTCGCCGGCGACCTGCTCGGCGACGCCGCCCCGGTCACGACCTCCCAGATCCAGATTCGTGTGCCCGAAACCGAGTTCCCCGGCGTGCAACCGGAGAAGGCCATGCACGTCGACGGGGTCTCCTGCCCCCACCTGGACCCGCGCGAACTACGCACGTTCTCCCTGCTCGTCGGCGTCGTCCTCTCAGACATCAGCGACCCGCAGTGCGGCGCCCTCCACTACCTCCCCGGCGGGCACCTGACCATGGCCCGCTGGTTCGCCGACAAGTGGTCACTCGGAATGACGGAACAGGTCCCGCCAGAGATCGACCGGGAACGCGGGACCCCGTTCCTCGGCATGCCCGGGGACGTCCTGCTGATGCACCACCTCGTGCCCCACACAGTGGCCCAGAACCTCATGCCCTTCCCCAGGGTGATGACGTACTTCCGCGTCTCCCACCCGGACCACGCGAGCCGTCGCCTCGAAGCCCTTCGCGACCCCTGGCTCGACTACCCGCCCCTCGCGGACGCCCCCGCGCCTACCTTCAAGGAGTAGCAGCATGCGCACGATTCACCCCGGCGAACTCGACACCGCAGCCCGTGCCATCGAGGCCGGAGAGCTCGTTATCGTCCCCACCAACCGCTGGTACATGATCTGCGCCGACGCCAGTAACGCGGACGCCTCCGGCAGCATCTTCAAGGGCAAGCGGCGCCCCAGTGGCAAATCCCTCGCCTACGTCGTTCCCTCGCTCGCCGTCTGCGAGCAGCGCTTCCAGCTCGGCGCCGAGGCATGGAAACTCGCCCAGCAGTTCTGGCCCGGTGACCTCGCACTCCTCCTGCCATGGCGAGACCCCGACGACGCCGCACGCCATTCCGCTGTCGGCTCGCCGGCGCTCACCACCATGGCGCCCGGAGTCCTCGGCGAACTGGCGGCACGGGCCAAGGTCCCCGTCGCCGCGACGACGGCCAACATCTCCGGCGACGCGGGTCCGGACGACCGCGGTCCCGCCGTCACCCTCGCCGAGGTCCACGCCTTCCTCGCCGCCTCCGGCCTCGCGGTGTCCGTCATCGTCGACGGCGGGGTATGCCCCGCGGCCAACCACATGACGATCGTGGACTGCTTCACCCCGGAGGCCAAGCTCGTACGCACCGGCCTCGTCCACCAGCGGGCCGTCACCGCGGCTCTTGGACGGGAAGTGCGGCCCGCCTGATGGAGCAATCGAGGCGCGTTACGCGAAGACAGGTGGTGGGACCCCGGAGGCTGACGTTCGAGCGGGGCTGGGGATGAGAAAGGCTGAACCCCAGCGGCCTGTTGTGAACCCTGTTCACTGCCAACTAGACACGGCCACAGCTTACTTGTGCTTGCGCCAACAGGGTGCCTGCCAAGTGCCTACTTGCCCGGTGAAGGAGTGGATGACCGTGCCAGTGACGCACGCCGCTGAGACGCCCGTGGTCGCAAGGTCGATCCGGCGGTGCGTCCGCTGCTACTGTCGACTGAGCAGATACAACTCCACGGACCTGTGCAGCGCATGCAGCCTCGGCATACGGGCAGCGCAGCCCGAGACACTCCTCGTCCCTCCACACATGTGGCAGGACCGGGACGTGAAACAAGCGTTGATCCAACGGGACTTCGGCAGGCTCTGCCTCCTCGTACGAGAGTGCGGTGGGCTCCGACAGGAAGATGTGTCCGCCCTCACCGAACTGAGCCAGTCCTTTCTGTCTCTCCTGGAATCGGGCAGACGACGGCTCACCAATATCGATCGAATCGTCACGCTGCTTGATGGGCTGGACGTGCCCGTAGAGGTAACGGGGCCGATGCTCCGCCCGCAGGGGCGTGGCTTCGCTGGAGCCGTCCTGTGAGGCGGTTACCAGCTCTTCGGCCTGAACTTGAAGACGGCATGCACGTGCAGGGCGCCCTTTCGCACACACATGCAGAACAACGCACGATCGGTGCGCCGATCTGCGCTGTTCCCGGGCTGAGGTTGTAGGGCGAGCGATTCTTGCGCGTGTAGGCAGGTGGCAGTAGGCGCAAGAATTGCGCCAGTCTCTGGTGCAGGGGGGAGGGGACCGAGCGGTGCCTGCACCCCTCGGCGATTGCCCGACCGTCGGGTCCGGGACTGGGTGTCGCATGCTCTAGCAGTACGTGGGTGACGGTCACCGCGAGGGGTGCGCGGAACTAGCTCGACAATGACAGGCGAAGATCGGCCAACGCCGGATCACAGGGATGGTGTGGAACTGAGGGACTTCGCGCGGGTCGCGCCAGCGGTCGGGGATACTGGTGCGTCGATGATCTCCCTGCCGGTCTTGGGTCTCTCTGCGGCGTGACCCAGGTGAGGGGGACCACTGGGCTAGGCGTGATGTGTCGATGAAGGAGTCTCGTCAGGTGGCGATCGCTACGGAGTATCCGCAGGGGACAGCGAGCGGCACAGGGCGGACGGCGGCCCTCCCGCCGATTCCGGAGCCCGGGCAGGTGGTGAAGGTCCGAGGTTCCGCGTGGGCGGTGTCCGATGTGCGCCGGCAGGGGCTGCCGCGAAGTCCTGCCGATGAGGGAGTGCCCGGCCTGGCGCATGTGGTGAGCCTGCAGTCGCTGGACGAGGACCGGCTCGGCCAGGAGCTGACGGTGGTCTGGGAGCTCGAGGTGGGGCACACGGTGGCTCCGGACCAGGGGCTGCCGGAGAACGTGCGGACGGAAGCGTTCGACGACCCGAACACGCTGGCCGCGTTCGTGGACGCGGTGCGCTGGGGTGCGGTGACGTCGGCGGATGCGCACTCGTACCAGGCGCCGTTCCGCAGCGGGGCGAATGTCGAGGCGTACCAGCTGGAGCCGCTGCGCCGGGCGCTGGAATCCTCCCGGACGAACCTGCTGCTCGCCGACGACGTGGGTCTGGGCAAGACCATCGAGGCTGGCCTGGTCGTCCAGGAGCTGCTGCTGCGCCACCGGGCTCGGACTGTGGTCATCGTGTGCCCGCCGAGCCTGTCGCTGAAGTGGCAGGACGAGATGCGGGAGAAGTTCGGCCTGGACTTCGTGATCGTCAACAGTGAGCTGATGGCGAAGGTGAAGCGGAGTCACGGCCTGAATGCGAACCCGTTCCGTTTGTTCCCGCGGGTGATCGTGAGCATGGCCTGGCTGCCGTCGCTGCGCGCCCAGCGGCTGCTGCGCGATGTCCTGGCCGATGTGCGCAGCGCCTCCACGGCCCGGCGTTTCGCCTTCGACGCGCTGGTGGTCGACGAGGCGCACCATGTGGCGCCGGCCAGTCCGACGACGGCCCCGGGACAGCGCGGGTATGCGGTGGACAGCCAGCGCACCACGGCGACGATGCGGCTGGCGGAGGCGTGCGAGCACCGGCTGTTCTTGAGCGCGACGCCGCACAACGGCTATTCGGAGTCGTTCACCGCCCTGTTGGAGATGATCGACAGCCGCCGATTCACGCGGGGCGCCAGCATCGATGAGAAGGCGCTGCGTGAGGTAGCGGTGCGGCGGCTGAAGAGCGAGCTGAAGGAGAAAGGCTTCAAGAACCGCACGCTGGAGACGATCTCGTTCACGCCCTCGCCGGAGGAGCAGAGCCAGTTCGAACGGCTGGAGCGGTTGCTTGCCGAAAGTGCTCGCGCCCGAGGCAAGGGCAAGGGCGGCGACATCGTGTCGATGCTGCTGAAGAAGCGCTTTCTGTCCAGCCCCTGGTCGTTCGCGCGGACCCTGGAACTGTACGAGGGGGCCGAGGCCGGCGACCATCAGCTGGAAATGGACGACGAGGCCGAGTACTACGCCGAAGTACTCGGAAGCGGCCAGTCGGATGAGGAGGAAGGCGACAGCGAGCATCCCGAATTCACCGCCCTGCGGCGTTCCAAGGGCTCGGACCCGCTCGCCGCGGCGACCCGCAGTGAGATCGCCTCGCTGGTCGAGTGGGGGACGCGCTACCAGCACAAGCCGGACTCCCGGCTGGAGGCGCTCATCTCCTTCCTCGACGCCCACTGCCGGACATCCGATGGCGAGCACTGGACGACTGAGCGGATCGTGGTGTTCACCGAGTACGCCGCCACGCTCGACTGGATCGAGGACGTCCTGCGGCAGCGCGGTTACGGGAAGGTCCTGGAAACGATCCAGGGAGCGACCCCGACCGAAGAGCGCGAGAAGATCCGCGCACGGTTCACCGAGAGCCCCGACAAGCACCCGGTGCGGGTGCTCCTGGCCACGGACTCCGCGGGCGAGGGCATCGACCTGCAGGCGCACTGCCATCGTTTGGTGAACTTCGACATTCCCTTCAACCCGTCCCGCCTGGAACAGCGGATCGGCCGGATCGACCGGTACGGACAGACGAAGAATCCTGAGATCTACCACTTCGTGCCCGACACCACCTCCACGACGTACGCGGCGGACATGAAGTTCATGGGCATCATCGCCACCAAGGTCGGCAACGCGACCCACGATCTCATCGGCAAGGTCAACCAGGTCATCGACGCTCAGGTGCAGGAGCACTTCAGCCCGACCAGCACCAGCCGCAAGGCGCGGCCCACCGCGCCCGACGACGGCAATGCGGTCATCAACAGCGCGCTGGCCAGCGGCGTCGAGCTGAACCGCCGGCTCACCGAGCTGGCCCGAAGCTACGACGATCGCAAGACGGCGATGCATCTGACCCCGGCCAACGCCCGCCGGGTCGTGGACACCGCGCTTGCCCTTGACGCCCAGCCGCCACTCGCGGAGATCGACGACGACCGCACCGACGCACCGGTCTTCCAGGTTCCGAGCCTGGGCCGCTCCTGGCAGATGGCCCTGCGCGGTCTGGACACCCGCCTGGAGCCGGGTGTGCTGCGGCCGATCACCTTCAACGACAAGGCAGCGCAAGGGCGCACAGATCTCGTACATGTCCACCTCGGCCACGCCCTGATGCAGCGCGCCACCCGCACCCTGCGCAGCGCCCTGTTCAGCGTGGACGCACGGATCAACCGGGTCACCGCCGTCGTCGCGCCCGGCCTGACGGAGTCGTGCGTGGCTGCCGTGTCCCGGCTTGTCCTGGTGGGCCGTGGCGGGCTGCGCCTGCACGAAGAGGTCTTCCTCACCGGCATCCGGCTGCGCGGCCGGGCCCTCGCCGAGGCCAAGGTCGAGCAGGTCCTGGACGAGACCCTGGACTCCGAGAACCTGATCCTGGCTGATGAACAGGTACGCGCGCACCTGGCCGCCCTGTGGAACGGCGACGACGCCCGCCTGCGTACGCGGCTGCGAAACGCGATGGAACGCAAGAGCGAGAGCCTGCAGGAGAAGGTCACTCACAGCCTGAAACAGCGCGAGGGGACAGATATCGCCCGCGCCCGTGAGATCTTCGGTGCGTTCCGGATCAATCTGCGTGACTCCCGCGACCGGCTGGAACAGGCGATCCGCGCGGAAGAAGAAGACGTCCTGTTCAGCGACGACCAGCAAAAACAGCGCCGCCGGGACCTGCACCACATGAACGAGCGCCTGGAGAGCCTGGAGGACGAAGAGGCCCGCGAGATCGCCTCGATCCGAGAGCGCTACAGCGATATCCGACCGTACGTATCCGCGGCCGCCATCGTGTTCGCCCTGACCCCGCAAGACGCGAAGAACGGAAGGGTTGAGGCATGACCCGCGGCACCTACGCCCCGACCACCGCCGGCATGCACCGGTCCTGGCTCGAACTGGTCGACACCGACGGCCCGTTCCTCGCTGTCCCTGCCCTCGAACGAGTCTGGCCCCAGGGCATCCCGCAGCCCAACGCCCGCGCGCTCGACACCCTCAAGGACGCCAAGCCCACCTTCGAGAAGGCATGGGAGCACTGGGACACCCACCGCGACGACGAGGCCGCTCTCGACCTGTACCGCGAGGTCCGCGACACCTGGGTGGACACCGTCCTGCGCCAGGGCCTGCGCTGGGGCACCTCCTACACCGTCCCTGCCCCAGCCACCGCCGAGGTGCGCTCACCCGACTACACCGTCACCGTCCGCGCCGACGGAGCCCTCACCCACGCAGAGACGACCGGCGCCCTCGTCCTGGTCACCGACCCGGTCGACTCCCTGCGCGACCCGCTCACCGACGGCTGGTCCGCCAGCCCCATCGACCGCATGGAAGAACTGCTCCGTGCCGCCGCTGTCCCCATCGGCGTGGTCACCGACGGCCGCTGGTGGGCGATCGTCAGCGCCCGCCCGCAGACCATGGTCGCCTCCGGCATCGTGGACGCCCAGGACTGGATCTCAGAACCCCCGACCCGCAACGCCTTCATCGAACTTCTTCAGCGCAAAAGCCTCGTCGGCGGCAAGGCAGCCGACCGGCTCACCGAACTGTTCGGCGAGTCCGTCACCGCCGCCGAGAAGATCACCGAAGCGCTCGGCACCCAGGTCCGCCGTGCCGTCGAACTCATCGTCCAGGCCCTGTCCGAAGGCGGCCTCGATGCGGTCCGCCGTGGCGAAGCAGATCCCCTCCCCATCCGGCGCGGGGAGGTCTACGAGGCCGCCGTCACCGTCATGATGCGCGTCGTCTTCCTCCTCTTCGCCGAGGAACGCGGCCTGCTTCCCGAGAACCAGCTGTTCGCGATGGGCTATGGCATCAGCGACGAACTCGGCCAACTTGACACCCGCCAGAACGAAGAAGTCGACCAGTCCCTCGATGCCACTCACCTCACCTGGCATCGCCTCCTGGCCACTTCCCAGGCCCTCTACCAGGGCGCCACCTTCGAGGACCTGCGCCTGCCCGAATACGGCGGCTCCCTCTTCGACCCGGCCCGCTTCCCCTTCCTCACCGCCTGCAACTCCCAAGGCGCCCTGGCCATCGCGGTCAGCGACCGCGTCATGCTCGAAGTCCTGCGCGCCGTCCAGATCGCCCAGCTCACCGGTGGCGCCCGGCGCATCTCCTTCCGCGATATCGACGTCGAACAGATCGGCTACATCTACGAGGGCCTGCTCGGCTACTCCTGCGAGAACGCGGAAGAAGTCACCGTCGGCCTCACCGGCAGCCCCGGCTCCGAACCGGAGATCCCCCTCGCCACACTCGAGGAACTCGCCGCCGCCAAGCGGACCGAGACGGCGCTGGCCGACGCGATCCTCGCCTGGGTCAAGCAGCACCAGCCCGCCGCCAAGCCCCCCACCAAAGCCGCCCTTACCAAGGCGCTCCAAGCTGGCGACACCCTCGACGACACAGAGATCGCTCTGCGTGACCTCACCGACGACGAGGACCTGCGCGACCGGCTGCGCCCCTTCATCGGCATCATCCGCCGCGACCTGCGCAACCGGCCCCTCGTCGTAGAACCCGGCGGCGTCCTACTGGTCGAAACCCCCTCACGCGCCTCCGCCGGCGCGCACTACACCCCGCGCGATCTCGCCGAAGACGTCGTACGTTACGCCCTTGAACCACTCGTCTACTCGCCCGGCCCCCACCAAACGGCCGACCAGGACGCCTGGCAGCTGATTTCCCCCGAAGAGATCCTCGACCTCAAGATTGCCGATATCGCGTGCGGCTCTGGCGCCTTCCTCGTAGCCGCGGCCCGCTACCTCGCCGACCGGCTCGTCGAGGCGTGGCAGCGCGAAGGCGCCGCGTACGGACGCACCCCCCATGACCTCCGCGTCCACGCCATAAGGACGGTCGTGGCCACTTGCCTGTTCGGAGCGGACATCAACGGCATGGCCGTGGAAATGTGCAAGCTGTCGCTGTGGCTGGTCTCCCTCGACCCCAAGCTGCCGTTCTCTTTTGTGGACGACAAGGTCCTCCACGGCAACACACTCCTCGGCCTGACCGACTCCCGCCAGCTTCAAGAACTTCACATCGACCCTGATGCGGCCGCTGGCCAAATCAGCGTGTACGACATCGATGTGGACGGAACGCTGGAGCGCGCCGCCCGCCTGCGGCGTCAGCTCGCCACCGAGGTCAACGAGCAGGACCCACAACGGTCCGCGGCTACGAAGCGACGCCAGTGGCGCGAATACCAGAAGCTCACAGCCCAGCTCGCCGACGTTGCCAACGCGGTGGTCGCCGCGGGCCTCCACGTAGGAGGGAAACCGGGGAAGAAGCTCCGGGAGGCATACGAGAACCTGCGCATCGCAGTCGAACTCGCCTACCCCGCCGGAGGCGGAGCACCGGACCGGACGATGATCGACGGCATCCTGACAGCCGGGCTCACTCCGACGGTCATGACGGACTACGCGCGATGGAAACCGCTCCACTGGGTCCTGGCTGTGCCAGACGTTATGGAACACGGCGGCTTCGACGCGATCATCGGTAACCCGCCCTTCCTCGGCGGGCAGAAGCTCACAGGAACGATGGGCACCGACGTCCGCGACTGGTTCGTCAACACCCTCGCCCGGGGACGGAAGGGCAGCGCCGACCTCGTGGCGTACTTCTTTCTCCGCGCTTACGAACTGCTGTCTCGACGGGGAGGGTTGGGGCTGATCGCGACGAACACGGTTGCTCAGGGCGACACCAGAGCCGTCGGCCTTGAGCAGATCGTCGCGAAGGGCTTCACGATTACCCGGGCTATTCAGAGTAGGCCGTGGCCAGCGGCTAGTGCCAATCTGGAGTATGCGGCTGTGTGGGGTAGCCGAGAGGCGGTAGATCCTGAGGTCCCCAGGATTGCGGACGGGCTCGATGGGGAGATCGGGGCCACCCGGATCTCTACGTTGTTGGAGCCCGGCGGGCGTGTAGAAGGCGATCCCGTGAGGCTGGCGGAGAACACCGGGACTGCATTCCAAGGGTGCACCGTGCTAGGCATGGGTTTTGTGTTGGAGCCCAAAGAGGCCATGGCCTGGATCGAGGCGGATCCACATAACAAGGACGTGCTCTTTCCTTACCTCAATGGGGAGGATCTCAACACGCGCTCGGACTGCTCGCCTACGCGATGGATCATTGACTTCAATGACCGGCAGGAGGAAGCAGCCGAGAAGTACGAGTTGCCGTACGCGAGGGTGCTGGAGCGCGTGAAGCCTGAGCGTGCAAGTAAGGGCAAGGCAGCGAGTCTAGCTCCATGGTGGCGCTTCTGGAGAGCAAGTCCTGCTATGCGGAAGGCAATTGTCGGTTTGAGTGAGGTGCTGGTAATCGCCCGAGTGAGCAAGACCATCATGCCCGTCCGCGTGACGACTGGCCAGGTATTTCATGAAAAGCTAGTTGTGTTTGCTAGGGAATCATTCGCAGATCAGGCAATTATGTCGGGCGCCCCGCACCAACTGTGGACGATTAAATACGGAACCACGATGCGGGTAGATCCCACATACACGCCATCTACTGTGTTTGAGACCTTCCCTCGCCCGGAACCGACTGAGCGGCTTACTGAAGTCGGTATGACGCTCGATGATGAGCGCCGAGAGATCATGGTCCGCCGCGACCTCGGCCTCACCAAGCTCTACAACCTCGTGAACGACCCGGGCACCTCCGCCTCCCTGGACGCGGACGTTGCCCGACTCCGTCAGATTCATGTAGAGCTGGACCATGCCGTCATGGCTGCCTACGGCTGGGAGGATGTTCCCCTCGATCACGGCTTCCACACCTACCGCCAGATGGAACGGTGGACAGTGAGTCCTGAGGCCCGGGTGGAGATCCTCGACCGGCTGCTGGAGGAGAATCACCGTCGCGCCGCCGGCCAGGGTGATGTGACACTGGCGGCTGGCGACAGCGACGGAGACGAGGAAGAGGGCTACGAGTGACCACCGGATCGGCCCCCCCACCCAAGCAGCCCGCCGCCCGGCAGGATCAGGCGTACCGCCTTGCACTCGATCCGGACGAACGTTCCTGGACGGTGCGCGAGAACCTCGTTGACATCCTGGAGCGTGAACTCCTAGGTCCGGCGGGCGGTCCTGAGGAAGTTCTCGAAGGTGTTCCGGACTCGGCGTATCTGATCGGCCGTATTGCCCCGGTCCGGCTCACCGCCGGCCAGGACGACCCCACCCAGGCGGATTCCGCGGAGGCCGCAGCCGACGTCGGTGACGCTGTGGACGCTGCCGAGAGCCGGGGCGTGCCCTTGACCGCGGTGGACGAGAGCAGCGCCGGTTCGGAAGAGGACGACGTCGAGGACCAGCCGCAAAAGCGTGGGCTGATGATTCCGGCGTCGATGGGGCTGCGTTGCCAGATCCCCGACGACCTGGACGCGTTCACGGTGGTGACCGAGTTCGGCACGTACGAGCCGGTGAAGGAAAAGCAGGGCGAAGGCGGGGAGCCTGCCTCGCGTCTTCGCCGGTATCAGCGCACGCCGCACAGGTTCGAGACCACGGTCAAGGTCAGCGACCTGATGCCGTCCCGTACGACGACGTTCGTGCTGCAGGACAAGGTCGTGCTGCGGGTGGACCGCTACGACGATGCCGAGCGCGGCTGCCGTCTGATCGAGATCGCGCTGTGCAACGACCAGGAGACGCCTCGCAAGATTCCCGTGGAGGCGTGGCTCTACCAGACTCGGCTCTGCGTTGAGACCGCTGACGGCGCGGCCGTGTTCCTGCCGGTGAACGATGTTCTGGAGGACACGCGCGAGGAGCCGGACGACGAACTACGTCGTCTGCGGCTGCAGTACCGCAACCGGCTGGAGTTCGCCGTCGGCCGGACCTGCTCGGTGGACTGGGAGGCCGCCCAGGACAACCGCCGCGCCAGCAGGGTATGGACAACGTGGCTGCCGACCAGCGAGACCCCACAGATCGCCGCCGAGGAAATCGACGCGGCGATGCTGGACATGCGCCAGTTGGAGGAGGCCACTCCCGAGCAGCTGCGAGCGGGACTGGAGCCGATCGTGGCCGCTTATGCGGCCTGGCTGGTTGCCGAGGAGCAGCGGGCCGAGGCGCTGCCTGAGCATCTTCGCCCCGAGGGCCGGGAAGCGGTCGGCGACGCACGCAAGGTGCTGAGGCAGCTCGAGGACGGACTGCAGTTCCTGCTGGATGACGCCGAGGCACTGCGGTGCTTCCGGTTCATGAACCAAGTGATGGCTGACCAGCGTGTTCAGTCCCAGGTGGCACAGCGGCGCGCGAATCAGAGCGAGGACGATCGGGAAAGCCTCGACCAGGCGCGCGAAGCCATCGTGGAGGACGGGAAGCAAGGAGAGAGGGGCAATCGCGCGCACTCGTGGCGTACCTTCCAGCTCGCTTTCGTCTTGATGCAGCTGCCGTTGCTGTCGGATCCTGCGGCTGAGAAGCGGTCCGGTGATCTTGCCAAGGCGCAGCTGCTGTTCTTCCCGACGGGCGGTGGCAAGACGGAGGCGTATCTGGGTCTGGCCGCGTACACCTTCGCCATCCGGCGCCGTCAGGGCGCCATCGACGCGTTCGACGGGCCGCTGGACGGCCAGTCGGGCGTGGCGGTGCTGATGCGCTACACGCTGCGGCTGCTGACGGCCCAGCAGTTTCAGCGGGCCACTGCTTTGGTGTGTGCGGCGGAGCGGGCACGGATGAAGGACTCCGCGATGTGGGGCCAGGAGCCGTTCCGGATCGGGCTGTGGGTGGGTACCGATGTGAGCCCGAAGTGGTACGACGAGGCCGAAAGTCAGCTAGAGAAGGCGAACCAGGGCCGCGGCTACCGGCTGACGGTGCTGCAGATCCAGCGCTGCCCGTGGTGCGGCACCCGCATCGAGGCACGTAACGTGCGGGCGGACAAGGCGCATCGCCGCGTGTATGTGTACTGCGGTGACGAGTTGGCCGAGTGCCCTTTCGCCGATGGTGGCGAGGCCGCCGAAGGACTGCCGGTCCTGACCATCGATGAAGAGATCTACCGGCTCGCCCCCGCCTTCGTGATCGCCACCGTGGACAAGTTCGCCCGGCTCGCGCGCGAGGGCGAGGCTGCGTCCCTCTTCGGGCACGTGGCTCGGCGTTGCGAACGCCACGGCTTCGTCCACCCCGACTACCCGCACTGCGCGATCAAGGACGGCAATAAGCACCCCAAGAAGGACGGCCTGGAGGCCGCCGCGGTGCACCCGGCGACCCGGCTGCGCCCCCCGGACCTGATCATCCAGGACGAGCTGCACCTGATCACCGGTTCTCTCGGCACCACGGTCGGCCTGTTCGAGGTCGCCGTCGACGTGATGACAAGCTGGCGCACCCAGGACGGAAAGCCCGTGCGCCCCTTGGTGGTGGCCTCCACGGCCACCGCCCGCAACGCATCCGACCAGGTACGGGCCCTGTACGGGCGATACGTGACCATCTTCCCGCCGCAGGTGCTGGACGCCGGCAACACCTTCTTCTCCAAGGAGATCCCGGTCTCCGAGAAGGCCCCGGGACGACGGTACGTCGGGATCAGCACCACCGGGGTGCGCCTGACCACCGCGGAGATCCGCGTGGCCGAGGTGCTCATGGCCAGCGGGCAACTGCTCCTCGACCGCTCCGGCAAGGCGACCGATCCGTACATGACGCTGGTCGGCTACTTCAGCGCGACCCGCGAACTCGCCGGTATGGCCCGGTACATGGGGGATGACATTCAGACCGCGCTTGCCAAGCGCCGTCCGTGGTCCAGGCTGCCCAGCCGGACCGGCACCAACTTCGGGGCACTGCATGTGGCCGAGCTGACCTCGCGTGTGGCCAGCGCGGACATCACCGCGACTCTGGATCAGATGGCGGTCGCCTTCGACCCCGGTTTCGACTCCACCGCGGGCAAGCGGAATCTGCGCACCCTGCGGGAGGCGAAGACGCGCGTGCCCGAGCGGGAGGTGAACCCGTACGACGTGGTGCTGGCCACCTCCATGCTCCAGGTCGGCGTGGACGTGACCCGGCTAGGGCTGATGCTGGTGGTCGGTCAGCCGAAGAACACCGCCGAGTACATCCAGGCGTCCTCGCGCGTCGGCCGTGACGCGAGCCGCCCCGGCCTGGTCGTTTCGTTGGGCAACTGGGCGAGGCCGCGGGACCTGGCCCACTTCGAGCAGTTCCGGCACTACCACGAGACGTTCTACGCCCAGGTCGAGGCGTTGTCGGTGACACCGTTCTCGGTGACCTCGATGGAGCGTGGTCTGGACGGGGTCCTGGTCAGCGCGGCCCGGGTCCTGCAGGCCGTGCGCGCCCAGGGCCTGTCTCCGGAGGGCGGCGCCGACCGCATCGAGACCGAACGGCACTTCGCCACCGAGCTCATCGAGGCACTCGTGCGCCGCATCGAGCTGACCGGCAACGAGGACGCGGCCGAGCGGGCCCGGCACCGGCTGGAGAACCGGCTGGACCAGTGGGGCAAGCGCCGCAAGCACCTGGTGGAGCTGCGCAAGTCGCTGGTCTACGAGAAGGTCACGGACGACAGCCGGCACGATGCGCTGATGATGAGTGCGGAGGACGCCAAGTCCGGTATCGACAGCCGGGACGCGGCTCCGTTCATCGTGGCCAACTCGATGCGCGAGGTGCAGCCGGAGATCAACCTGCTGGTCAGCCCGATCAAGGAACGACTGGTGTACATCGAACCCATGACCGCGCCCCCGTGGGTGATGCCGGAGGAGAACTCGTGAGCGACCAGGAGCGCTTCGTCTATGACGCGAGCCGGGCCGTCGACCCGCTCGGTGACCTGGAAGAGGAGGCCGAGAAGCAGGCGAAGCACAATCGGGCCAAGGTCGGCTCGGGCCGCCCCTCCTCCCTGCTGTACACCTACGGTCCCGGCTCGATCATGGACTTGCCGCAGTTCACGATCATGTCCACCGGCCTGGACGACTGGGAGCGCATCTGGCGCCGTCGCGGTACGCCTCCCTCCATCCACGCACCGCGGCTGAAGAACGTGGTGCGGTTCATGCTCGGCTCCAACGACGTCGAACTGCGCCCACACCCGTGGCAGCCGAAGAAGCACAGCCGCTCCACGGAAGGCAACGACCTAGGGGTGCCGGCCCGTGTGTTCCCGCAGTGGCTGCGGTGCACCGGCTGCGACCTGCTGGGCAAGCTCTCCCAGTTCGACTACAAGAACACCCATCCCTACCGCACCGACCTGGCCATCTTCGAGCACACCAAGTGCCCCGGGCGGGCCGGGAACCGCAGCCGCAAGGCGATGCGCCGCCCGGCGGTGCCCGCCCGCTACCTGCTGGCGTGCGTCGACGGGCACCTGGACGAGTTCCCCTACGACTTGTGGGTGCACCGCGGCCAGCCGTGCTCCAACGCCGAACTCCCGGTACTGAAGATGGTCGACCGCACCGCCGGCAAGGGCGCCTCGGCGGTGATCCGCTGCGAGTCGTGCCAGATACAGCGACCGATGAACGAGGCGCAGGGCGAAGCAGGCAAGGCCAAGCTGCCGGACTGCCGGGGCCGCCATCCGCACCTAGACGCCTTCGATCACCGCGGCTGCAACCAAAAGACCCGTCTGATGCTGGTCGGTGCCTCCAACCTGTGGTTCCCCGCCACCCAGTCGATCATCGTCATGCCGGACTCCCCGCAGGAGAGGGCACACGACCTCGCTGACCGGATCCGCACCACTCTGGGCGACAAGCTCGACAAGTACCGCGCGCATCTCGACATCCTCCGGGACCTGCTGGAGGCGTCTCAGGTGGACGTCGCCGATCTGACCGACCCCCAACTTGCCGCAGCTGTTGAAGCTGCCTGTGCCCCACAGGACACTCCGGAGGAACAGGCAGAAAAGCGTCAGACGTGGGATCCAGTCGACCTGCTGGTGCCCGAATGGCAGCATCTACTGCTGCCCATGCTCGGCGCGCGCAACGAAGACCCCAAGAGCGGACTCACCTTGGCCACCCGCGAACGCGGCCCCCTGCTCCGGCCAGAGATCACCCGCGTCCTGGCCGTCGAAAAACTCCGCAAGGTCAACGCCCTGGTCGGCTTCACCAGGATCGACGACATGGACCGTGTCGGCGACCTCTCGCGCCGTCTGGCGCCGCTGACCCGGACGGCCCGGCCGACGTGGACCGTGGCGACCGAGGACCGAGGCGAGGGCATCTTCCTCCAGCTCGACGAAACCTCCGTCGCCAGCTGGGAGAAGCGCATCCTGGACACCGACGTGTGGCATGCCCACCGTGCAGCGCACCACCGGAACTTCGAGCGACGCTTCTCCGAGACAGCCGGCCAAGTCGACCCCGACAGCCGCCTCAAGCCTCCGCGTTACTGGCTCCTGCACACCTTTGCCCACATCCTGATCCGTGAACTCGCCCTCACCTGCGGCTACTCGGCCGCCAGCCTCAGTGAACGCCTCTACGCCTGGCCCGAAGCCGAGAACCGGGAGCCCGCGGCCGGACTGCTTATCTGCACCACTGCCTCGGACAGCGACGGGACCCTCGGCGGCCTCGTCCAGCTCAGCGAGCCCACCCGGTTCCAACGCGTCGTCGCCGACGCCCTGCGCAAGGCACAGCGCTGCTCCTCCGACCCGATCTGTTCCATGCGCACCCCCCAGACCCCGGAAGACTTCCTCCACGGCGCCGCCTGCCATTGCTGTGTCATGGCCTCGGAGACCTCCTGCGAACGCGCCAACCGATTCCTCGACCGCCGCTTCCTGCTCGACCTGCCCGGAAGCAACCTCGGATACTTCTCGCCCCATGAGTGACGCCCAGGCCGGCCTGCGCCTGGGACAACTCCTCACCCGAAGCGAGGCCAAGGGTGCCGCCGACCGGCTTGCCGACGGAGACACCCTTACCTCCGCGCTCAAAGCCGTCGCCTTCGGCCACCGCGCGGAGGCCAGAAGGCTCCTGGAGGACGTCGCCGACGGAGCAGGGGCAGCGGTCCACCACATCGCCCTCCTGCGCGCCATTGAGGGTGCACGGATGCTGCCCACCACGGTCACTCCGCTGTGGACCATGCCCGGCCACCTGGCCCAGAGCGGGCCACTCACCACATCCGTGCCCTACCTCGTCGACAACGCGCGCCACACGGTGACCTGCTCCACCTTCAACTTCCAGCGCACTTCGGGCCTGTGGACCGCGCTACACAAGGCCGCACAACGCTCCGAGGTCGCCGTACAGGTCTACCTGGACACCAGGGCCGCAGACGACGGCGGGGCATTTCGGGCGCCCACCACCACGGAGGTCGCCGCGCACCTGCGACCCGCCGCGGTGTGGCGGACCAAGACCTTCGACGGAACGTACGTACGGAACCACGCCAAATTTCTCGCCATCGACCATCACCTTCTCCTGGTGACCAGCGCCAACTTCTCGTGGAGCGCGGAGAACAACAACGTCGAATTCGGTGTCCTCATCGACAACCCGACGCTCACCGAGACCGTCGAGCGTGAGATGAGCGAGGCGGAAGGCACCCTGTATGAGCAGGTAAAGGCCAGATAGGACCAGACCGTCGCACCCCCTGTACCGAGCCGTAGACGGTTCCCGCTCCGACCTGGGAGATCGCCCACGGTGCGCCTTGTGAACTGTGCAGACGGCGGACTACTGTCCACGGGTGTCCAGCATCTCCGATCGCGTGAGAAGCCTGATCGATCAATCAGGCTTGAACCTCCACGACTTCGCCGACCAGGTCGACCTCGACGCCGAGCAGCTCACCGAGTGCCTCGGCGGCACGAGCCCCTTCTCATCCGTCGACCTCGCGGTCATTGCCGATGAATTCCACGTCTCCATGGACTGGCTGCTCACCGGAGTAGAGCCCCCTCTGGCCGTGGCAGCGAGAACAACCACCGGGAAGGCAGCCGAAGCACTGGCAACCGCCCGGGACTACGTCGCCCGGCGCGCCGACCTGGACAAGTTCGGCTATCCGCAGCCCTGGCGGCCCGTCTCCCCGGCAGCGCGTTCCGGCAGTGTCTACGCCGCCCAGGGAGAGGCGCTGGCGAAATCAGCTCTGAGGGCGGTGGAGCGCCAGGGACGGTCCGTGTCCCAGGGCAGCCTGCTGGAACTGATCGAGGCGGTCTTCGGTGCCGATGTGGCTGTCGAGCCACTGGGCGACGGCTTTGACGGCCTCGCTGCTATGGGCCAAGATGCCAAGCTCATCCTCCTGAGCACGACATCAAATCCGGCCCGTCAGCGCTTCACCCTCGCCCATGAGCTCGGGCACCTCCTGGCCGACGACGACCAGGACGTCCATCTCGATCGCGATATCTTCGACCGGGCCCAGAAGAACGATCCGAGCGAGCAGCGAGCCAACGCCTTCGCCTCCGTCTTCTTGCTGCCCGAGCAAAGCCTGCGTGAAGCGGTCGGCGCAGCGAGACTGACCCGGGAACGCTTTGGCGCGCTGTGCTGCGACTTTATGGTCAGCCCCGAGACCCTGGCCTACAGACTGCTCAAGCTGCGCGTGATCGACGCTGGCGCTTGCGACTACTACAAGCGCATGACCGTCCGCGAGGCCGCAGCCGTCGCCGGCCGTGTAGAGGAACTCGACCGGCGAGTCGCGGCCTCGGAGGGGAAGAGACTCCCCGGACTCCTTGTACGCGATACGCGCGCCGCCTATGAGGCTGGCAAGGCGACCTTGCGTCCGTACGCATCGCTACTCGGCGTTGACGTCGATGCGCTCAGAGACCAGCTCGCGACCGACCAGGACAACGGCGGTGCCGCATGAGCGACATCCTGTTCCCGGACAACACCGTCCTGTGCAACTTCGCCGCTGTTGAGCGCCTTGATCTGCTCCGCGTGGTCCTGGACGGCCGCGGCAAGTGGACCGAGGCTGTGGCGCGAGAGGCCCGCAAATCGGCCGAAAAGCTGCCTGCCCTTCACGACCTGAGACACCAGGGCTGGCTCGGCCAAGCAATCCGAGTAACCGCTCCGGGCGACCGCGAGAGCGTCGGGCACCTCCGCACAGCCGTGTTCGGCGGCCAAGCCGACCGGCACCTGCAGCACCGTGGCGAGGCCGAGACCTGCCACATCATCCAGCACTGGCCCCAGTTCGCCGGTGCATGGTGGATATCGGACGATAAGTCCGCGCTGGAGTATGCGATCAAGCAGGGCATCATGACAGCGGAGACGCTCGGAATAATGCAGCTGGCTGTGAAAGCGGGATTCGTCACGGCGGAGGAAAGCTTCGACCTGATGCAGAAAATGCACCAGCTGGACCGTAATCCGCGGCTTCCCCGGTCCGTCACCGACCTCACAGTCCTCCCCTGGTCACTTGCTGAACTGCTGCCTGAACAGAGCGACGACGAAGTCACTGGGGATGCCATGTAACAACTGCCTCCCCGGTCCGCAAGGCGGCCCGTCTGGACACGGGCGCAGGTCCATGCGAAGTCCCCCGTCGGCAGAAGGAGCCCCCGTAGGAGCGAGTGAACCAGCGCGTGGAGGCGATTAGAGCGTGATCACACCTCGAACCGCGGGCCAGTATGATCCACGTACGCTCGCGCATGGGCACAGGGCGCATATCGCCGGAGCTTCACGCTCCGCCCATTAGAGGGGCGCTCAAGATGGAGAAGAGCCGTGGATCAGACTGGTCGCCAGGAACTCCTGCGAGCCGAGGCCGAACGCCATGGAGTCTCCCCGTCGGCGATCGAGCACGCGGTGGAGGTGATCGCGGCCGTCCAGCGGCGTGACAGGGCCGACTACCGCGCCAACTTCGGCGGCGAGCTCACTTTGGACCAGTGGTTCGAGGAGTACGGCACGGACGGGTTCAATCAGCTGCTCGCCTACGCGGCCCGCAAAGCCGGCCTTGGTGGCCACGGGCCAGACATGCTGCGTCGTGTCCTGACCGCCGCTGCGCTTGCCGAGCAGGATGCTCCCACATCGGTCTCGGGTTTGACCGACGAGCACGAGCAGGGCTGAGCGCACCGTCCGTTCAGCACAGGATGTGCCGACCGTAGCGGACCAGGGCCTCGGCAAGCGGGCGGTGGCAGACCTCGCAGACCGGCTGGCCTCCTTGCTGGGGTACCAACGGCGCCGACGGTGGGGCGGGCTCGTAGCGACGCTGAGCTTGCCTGGACCCGGCGTCGCGTTGCCGCCGTTGGGCTTGTTCGTGCTGGCTCCGGGCGTGACCGGCGTCCCGTCGTACGCGCGCCATCTGTTGGGCCAGCCGCTCGTCTACCGCAGGCGGGAACGTCACGCCGTCGGCATTCAGACCGAGATCGGCGAGCGGGAAGCGTTCACGGACAACCGGATCGCCGGGGCACGGGGGATGGTGCAGCCCGTAGAGTCGTAAGTCCTTCGTCCACCACTGTGGACCTCGCGCGTGGGGCTCTCCGATTCGGGCCTCGGCCGCGGCTTCGCGGTGGTAGAGCGTCCAGGCCGGGGTGCCTTCGGCAAACAGCACGTGTGGGACGCGGGTATCCGGGCGCATGAACCACACATCTCGCACCCCGGCGCTGGCGTAGTCGCGATGCCGTGCTTGCCACAGCTCATCGGTGATCAGCTCACGCTGCGCCTCCAGTGCAAGGCGTGCACCGTCGTTCAGGACGACATGGACGTCCGCGCGCCGGTCCCGCAGCTTGGTCCACTGCTCCAGCTGCACCCGCACGACGTTGGGCAGACTACGCGCCCAGAGGGCGAGCCGGTGCTTGGCGGTCATGTGCCAGACCGTCTCACCATTGTGGCCGCCGGGCGGCGCGGTGCCGGCCGGGTGCGCGAAGTGCGGCCGGACCAAGCCGCCGATCCGTCCGCGGGCCAGCAGCGGCACCTTCGTGCCTACGGGGGCGTCGATGCCGCGCCAGCAGTAAAAGCACACCACCGTCTCCTGCCGCCCGTAGCCGAGCGTCCGCCACTGTTCCAGAGGCCGGTCGCCGATGTGGACCTCACGTTGGGCCTCCAGGTCGAACCCCACCACCAGTAGATCGTCGAGCACAGAACACCCCTCTCCACCCACGCGATTCACATGCGCAGAGCATGGCAATGGGCACTGACAATCCCCTTCCTCGAACCCGCACAACAGAACCGTGTTCGAGGAAACGCGCGATGGCTAGGAATCGGCGGCACAGGATCTAGGCCGTTAGTTGCACTCGCTGGCGCCGGTGGCCGCGCCGAGCACCTTGCCGCGCGCGTTCGGTAGATGCGGAGGTAGCACACGTCGATCGTCGGTGATGTATCGGCGTTGCCCGAGGCGGCAGAACCGCGGAAGCCCCTGCACCGCTCATCGGTCTGCGCTGACCGCTGTTCGTTCGATGTCCCTGGCGTTGCCGAGTGGAGTGCTGGCCCCGTGCTCTCGGAGATATCGCCATCACCTACGACGGCCTCGGCTGCCGCAGCGGGGCTCTGCGCTATGCGGACAGACAACTGGGGCAGGCGCATTCGCCCACGGCAGACGAGAAAGATCCCCAAAGGACTGGAACCTCCTCCGAGACCATGTCAACGTACAACGTCCCGGAAAACACCAGGTCAGCGAAGGGATGCGGCCTTCTGGTGGGCGGCGTGCCGACCCGCCCCACGACAGCCCGCAGCCCGCGTCGCTCGGTCTCGCGACCGAGCGCCCGACCCCACGGAGGTCCGCCTGCCGAAGCCCGCCATCCGATCTGCCCGCTTCACCGCCCCCATCCTCTTGGCGCTAGGCGCCGTGAACGCGTGGACGGCCCAACGAACTGAGGACTACGGATCTCTGTCCACGGCGCTGTGACTTTGCGTCTGCGCCGCCAGTCTGTTCGGCGAGGATCTGCTGCAACGTGGCTACCGCCGTGACAGCACGGTCCTCGCGCACATTGCGGCGCACCATGGGGCCGCAACTCGCCACGTAGCCCGAGCCGTCGGAGCCCCGGAGCGCGTCGTCGCCCGGAACCTCGACCGCCTCACCGATGACGGGCTGTTGGTGCTGGTCACTGACGGCGCGACTCCTGCGCTGCGGTCCTACCGACTGGCGTCATGACCTGTGCCGGAGTAGCGAGCACGCCCTTTGGGCGTGCTGGGCGATACATAGCAGACGATCCCCGGTTAGCAAAACCGGGGATCGTCCGGACCATTGGTGCTGTTCGTCTTCGGCTGCGCTTGGCGGTGGAGCCGGAGCGGACGGTGTAGCTCATTTGCCTGGCCCGCAGTGAGGGCCTAGTGCGGATATTTCCACGAATCCGAGGAGAGTGAGAGTTCTGTCCGATCCCATCAAGAAACTTCCGCCGAACTCGAAGGGGAAGGTCAGGTATCAGTTCGTTGCTGACGTAGGGATCGACCCCGAAACCGGGAAGCGTAAGCAGTTGAGGCGCACCTTCGATTCGTTGAAGGAGGCGAAAGCTGAGTACGCGAACGTATCTAACCGTCGGAACCAGGGTTCAATCGTGCCGCCCAACAAGATCACCGTTAACGAGTGGCTTGACCGATGGCTGGCCATGAAAGCCGATGACCTTGAAGAGACCACCATCTACAACTACACGATCACCCTGGATCGAGTTCGGGGGGGACTCGGCAAGATCCGCCTCCAGGATCTTACCGAAGAGCACGTGGAGGACTGGAGGGACTGGGCGCTGGCGCATGGTCGTGTGCGCGGCAAGAGGGCAGGGACACCTCTCAGTGTCACAAGCGTGGATATGAGCCTTGCTCGACTGAAGGAAGCTCTGGGGAGAGCCGTTACCCGGCGACTGGTGTACATCAATGTCGCTGAAAACGTGACCATTCCCCGGAAGGCGCGAAAAGAAGAGCGCAAGACCAAGGAGGAGGTGCCGCCCTGGAACGTCGAGGAGGTTCAGAAGTTCATCCATGGCATCAGAGGGGAGCGTCTCTACGCTGCACTGCTCCTATCTCTGATGGGGCTCCGCCCAGCTGAAGTCTGCGGCCTCCGGTGGGCAGACGTCGATCTGGAGAACGCCACGATCGACATTGCCAACACGCGCACGATGATAGGCAACCGTTACGTAGTGGAGAAGGACACCAAGTCTCTTGCGGGTGAGCGGGCTCTACCGCTGCCGGCTCCGGTGCTAGATGCCCTCAAGACGTTCCGGGCCCTCCAGGCCGAGGAGAGGCTCGCCCTGGGGGAGGCGTACGTGGCATCCGGCTACGTGCTGGTGCACGAGACGGGAGTCGCCTTCACGATCAAGCAGCTTCGTCGGCGCGCGTACCGGCTCATGCAGCTCCTCGGGCTCCGTCGCGTCAGGCTCTACCTCGCACGTGCGGCGTGCTTCACCTACCTGGCCAACCGCGGTGTACCGGACCACATCCTCGCGCGATGGGCCGGGCATAAGAATGTCAAGACGACCAAGCGGTGGTACGTCAAGCCGGATGTAGAGGATCTTCGCGGAGCCGCCACGACCTGGGAGGGCTTGCACGGGGTTGCGGCGGAGGAGTGAGCGCGATCCTCGTGGTCCATCAGCTGAGCGATGTGCCCCGCCCTATGGTCAGTGGGATTGAGGTGCATGCAGAGTCCGGCTTCTGGCTGTGGACCGGTAGCAGAAACCGGGGGATCCATCCGGCCCTGGCCAAGTCTTCCAACCGGGCAAGGGCGGGATTTTGGAAGGTCTCCAGGTGGTCCCGCCGAGCCTCGTCCGTGCCACCACACTCCCCTCAAGGGTTCTGGCAGCGACGGACCTGCCGTCGCGAGAGGGCCAAGTCCCGATAGGTTCACCCCGGCGATGTGACTTTTCGTGACTGATGAGAGGGTCGGGCGGGTGAGTGAGACACCGATGAACACCTTGCAATACCGCGTTGACGGGCCAGAAGACGCTCCTGTCCTGGTCATGGGTCCCTCACTGGGTACCACATGGCACATGTGGGACCGCCAGATACCCGAGCTCGCCGGGGCCTGGCGGATCGTTCGGTTCGACCTTCCCGGTCACGGGGGCGCCCCGGCCCTGCCCGCCGTCTCCGTCGGCGAGCTCGGCGATCGGCTCATCGCCACCCTCGACGAGCTCGGCGTGCAGCGCTTCGGTTACGCGGGCAGTGCGATCGGCGCGGCCGTCGGCGCGGATCTGGCGCTGCGCCACCCGCAGCGGCTCGCCTCGCTGGCGCTGGTCGCCGCCTCGGCCCGGTTCGGCACCGCCGACGAGTTCCGCCAGCGGGGTGTGGTCGTGCGCAGCAACGGCATGGACCCGATGGCCCGCAGCGCCCCCGAGCGCTGGTTCACGCCCGCGTACGCGGCGGCGCAGCCCGCCATCGTGGAGTGGGCCGTCCAGATGGTCCGCACCACCGACCCGGGCTGCTACATCGCCGCCTGCGAGGCGCTGGCCGCCTTCGACATCCGCGCCGACCTCGCCCGTATCGGCGTCCCCACGCTGGTCCTGGCCGGCGCCGAGGACCGGGTGACGGGGCCCGGTGACGCGCGCACCCTGGTCGCCGGGGTGCCCGACGCCCGGCTCGCCGTGGTGCCCGGCGCCGCACACCTGGCGCCGGTCGAGCAGCCCGCCGCCGTCACCGATCTGCTCGTCCACCACTTCTCGACGACCTGGCACGAGACGCTCGCGGCGATCCCCGTACCGGCCGCGCCGCCGCTCGCCGCCGTGCCGCAGCCGCCGCAGACCCTGCACGTCCCCGTCCCCATGGCCACCGAGCCCGTACCGTCCCCGGAGCCCGCCGCCGGGCGGCCCGACCCGTACGAGCACGGCATGAAGCTGCGGCGCGAAGTCCTCGGGGACGCGCGCGTGGACGCCGAGACCGCCGACGCCGACGGCTTCACCGGTGACTTCCAGGAGCTTGCCACCCGCTACGCCTGGGGCGAGGTGTGGGCCCGCGACGGGCTCGACCGGCGCACCCGGGCCGTCGTCGCGCTCGCCGCGCTGGTGGCGGGCGGCCACCTCGACGAGGTCGCGGCCCACACCCGCGCCGCCCTGCGGGCCGGGCTCACCCCCGACGAGATCAAGGAAGTGCTGCTCCAGACGTCCGTGTACTGCGGCCTCCCGGCCGCGGGCGCCGCCTTCGGGGCGGCGGCGGCGGTCATCCGCGAGGAGACCACCCCGCAGCCCTGAGCCGTCCGGGCATCCTGGCGCCCGCCGTAGCAGGATGGGGTCATGAGCCTGAAGCTGACCAAGAAGACCCACGCGTGCGTCCGGCTGGAGAAGGACGGCCGGACGCTGGTGATCGACCCCGGCGCCTTCAGCGAGGCGGACGCCGCGCTCGGCGCGGACGCCGTCCTCGTCACCCACGAGCACCCGGACCACTTCGCCGAGGACCGGCTGCGGACCGCCCTGGAGGCCAACCCGGCGGCGGAGATCTGGACCCTGCGCAGTGTCGCGGAGAAGATCTCGGCGGCCTTCCCCGGCCGCGTCCACACCGTCGGGCACGGCGACACCTTCAGTGCGGCCGGGTTCGACGTCCAGGTCCACGGCGAGCTGCACGCGGTGATCCACCCGGACCTCCCGCGCGTCACCAACGTCGGCTACCTGGTGGACGGTTCGCTCTTCCACCCCGGCGACGCGCTCACCGTCCCGGACCACCCGGTGGACACGCTGATGCTGCCGGTGCAGGCGCCGTGGAGCAAGATCTCCGAGGTGATCGAGTACGTACGGGAGGTCAAGCCGCGCCGCGCCATCGACGTCCACGACGCGCTCCTGACCGACCTCGCCCGGCCGATCTACGACACCCACCTGGGCAATCTGGGCGGGGCCGACCACACCCGGCTGAGCCCCGGGGACTCGACGGACCTGTGACTGCTCGACGGAGCCTCTGACTGCTCGACGGAGCTGTGACCGCTCGACGGACCCGTCACTGTCAGAGGCCGCCGTTAGGCTGTCGGACATGCGCATCGCGACCTGGAACGTCAACTCGATCACCGCCCGGCTGCCCCGTCTCCTGGCCTGGCTGGAGAGCACCGGCACGGATGTGCTGTGCATCCAGGAGACCAAGACGACCCTGGAGGGCTTCCCCGCCGCCGAGCTCCGCGAGCTGGGCTACGAGTCGGCGGTCCACGCCACCGGGAGGTGGAACGGGGTGGCGCTGATCTCCCGGGTCGGCCTGGACGACGTGGTGCTCGGCCTGCCCGGCGACCCCGGCTTCGAGGAGACCCTGGAGCCCCGCGCCGTCTCGGCGACCTGCGGCGGAGTCCGCCTGTGGTCGGTGTACGTGCCGAACGGCCGCGAGGTCGGCCACGGCCACTACGCGTACAAGCTGGCCTGGTTCGAGGCGCTGAAGGCGGCTGTCGCCCAGGACGCGGCGGGGGAGCGGCCGTTCGCGGTGCTCGGTGACTTCAACGTCGCCCCGACCGACGAGGACGTCTTCGACGTGGCGTTCTTCGAGGGCCAGACCCATGTCACCCCGGCCGAGCGGGCGGCCCTCGCCGCGCTGCGCGAGGCGGGCCTGTCCGATGTGGTGCCGCGCCCCCTGAAGTACGACCGGCCGTATACGTACTGGGACTACCGCCAGCTGTCCTTCCCCAAGAACCGGGGCATGCGCATCGACCTGGTGTACGGCAACGGACCGTTCGCCAACGCCGTCAAGGACAGCTACGTGGACCGCGAGGAGCGCAAGGGCAAGGGCGCCTCCGACCACGCCCCGGTCGTCGTCGATCTGGAGATCTGAGAACGGGGGATCGGGGATCGTGGATCGTGGATCGGGGATCCGGGGATCCGGGGATCCGGGGGGTCGGGGAACGGGTGATCTGGGAACGGGAGATCGGGGAAACGGAGATCTGAGAATCGCACTCCGCGTGCCTGTGGTGCGCAGGTCTGTGCGAATGGGACGCTTGACGCCATGAACATCCTGGACAACTGGCGCAAGCGGCACGGCTCGCAGCGGACGGCGGCCCTCGCCGAGGCCGTGCAGACCGACCCGGAGGGCGTGGGCGAACTGCTCGCGGAGTGCGAGTTGCTCCGGGTGAGGGCGCAGCAGGCCGGGCTCGAACTCGACGACAGCCCGGCCTCGTTGGCGGCGCTCGACCAGGTGCCGCCGCACTGGCGGGACGACCCGGAGGAGCTGCCCTGGCTGGGCAACGACGCGGGCCTGTATCTGGGCACGGTCCTGGTCCGTACGGTCGAGGGTGCCTCCTGGCAGGTGTGGCCGGGCGGACAGCCGGTGGTGCGGCTCGCCTCGGGCCGCGAGATCGACGTGGTGGGCGCCGGCGTCGAGTGGGCGGCCAGCGGCACGCCCGAGCTCTCCCAGGTGTACGCGGAGGCCTCCGAGGTCTGAGGCGGGCGCCGCGGGGTTGGCCTCCCCGCGCCGCGGAGCCGTCTGGGCTTTCCGTACCGCGGAACCCTCTGAGCTTTCCGTACCACGGAACCCTCTGAGCTTCCGTACCGCGGAACCCTCTGAGCTTCCGCACCGGGACCCCAACCCACCGGTAACCCAAAATACGGTTTATGTCCTGTTCGAGCGTGTCGAGGTGAAGTCCCTTTCCGGGCTGGATAGTTTGCGCTGACCTCGACACAGCGATGAGTGGGCAGGACAGCGTATGGCCGTCGATCCGTTGATCGAGCTGCGTGACGTCAACAAGCACTACGGGAAGTTGCACGTCCTCCAGGACATCAACCTCACCGTCGGACGCGGGGAGGTGGTGGTCGTCATCGGCCCGTCCGGCTCGGGCAAGTCCACGCTCTGCCGGACGATGAACCGCCTGGAGACGATCGAGTCGGGGACCATCTCCATCGACGGCAGACCGCTGCCCGAGGAGGGCAGGGGGCTCGCGGCGCTGCGCGCCGAAGTCGGCATGGTCTTCCAGTCCTTCAACCTCTTCGCCCACCGGACCGTCCTCGCCAACGTCTCCCTCGCCCAGATCAAGGTCCGGGGCCGCAAGAAGGAGGAGGCCGACCAGCGATCGCGTGAACTCCTCGACCGGGTCGGCCTCGCCTCCCAGGCCGACAAGCTGCCCGCGCAGCTCTCCGGCGGCCAGCAGCAGCGCGTCGCCATCGCCCGCGCGCTCGCCATGAGCCCCAAGGTCATGCTCTTCGACGAGCCCACCTCCGCGCTCGACCCGGAGATGATCAACGAGGTGCTCGAAGTCATGCAGCAGCTGGCGCGCGACGGAATGACCATGGTCGTCGTCACCCATGAGATGGGCTTCGCCCGCTCCGCCGCCAACCGCGTCGTCTTCATGGCCGACGGAAAGATCGTCGAGGACCGCACCCCCGACGACTTCTTCACCAACCCGCACAGCGACCGGGCCAAGGACTTCCTCTCCAAGATCCTCAAGCACTGAACGGGGAGTGGACGCAACCATGACGCGTACGCGACGCGCGCTGGCCGCCCTTGCACTGGTCCTGGCCGCCGCCGGGTGCGGCAAGTCGGGCAGCCCGCCGGTCAAGGGCCCGCAACCCGACCGACTGCCCCACTACCAGGTCGTGAAGGGCTTCTCCCTGCCGGACTCCGCCGTGTGGCGGCGGGCGAAGAAGCGCGGGCACCTGGTCGTCGGCGCCAAGGAGGACCAGCCCTACATGGGCGAGAAGGACCCGGCCACCGGCGTCTACTCCGGCTTCGACATCGAGATCGCCAAGATGATGTCCGCCTCGCTCGGCTTCGAGCCGAAGTCCATCGAGTTCAGGACCATCGCCTCCGCCAACCGCGAGACCGCGCTGCAGAACGGCCAGGTCGACTACTACGTCGGCACCTACACCATCAACGACAACCGCAAGAAGCTGGTCGGCTTCGCCGGGCCCTACTACATGGCCGGCCAGGGCCTGCTCGTGCGCACCGACGAGGACGACATCAACGGGCCGCAGGACCTGAAGGGCAAGCGCGTCTGCTCGGCCGCGGGCTCCACCCCGTACCAGCGCATCCAGAAGGACTACCCGAAGGCCGACCTCGTCGCGTACGACACGTACTCCGTCTGTGTGGACAACCTGCTCACCTTCCAGGTCGACGCCGTCACCACCGACGACACCATCCTCAGCGGATACGCGGCCAAGGTGCCCGACGAGCTCAAGGTCGTCGGCAAGCCGTTCTCGAAGGAGCCGTACGGCGTCGGTGTGCCCAGGAGCGACAACGCCCTGCGCTTCGCCCTCGACGACGCCATCGAGACCCACGAGAAGAACGGCGACTGGCAGAAGGCGTACGACGCCACGCTCGGCCTGTCGGGACGCAAGGCCGCGCCCGCCCCGCCCATCGACCGCTACCCGGCGAGCTGAGGCCCCGCATGGACGTACTGACCAAGAACTTCTCGCTGTACGGCAAGGGCTTCCTCGGCACCGTCGAGCTCACCGTCTACTCCTCGGCCGTGGCGCTCGTGCTCGGCTTCCTGATGGCCTCCTTCCGGGTCTCGCCGGTCGGCTCGTTCCGGGCGCTGGGCACCGTGTGGGTCAACGTGCTCCGCAACACCCCGCTCACCCTGCTCTTCTTCGCGGTCCTGCTCGGGCTGCCGCGCTTCGGCCTGGTGCTCCCGTTCAAGCTGTTCGCGGTGATCGCGCTCGGCTGCTACACCTCGGCGTTCATCTGCGAGGCGCTGCGCTCGGGCATCAACACCGTGCCCACCGGCCAGGGCGAGGCGGCCCGGAGCCTGGGGATGACCTTCAGCCAGACGCTGTCCGCCGTGGTCCTCCCGCAGGCCTTCCGCTCGGTCATCCCGCCGGTCGGCTCCACGCTCATCGCGCTCGCCAAGAACTCCGCCATCGCGGGCGCGTTCAGCGTCACCGAGCTGCTCGGCACGTACAAGACGCTCAGCGAGCTCGGCTACGACATCATCTGGACGTTCATCTGGATCGCCGTCGGCTATCTGATCATCACGCTCACCATCAGCGCCGTCTTCAACCTCCTGGAGAAGTACCGGGGAGTCGCCCGATGACCGCACAGCTGTCCAGAGAAGCCACCGCCCTCTACGACATCCCCGGCCCCAGGACCCGCCAGCGGCACCTGCTCTACGGGGTCGGCTCGACGTTCCTGATCCTCGCGCTGCTCGGCTGGATCATCTATCTCCTGTTCGACACCGACCAGTTCACCTCCACCAAGTGGACGCCCTTCGAGTACGAGGGGATCCAGCGGCTGCTGCTGCGGGGGCTCGGCAACACGCTCAAGGCGTTCGGGTTCGCGGCCCTGTTCTCGCTGGCGCTCGGCGCGGTGCTGGCGACCGGGCGGCTCTCCGACTACCGGGCGGTCCGCTGGCTGGCCACCCTGCTGGTCGAGTTCTTCCGCGCCATGCCCGTCCTGGTCATGATCTTCTTCATCTTCGTGGCGCTGAAGGTACAGCCCCTGCCGGCGCTGGTGGCCGGACTGACGCTCTACAACGGCTCGGTGCTCGCCGAGGTGTTCCGCTCCGGCGTCAACTCCGTGGAACGCGGCCAGAAGGAGGCGGCATTCTCGCTCGGGATGCGCAAGACGCAGGTCATGACGTACGTGCTGGTCCCCCAGGGGATCCGCGCGATGCTGCCGACCATCATCAGCCAGCTGGTGGTCGCGCTGAAGGACACCTCGCTGGGCTTTCTGATCACCTATGAGGAGTTCCTGCACGCGGGGAAGCTCATCGCCTCGAATCTCGACTACGATTTGCCGTTCATCCCCGTGGTGATGGTGATCTCACCGATCTACATCGGGATGTGCATGCTCCTCTCCTGGTTCGCCACCTGGATGGCCAGGAGACAGAAGCGCAATCCCAAGACGGAGGCCGTGGAAGTCGCCCCGGCCGAACCAGGGACGCTGCTGCCGAGGGGGGTACCCCCTGGTCCTTGAGACCTGTGGGAGCAGTGGCAAGGGGGCAAGCCCTCCCGGCAGCAGCCGGTGATCACTCTTCGCGGAGAGGGACCGTCAGATACGACGGGTCTGACGCGGGCGAGGAGAAGGTCAGCTGCGCGCCGGTCGGGTTGTGCTCGATGTAGAGCGGGTCGACGGTGTCCACCACCAGTGCCAGACGGTGGCCGGCCGGTACGTCGTACGACGTGGAGAACAGCTCCAGGTCGACGGCGAACGGGCGGCCGGGCGTGCGGCCGTGGAAGGTGTAGGGGGCGTTGCTGACCAGCTTGCCGAGGCCGAGCGGGCCCACGTCGTACAGATACGCGACGAGGGTGCCGCTCTCCTTGGTGGGAGTGACGGTGGTGTGCAGCGCGGCCGTGCCCCGGATGCGGCGCGGCGTGTCGTACCGCTCCGACTGCCAGACCGCCGCGAACGCGCGCGGCAGCAGCGGGATCGAGGCCATCGGGGGGAGCTTGGTGAACTGGTCCAGGATGTTCGACAGGAGCAGGATGCCGCCGTCGGCGCCCGAGTCGACGTTGGCGAAGATCCGGTGCGAGCCGTTCAGCGGCAGCTTCTGCTTGGCCGCCCCGACCGCCTGCCAGCTCGGATAGCCCTCGTAGGACCCGCCCGTACGGGACTTGAGCCGGACCGGCTGCTCCTTGTCGATGCCGTTGGCCTCGCCCTTGAGGTAGTGGCCGAACCAGCGCTGGGCGTCCGTCCAGACGTCGTTGGGCAGGCCGAGCAGGCCGGTGGCCTCGGCGGTTGCGTGGTCGCCCGGCCGGAACTCCAGGCGCTTGGGGCCGGTCAGCTTGGTGTAGAAGTCGGCGTCCTGGTTGGGCGGGAAGATCGTGTAGCCCCAGGCGTTGCCCATCATGATGGCGGCGCCGTTGCGGTTGATGTCATCCAGATAGGTGACGGGCGACCGCTTGCGGCCCCACTCGATCATGTCCTGTTCCTTCGCCAGGTTCGAGCCGAGGAAGTCCTTGAGGACCTGTTGGAGTTCGGCGCTGGGGCGGCCGGTGATCGCGCCGCTGACGCCCAGCATGGCGGCGGCCTGGCGGTGCTCGGTGCGGCCGCTGTAGATCGACTGGATGAGGTCGGCCCAGCCGCTCATCGAGACGACGGCCTTGACGCGCTTGTCGTGCGCGGCGGCGAGCAGGCTGATGCCCGCGCCGTAGGAGACGCCGCCCAGGCCGATGCGGTCGGGGTCTGCGGGGGTGTGGGCCAGCGCCCAGTCGATGACGGCCGAGACGTCGGCGGTGTCCGGCGGCCCCGCGACCTCGATGGTGCCGCCGGAGAGCCAGAAGCCCCGGGAGGTGTAACTGACCACGGTGTAGCCCGCGTCGGCGAGCTTCTGGGCCTGGGCCATGTACTCGATCTGCGGCGAGGCCCAGCTGGCCGGGAAGACGATCAGCGGGTAGCGCTCACCGGCCCGGGCCCCGGCGGGCGTGAAGACGTTGCCCTTGAGGGTGACCCCGCCCGACCCCGGAATGTCATGGAAGGAGACGCCGGCCGCCGCCGGCGCGGCCTTCGCCGGCGCGGCCTGGGCCGATGGAGCGAGGCCGAAGGCGGCGCCGGCCAGGAGGGCCGCCGCCGTGACGGCTGCGGCGGCGGCTTCGCGCGGATGTCCCATGAGTAGCTCCCCGTTGCGTCGTTGCAAAGTGAACTGACGCTAACCGGAGGGGCTTACCGAAGGTAACTGACCGGTAAGTTACGCATGGGTAACGATTATTGGACGAGTTGTCAGCTGCTCGCGGCACCAGCGGTGCCTGCGGCGCCCGCGGTGGAGGCGCCGCTCAGGGCGCTCTTCTGCTGCCACTGCTCCCAGCTGAGGTTCCACTCGCCGTAGCCGTTGTTGAGCGCCTGGGTGCCCTTGGCGTCGTCGCCGGTGATCTCGAACGGGTCGCCGGGCTGCACCATGCCGTACAGCTCCTTGGCGTTGGCGTCGCTCATGCCGATGCAGCCGGAGCTGTGGTTGGTGTTGCCGAAGTAGTCGGCGTTCCAGGGCGCGGCGTGCGCGTACATCCCGGACCAGGTGAGGCGCATCGAGTAGTCGACCATCTTGTTGTAAGCCTTGCCGAGCCCGACCGTCTCGGAGTTCATGTTGATCGTGCCCTCCTTCGCCATCAGGACGGCCTTGCCGCGCCAGGACGCCTTGTCGCCGCCGGGCGTGCCCCCGGACACCGGGATGTCCTTCACCGCGGCGCCGTCCCGGTACACCTTGAGGTGGTGGTTGTCGAGGCTGACCTTGACGACCTGGTTCCTGCCGATGGTCACGGTGGTCGCGTAGTCGCGCACGAACCAGCCGCTGCCCGAGTCGACGCCGTTGAGGTCCGCGTTGAGGCTGACCTTGGTCCCGCTCTTCCAGTACTCCTTGGGCCGCCAGTCGACCCGCGCCTTGCCGGAGTAGTCCTCCATCCACCCCCAGGACCCCTCGGTGTTGTTGGAGGTGGTCACCTTCAGCTGCTTCTCCACCGCCGCCTTGTTCTTGACCGGGTGGTCGAAGACGATCGACAGGGGGTGGGCGACGCCGACCGTGGAGTTGTTGCCTGGGACGAGCGTCAGCTTGTTCACCTTGTCCGCGGCGGCCGTCGCGAAGCCGGCCTTGGCGGTGGAGCCCTTGTCGTCCTTCGCCTCGACCGCGTACGTGGTGCCGGGCGCGGCGTTGCGGTCCGAGGTCCAGGTCCTGCCGTCGGCGGATATCTTCCCCGCCAGCGTCCCGCCCTTGCCGTCGGTGACCCTGACCTGCTGGAGCTTGCCTCCGGCCAGGGTGACCTTCACCGGCTCGCCCGCCTTCGCCTGCTGCCCCGTCAGGTTCACGGAGATCTCGGCCTTCTTGGCGCCCGAGATGTCGGCGCCCCCCTTGGCGTCACCCGACCCGCCCGAGCCACCGGAACAGGCGGTGAGAGCCGCGGCGAGGACGGCGGTGCCGGCGATCACGGCGTTGCGCACCGGGCGGCGGCGGAGCGGGATGTGGCGGCGTATGCGGCTCAACTGGAAAACCTCCGTAGCAATGCTTCTCCATAGGAGAGAGTCGGTAGCGCGACTCTAGGTTGCGGAAAGCGCCGGAAATCTTGGGAAATCGATTGTGACGAGGACTGCAGAGGAACTGTCACCGTCCGGTCACATGCGCCGCGCCGCCCGGTCATGGACCGCTGTGAGCATCCTGTGCATCCCCGTGGAACCGATGGCGGGGCGTACTTGGGAGGTCACCCACGTGTCCGCACTGCTCGTGACCGGCGACCGCGACCAGGACCTGCGGGTGCGCGGTCTCTCCGTCGCCGAGTACCGGTCCTTTCTCGTGGGCCGTACCGGCGTGAGTTTCCTGCAGCAGCCCTCCTGGGCCGAAGTGAAGGACCAATGGTCCGCGGAAAGGGTCGGCTGGCACCTCGACACGGGTGAATTGAAGGGCGCGGCCCTGGTGCTCTACCGGCAATTCCCGGGCACCCGGAAATACTTCGCCTATCTCCCCGAGGGCCCGGTCGCGGACTGGGCCGACCCCGAAGTCGACCGCTGGCTGGGGCCGTTGCTGCGCCATCTGCGCCGGGCGGGCGCCTTCGCCGTACGCATCGGGCCCTCGCCCGCCTACCGGCGCTGGGACGCCGCCCTGCTGAAGTCCGCGACCGGTCCCGGGCGCAAGGTGGGCGATGTGCTCGCCACCCAGGTGGACCCGCTGGGCACCGCCGTCGCCGAGCGGCTGCGGGCGCGCGGCTGGCGCCGGTGCGGCGGCGACGGCGGGGACGCCGACGCCCAGCCCCGTTACGTCTTCCAGGTGCCGCTGGCCGGACGCAGCCCCGAGCAGCTGTGGTCCGGGCTCAACCAGGAGTGGCGCCGCAATGTGCGCACCGCCAAGAAGGCGGGCGTCGAGATCGTGCACGGGAGCGCGGCCGATCTGCCCGAGTTCTACCGGCTGCTGCGGATCACCGAGGAGCGCGACGGTTTCCGGCTGGGGCGCTCGCTCGCGTACTACGAGCGCCAGTACGAGGTGCTCAACGCCGAGCACCCGGGCCGGATGCGCCTCTATCTGGCCGTCCACGGTGGTGAGGTGCTGGCCGCCCACACCATGATCACCGTCGGCGGCCGGGTCTGGTACCAGACCGGCGCCTCCGCCGACCACCGCCGCGAGGTGCGGCCCAGCAACGCCCTGCAGTGGCAGATGATGCTCGACGCCCACGCGCTCGGCGCCGATGTCTACGACATGCGCGGGGTACCCTCCACCCTTGATCCGAGTGACCGCCCGTTCGGACTGATGCGCTGGAAACTCGGCACCGGCGGACAGGTGGTCGAGACGCTGGGGGAGTGGGAAACAGCGATGAGCGGCACCACCAACCACGCGCTGTACCGCGCGTTCCAGGCCTATCTGGCACGCCGGTGACGGCCCCGGTCCACGCCGGGCCGCGCCACGCCGCCAAGGCGTCGGTCGCGCGCAGCGGCGCCCTGATGGCCGCCGGGTCGGTCGTCTCCCGGGCCACCGGGTTCGTACGGTCGGCGGTCGTGGTGGCGGCGCTCGGCACCGGCCTCGTCGGCGACGGGTTCACGGTCGCCAACACCATCCCGAACATCCTCTACACCCTGCTCATCGGCGGCACCCTCAACGCGGTCTTCGTGCCCGAGCTGGTCCGCGCCGCCAAGGAGCACGCCGACGGGGGCAAGGCGTACACCGACCGGCTGCTCACCGCCTGCGCTGTCGCCCTGCTGGCCATGACGGCCCTCGCGGTGTTCGCCGCGCCACGGATCATCGACTTCTACACCGACTACACCGGCGCCCAGCGCGACCTCACCGTCGCCTTCGCCCGCTACTGCCTGCCGCAGATCCTCTTCTACGGCCTGTTCACGCTCTTCGGCCAAGTGCTCAACGCGCGCGGCCGCTTCGGCGCCATGATGTGGACGCCGGTCCTCAACAACCTCGTCGTCATCGCGGTGTTCGGGCTCTACCTGTGGACCGCCGGCACCTCTGGCTCGATGCTGAGCGCCACCGACACCCGCGTCCTGGGCTGGGGCACCACCGCCGGGATCGCCGTCCAGGCACTCGCCCTGGTCCCGGCGCTCGGCGCGGCCCGGTTCCGCTGGCGGCTCCGCTTCGACTGGCGCGGCAGCGGCATCACCCGCCCGCTGCGCTCGGCGGGCTGGCTGGTGCTGCTCGTCCTGACCAACCAGGCCGCGTACTGGGTGGTGACCCGGCTCTCCACCATCGCCGGACAGCAGGCCCATGACCAGCACGTCGCGGGCGGCGCGGGGTACACCGCCTACACCAACGCCTACCTGCTCTGGGTGGTCCCGCACGGCATAGTCACCGTCTCGCTGCTCACCGCGCTGATGCCCCGGATGAGCCGGGCGGCCGCCGAGGAGGACCGGGCGGCGGTGCGGCGCGACCTCTCCTACGGGCTGCGCACCAGCGCCGCGATGATCGTCCCGGCCGCCTGCGCGCTGCTCGCGCTGGCGCCGTGGCTGATGGGCGCGGTCTTCGGCTACGGCCGGACCACCCCGGCCGACGTCGACGTGATGGCCGGGATGATGATGGCGTTCGCGCCGGGGCTGATCGCCTTCTCCGGGCAGTACGTGCTCTCGCGCGGCTTCTACGCCCTGGGCGACACCCGCACACCGTTCCTGCTGAACCTGGTCATCGCCGGGTGCAACGCCGGGCTCTCGGCGCTCGCCTATGTGCTGCTGCCCGCGCGCTGGGCGGTGACCGGGATGGCCGGGGCGTACTCGCTGGCGCTGTTCACCGGCTGGGTCGTCACCGCGTACGTCCTGAACCGCCGGCTCGGCGGCGGCGCCGGGCTCCTGCGCTCACCCGCCCTCGCCACCCACGTCCGGCTGCTGGCCGGCTGCGTGCCCGCCGCCCTGCTCGGGTACGCGGCGGCCCGCGCGGCCGACGGCCTCGGCGACCTGGCGGCGACCGGGGCCGGGACGGCCGCGCTGCTCGTGTCGCTCGCGCTGCTGGCCCGGCCACTGCGGCTCGACGGCATCAACGACGTACTCGGCAAGCTGCGCCGGGGCCGCTGACCGAGCCAGGACCCGGGCGAAATCTGAGACGTCCGGGAGGTCTGAGACCCGTGAACCACTTGAGCCACACGAGTCGTGTGAACCATCTGAGCCCCCTGAGATCTATGTGACATCCGAGACCCCTGAGACTGCTGGGATACTGACGCTCATGCCACGCGTGCTGCTCATCGAGGACGACCCCTCCGTACGGGAAGGGGTCGAACTCGGCCTGCGCCGGCGCGGCCACGAGGTGCGCGCGGCCGAGACCGGCGAGGCGGGGCTGGCGGCGCTCAAGACCTTCCAGCCCGAACTGGTCCTGCTCGACCTGATGCTGCCCGGCATCAACGGCGTACAGGTCTGCACCCGCATCCGCGAGACCAGCCAGCTGCCGATCATCATGCTCACCGCGCGCGGCGACGACTTCGACGTGGTGGTCGGGCTGGAGGCGGGCGCCGACGACTACATCGTCAAGCCCGCCCGCACCGAGGTCATCGAGGCCCGCATCCGGGCCGTCCTGCGCCGGCTGGCCGAACCGGCCGGGCGGCCCGGCCTTGAGTTCCACGGCGAACTCGCCCTGGACCGGGCCGGACTCACCGCCGCCAAGTCGGGCGAGCGGCTGCCGCTCGCCCCCTCCGAGCTGAAGCTGCTGCTGCACCTCGCGGCCTCGCCCGAGCAGGTCTTCAGCCGCCAGCAGCTCCTGGAGTCGGTGTGGGAGCACAGCTACCACGGGGACGCGCGCCTGGTCGACGCGTGCGTGAGACGGCTGCGGCACAAGGTCGAGGACGTGCCGGGCAGCCCGCGTTACATCCAGACCGTGCGCGGCTTCGGCTACCGCTTCGGCCCGCTGCGGTGATACGCGCGCGTCTGCGCGTCGGACGGCTCGGGCTGCGCGCCCGGCTGATCGCCGCGTTCCTCCTCGTCGCCGTGATCGCCGCGGGCACCACCGCCACCCTGATCTACCAGGAGGCCCGCTCGGCCATCCTCCAGCAGGCCCAGGACACCGCGGTCGCCCAGCTGCGCGACCAGATCGGCGCCCAGACGGTCGCGCTGCCGATGAGCCGCACCTCGCTGCGCGAACTCAGCCTCGCCGTAGGCCGGCAGGGCAAGCCGCACCCCTGGTACGTGTTCGCCGAGTACGGCACGCTGCGCGCCTCCAACACCGGCCAGACCGCCTCCAACGTGCTCACCGAGGAGCTGCGCCGCCGGGCCCGCGCCAACCCGCACGGCTCCTTCCAGCGGGTCGTCAAGGACGGCCAGCCCTGGCTGACCATGGGTATGCCGGTGATGCTCGGTGAGCCGGGCCAGACCCCGCAGCAGCCCACCGGGATCATGATGTACGCCGTGATGCCGCTCACCGCCGAGGACGACAACGTACGCGCGATGGTCAGCGCCGCCCGCGACGGCGCGCTGCCCGCGCTCGCCATCGCCCTGGTGCCCGCGCTGCTCGCGGCGCGCAGCGTGCTGCGGCCGGTCCGCGATCTGCGCCGGGCCGCCAGCAGCATGGGCAAGGGGCGCCTGGACACCCGTATCGAAGTGAAGGGGTCGGACGAACTGGCCGATCTGGCCTGGACGTTCAACGAGTCCGCCGAGGAGCTGGAGCGGTCCGTCGAGGAGCTCCAGAAGGCCGAGGCCAGGGCCCGGCGGTTCGCCTCCGACGTCTCGCACGAGCTGCGCACTCCGCTCGCCGGCATGCTCGCGGTCACCGAGGTCCTCGACGAGGACGCCGGCCGGCTCGACCCCGACACGGCCGCCGCCGTCCGGCTGATCTCCACCGAGACGGACAAGCTCGCCACCCTCGTCGAGGACCTGATGGAGATCTCCCGCTTCGACGCCAGGGCCGCCGACCTCAACCTCGACGAGGTGGACGTCGCCGAGACGATCGCCAAGACGCTCCAGCACAGGCGCTGGGAGGAGCAGGTCACCGCCGAACTCCCGGACGGAATACGGGCGATGCTCGACCCCAGACGCTTCGACATCGTGGTGGCCAACCTGGTCGGCAACGCGCTGCGGCACGGCGCCGCGCCGGTGCGGGTGAGCCTGCGCACCGAGGAGCGGCCGGACGGCGTACGGGTGGTGACCGAGGTCAGCGACGGCGGCCCCGGGATCGCCCCCGCCGTCCTGCCGCACATCTTCGACCGCTTCTTCAAGGCCGACGCGGCCCGTACCCGTTCGGCGGGCAGCGGCCTCGGCCTCGCGATCACGCAGGAGAACATACGGCTGCACGGCGGCACGGTGCGGGCGGGCAACGGCCCCGGCGGCGGGGCGGTGTTCACCGTCGAGCTGCCGGTGCGGCCGCCGGGCGAGGAGGCGGAGGCGTGAGGGGGGCCCGTGCCGTCGCCCTGCTGCTGCCCGCGCTGCTTCTGGCGACCGGGTGCGGTGTCCAGGGTTCCGGGGTCGTCGAGGTGGGCGACCCGGCGACCGTACACCTGGCTCCGGACTACGCCGACGGCACCGCGCTCTATTTCCAGGGTCCGGGCGGCCTGGTGCCCGTCGTGCGGTCCGTGAAGACCACGGGGCAGCAGGGCGCGGCGATCCTGCTGCTCCTGAACGGGCCCACGGAAGCCGAGAAGGACGTGGGTCTGACGACCCAACTGCCCAACTACTACGGGGGCCTTGGCATGTCAACGGAGGGTGACGAGGTGCGGATCCGCCTTGAGCGCCCGGTGCGCGACCTCACCGCCCTCGCCCAGCAGCAGCTGGTGTGCACGGCGGCTCACGCCACGACCCGGGACGGCGCGAGCGCGGTGAAGGTGACGGTGGACGGCCCCGACACCCGGCTGGCACCGCAGAGCTGCCCGTTCTGACCCCCGTTCTCCCTCCCCGGGCGGGCGGTCTTGTCCGCGCCGCCCCTTGGCGTCACCTTGGTCCGATGAGTGATCTGCCGGACGTCTTCGACCCGCGCCGGTACGCCGCCGGGCCGCCCCACGACGACTACCGGGAGCTGCGCGAGCGGCACCCGGTGGCCTGGCAGGAGGAGTACGAGGTGCTGGGCTGGCCCGAGGGCCCCGGCTTCTGGGCGGTCACCCGCCACGCCGACGTCGTACGGGTGCTGAAGGATCCGGTCACCTACTCCTCCATGCTCGGCGCCACCCAGATCCGCGACCCCGACCCCGACGACCTGCCGTTCATCCGGCGGATGATGCTCAACCAGGACCCTTCCCCGGGCTCCCGACCCCGTTCGGGCAGGGAAGCCCCCTACGACCACGGCAGGCTGCGGCGCCTGGTCAGCCGCGCCTTCACACCCGGGCGCACCGGCCGTTTCGAGGCGGCGGTACGGGCCCGGGCGCGCACCCTGCTCGGCGCGGCCCGCGACGGCGCCGAGGGCGGTGTCTTCGACCTGGTCACCGAGGTCACCGACGACTACGCGCTGCTCAACCTGGCTGATCTGCTCGGGGTGCCCGGCAGCGACCGGGGGCTGCTCCTCGAATGGACCGAGCGGGTCATCGGCTACCAGGACCCGGATGAACCGCCGGTCCTCGGCCCCGACGGACGGCCGGTCAACCCACGCTCGCCCGCGATGCTGCGCGAGATGTTCGCGTACGCCCAGGAGCTCGCCGCGTACAAGCGGCGCGAGCCGGCCGACGACGTCATGACCTCGCTGGCGCACTCCGAACTGGCCGACGCCGAGCTGGAGATGTTCTTCTTCCTGCTGACCGTGGCGGGCAACGACACCGTGCGCAGCGCCGCGCCCGGCGGCTTCCTCGCCCTGGCCGAGCACCCGGACCAGCGGCGCGGGCTGCGCGCGGGCGAGGCGTCCCTGGACACGGCCGTGGAAGAGCTGCTGCGGTGGCACCCGCCCGTCCTCACCTTCCGCCGCACCGCCGCCCGGGACACCGTGCTCGCCGGGCAGCGGGTGCGCGCGGGCGACAAGGTGGTGGTCTTCCACGCCTCGGCCAACCACGACGAGCGCGTCTTCACCCGCCCCCACGTCCTGGACCTCACCCGCACGCCCAACCCGCACGTCTCGTTCGGGGACGGCCCGCACGTCTGCCTCGGCGCCCACTTCGCCCGGCTCCAGCTGCGCGTCCTGCACGAGGAGGCGCTGCGGCTGCTGCCGGAACCGGAACTCGCCGGGCCACCGCGCCGGCTGGTCTCCAACTTCATCAATGGGGTGAAGTCGCTGCCGCTCCGGCTGCCGGGGCCGGGGTCAGGGCCGCGCGGGTGACGTCGGCGACGACCTCCACCACGTCCGGTCCGTACGCAAGGGAGTTGACGACCTTCAGGAGCAGGCAGAAGGTGCCGTCGCCGTGCTTGCGGGCCAGCTTCTCGTGGTTGCGGGCGAGATAGCGGGTGGCCGCCTGGTTGGTTATCGCGCGCTGGCCGCAGAAGAGGAACACGGGCCGCTGTCCCTGGCCCGCGGTGACCCGGGCGAGGAGCACGTACTCGGTGACTCCGCCCTCCACCCGGTACTGCTCGCCGCCTATGGTGAACGCGCCCCGTTCCGGGCCGGGTTCGGTGTCCACGTTCATCGTCACGCCGGGCAGCAGCGCGGAGAGGTGCGCGGCCATCCGGCGGTTGGAGTAGGGGCCCCCGAGGCAGAACTCGGTGCGCTCCCCGAAGCCCTGCTGGGTCGCGTCGTGCTGGACGATCCGCGCGTGGGCCCCGCAGTCCTTGATGAGGGAGGCGAGTTCGAGGAGCGCGAACACGTCGAACCGGTGCACCGCGCCCTCCGCCCCCGCGTCCCGGTTGACGACGAGCAGGCACTCGGAGTGCGTCGGCAGGCCGAAGAAGGCCTGCTTGCGGCGGAGCCTTCGGTTCCAGAGATAGGTGCGGGTGAGCCAGCCCAGCGCGGCGCTGATGCCCGCGGCGACCACTCCCAGCACGATGTTGCGCACGTCGTCGTTCATGGGCGGGCATGCTAGCGGCAGTGCGGTGCGGTGTTCGAGACGGTCCTGACGCGACGGCGGGTGCGGCGTTACGCTGCGCGGACATTCGCACCCAGGAGGTACGCATGCGTCGCTCCGCCGTCCGCAGTCTCTCGGTACTGGCCGTCGCCGCGGCCGTGGCGACCTCGGTCGCGGCCGCCCCGCCGAGAACCGCGCCCCCGCCCGTCAAGACGCCCGAGGCGATCGGCTACGGGGGCGCCGTGGCCAGCGTCGACGCGGACGCCACCGCCGCCGGCATCGACGTCCTCAAACACGGCGGCAACGCGGTGGACGCGGCCGTCGCCACGGCGGCCGCCCTCGGCGTCACCGAGCCGTACTCGTCGGGCATCGGCGGCGGCGGTTACTTCGTCTACTACGACGCCAAGTCCCGCACCGTACGCACCATCGACGGCCGCGAGACCGCGCCCCGCTCCGCGACCTCGTCCCTCTTCCTGGAGAACGGCAAACCGCTCCCGTTCCCGGACGCGGTGACCAGCGGGCTCAGCGTCGGCACCCCCGGCACCCCGGCCACCTGGGACGCGGCCGTCGACGCCTGGGGCTCCAAGCCGCTCGGCCGCCTGCTCAAGCCCGCCGAGCGGCTCGCACGCGACGGCTTCACCGTCGACGACACCTTCCGCCAGCAGACCGCCGACAACCAGGCGCGGTTCGCGGACTTCCCGGACACGGCCAGGCTGTTCCTGCCCGGCGGCCGGCTCCCGGTGGTCGGCTCCAAGCTGAGGAACCCGGACCTCGCCCGCACCTACGAGAAGCTGGGGCGCGAGGGCGTGGACGCCGTCTACCGCGGCGACCTGGGCAGGGACATCGTACGAACCGTCCGCAAGCCCCCCGTGGCGCCCGGCTCGAAGCGGGTCGCGCGCCCCGGCGACCTCACCGAGAAGGACCTGCGCTCGTACGCGGTCAAGCGCCAGGCCCCGACGAAGGTGGACTACCGGGGTCTGAAGGTCTACGGCATGGCGCCCTCGTCCTCGGGCGGCACCACGGTCGGCGAGGCGCTCAACATCCTGGAGCACACCGACCTGTCGAAGGCGTCCGAGGTCCAGTATCTGCACCACTACATCGAGGCCAGCCGGGTGGCGTTCGCGGACCGGGGCCGCTGGGTGGGCGACCCGGCCTTCGAGGACGTGCCGACCAAGGGGCTGCTCGCGCAGAAATTCGCCGACTCGCGGGCCTGCCTGATCAGCGACACCAAGGCGCTGACGAGCCCGCTGGCGCCCGGCGACCCCCGCCATCCGGCGCCGTGCGCCACTTCTGGGCAGGCCTCGCCCACCACGTACGAGGGCGAGAACACCACGCATCTGACGGTGGCCGACAAGTGGGGGAACATCGTCTCGTACACGCTCACCATCGAGCAGACCGGCGGCAGCGGCATCACGGTGCCGGGGCGGGGCTTCCTGCTCAACAACGAGCTGACGGACTTCTCGTTCGCCCCGGCGAACCCGGCCGTCCACGATCCGAACCTGCCGGGCCCTGGCAAGCGGCCGCGCTCCTCCATGTCGCCGACGATCGTGCTCGACGGGCACGGCAGGCCGGTGCTCGCCGTCGGCTCGCCGGGCGGCGCGACCATCATCACCACGGTGCTCCAGTCCCTCGTGGGGCACCTCGACCGGGGCCTGTCGCTGGTCGACGCCATCGCGGCCCCGCGCGCCAGCCAGCGCAACGCGGCGACGACGGAGCTGGAGCCCGAGCTCTACAACAGCCCGGTCCGGGCCCAACTGGCGGCGCTGGGGCACGCGTTCACGCTCAACCCGATGATCGGGGCCGCGACCGGAGTGGAGCGGCTCGATGACGGCCGCTGGGTGGCGGCGGCCGAGAAGGTCCGGCGCGGTGGCGGTTCGGCGATGGTGGTGCGCCCAGCCGGGTGACACTTCGCCGGAACTCGTCCGCCGGGCGGGTGAAGCGGGCGCGGCCCTCGTCCCTCTGGGGACGGGGGCCGCGTTTCATTTGATGTGACCGGGGTTGACGCGCTCATGCAAACGCGTCAGATGGTTCGGGTCAGCTAAGGAAACTTCCCTAACAGAAGGGTCCCTCCACGTGCGTACGCGAACGCTCGCCCTCGCCGCCGCCTCCGGCGCCGCCCTGCTCGCCACCGTCGCCCTCCCCGCCACCGCCGAGAACGCGGCCCGCGCCGTCGGCGCCCCCACCCGTACCGACGAGGGCTCGGTCAGTGCGGCCGAGCTGCTGGCCAAGGTGAAGAACTGTTCGCAGATCTCCAGCGGCAAGTACAGGACCGACAGCGAGACCACCGCGACGGTCCCGGTCTGCGGCAAGAACGGCGCGGTCTTCTGGAAGGCCGACCTGGACGTCGACTGCGACGGCCAGACCACGAGCGCCTGCAGCCGCGCCACCGACCCGTGGTTCCAGGGCGACACCGCCTTCCACCAGTCCAACGACAAGCCGCTGAACGCCGAGAAGCTGCCGTACGTCGTCGTGCCGAGCTCCAGCTCGATCTGGAACTACTCCTCGGCCGGGATAAGGGACGGTGGTGTGGTCGCCGTCGTCTACAACGACAAGGTCGAGTACGCGGTGGTCGGCGACATCGGCCCGTCCAGGATCATCGGCGAGGCGTCCTATGCGACCGCCAAGGCGCTCGGGATGAACCCCGACCCCTGCGTCGGCGGTGCCGCGTCCGGCGTCACGTACATCCTCTTCAAGAACTCGCAGGTGAAGCCGATCGAGAGCCACAGCGCGGCCGTCTCGCTCGGCCACGAGCTCGCCAGACGGTTCATCGCGAACAACTGACGGCGGCGCACGCGGAGTGCGGGCCGCCCGGTCCCGGCCGGGCGGCCCGCGTGCGCGCTACTTCGGCGGGCACACCTTCCACGAGAAGTGGTAGATGGTGTTGATGCTGGCGTCGGTCGAGTCCATGCTGATGAAGCTGGTGGTGTTGACCGTGTCCGAGGTGCCGGCCCCGGCCCGCAGTTCGGTGTTGATGTTCAGATAGCGCTCCTCACCGCAGGGCTTGTAGACGAGGGCGGAGACGTCCGTGGTGTCGTTGGTCTGCCAGTCGTCGAAGAGCGGCCCCTTGAACGCGTGCGTGGCGGAGGCCGTCTGGGACATGCCCTGGAAGTAGTAGTTCGCCCGCTCCTGCGCGGTGGCACCCTTCTCCAGATGGGCGAAGCCGCGGTAGTCGGCCGAGGCGATCGCGTAGGTGAAGCCCTGCGGGACGTGGACGTTCAGCGCGAGCTGGCAGTTCTTTCTGAGGTCGGTGGGCGAGGAGCCCTTGCCGACCTGCGCCAGGTAGGTGCTGTACGTGACGGTGAACGCGGTGTTGTCGGGTGAGACCGCGACGGCCGCCGTGCCGGCCGGACACCCCGAGCCGTTGACGGTCACGAGGTCGATCACGATCTTGTCGGGCGGCGGGGTGCCCCAGCCCCCGGGGGTGTGGCCGGACGCGCTGAGCGGGGCGGCCAGAAGGACGGCGGACGCGCCGCCGATGGCCAGTGCGTTGAACATGACGCTCCTTTCGGTCATGTCGCCAGCCCGGTTCTCCTGTGGGGGGTTGGCGGGTCCATGACAGCAGAACGTCTCGTTCCGGGACAGGTACGGACCAGCCAGCGTACGGCCGTCCCGGCCGGGTCGGACTGGCCCGAAGTCGGCGTCGACTTCCGGCCGTGGCAAGGGAGTCGGCGCTGTTCGGGCGTGGGCGTACGGGGCGGGTCGCGCCCGGGCGGCGGGCCGCGGAATGACGCGGCTCCGCGCGTCGTACGCGGCTGGTGGCTGGTGGCTGGCGGCTGGCGGCTGGTGGCGCCCAGGCGGCGTGGCCGCGGAGTCACACGGCCCGCGCCGCCTTCGGGGTGCGGCCGCTCAGGGACGCGTGAGGATCCGCGGGCCTTTCTCCGTCACCGCCACCGTGTGCTCGGCGTGCGCCGCGCGGGTGCCGGTGAGCGTGCGCAGGGTCCAGCCGTCCTTGGCCGGGTAGTACCCGTCGGTGCCGTCCGCGATCAGCATCGGCTCGATCGCGAGGACCATGCCGTGCCGCAGCACCATGCCCCGGCCGGGGCGGCCCTCGTTCGGCACCCCCGGGTCCTCGTGCATCCGGCGGCCGATGCCGTGGCCGCCGAAGCCCTCCAGGATGCCGTATCCGGCGCTTCGGCAGACCTTGCCGATCGCGTGCGCGATGTCACCGATGCGGTTGCCGACGGTCGCCGCCGCGATGCCCGCTTCCAGTGCCTCGTACGCCGTCGAGATCAGCCGGACGTCCTCGGTCCGCGCGCGGCCCACCGTGAAGCTGATCGCCGAGTCACCGGCCCAGCCGTCCAGGATCGCCCCGAAGTCGACGCTCACGAGGTCGCCGTCGCGCAGCCGGTAGCCGTCCGGGACGCCGTGCACGATGGCGTCGTTGACGGAGACGCAGGCGACGGCCGGGAAGGGGACCGGGGCGAACTCCGGGTGGTAGCCGAGGAACGGCGAGGAGGCGCCCGCCGCGCGCAGCACCTCGTGAGCCGCCGTGTCGATGTCCAGCAGGCTGACGCCGACATCCGCCGCGTCCCGTGCCGCGGCGAGCGCCCGCGCGACCACCCGCCCGGCCTCGCGCATCGCGTCCATCTGTGCGTCCGTCTTGATCTCCACCATTCCAATTACTATACCGGTCGGGCGGAGTGCTCAGGCAGGCGGCCGTACGGGTGAAGGGCCTGAGGCGACGTCAGAGGGCGTGCAGGACCGTGACGTTGGCGAGCGCTCCCGCCTGGCACATGGTCTGCAGGGCGTAGCGGGCCCCGCGCTGGTGCACCCCGTCCCCCAGGGGCGGGGCAACTGCGCGACCGGCCGCGCACGGTTCGCAGGCGAACGGCCGCGCTCCCGGCGGGGGCGCGGGACTAGACTCGCCCCATGGTCCGCACCCCCCTCACCCCCGAAGAGCGCGAGCGCGGCGAGCGGCTCGGCCGGTTGCTGCGGGCCGCGCGCGACGGGCGCAGCATGAGCGAGGTCGCGGCGGCCGCGGGGCTCTCGGCCGAGACCCTGCGCAAGATCGAGACGGGGCGCGCCCCGACCCCGGCGTTCTTCACCGTGGCCGCGCTGGCCTCCGTACTCGGCCTCTCGCTCGACGAGGTCGCCGGGCACTGCACGCCGCTGCCTGCGTAGCGCTCCGCGCGGAGCGCTGGTTCGTCTGCGGGTCGTGCGTGGCTGGTCGCGCAGTTCCCCGCGCCCCTGGGGGACGGGGGCACGGCAACGGCGCGCAGGGGCCGCCGGGGGCGCGCGGCTTCCTCCATCACCACGCTGTTCGGCGCGCGGCCACACGCCGGTATCGCGGCGAAGACCTCTGCGTAACACGGGCGCAATACGGCGGGTATCGAATGCCCACGGACCGTGGGGGTTCAGTCGGCGGTTGGGGGATTGCGCTATGACGGTGAATCAACTCCCGGTGGACATCGGGGTGTTCGTCCAGTACATGGGTCGGCTGGCGGCCCTGCTCGACCGGTACGGCGGCGGCTGGTACGGGGTCTTCTGGCAGCGCGACCCCGACGGCATGGCGGCCTGCTTCGACGGCAGTGAGATCCCGCCGTGGGACGTGGTCGAGTCGCTGCTCCAGGACCTCGCGCCGACGCACGGCCCGGAGGCGGTGGTCCGTGAGACGGTACGGGCCCGGGCGCTGCACACCGCGGCCGCCGCCGCGTACGACGCCCGCCCGGGCGGCCGCGAGGCACTGCGCGAACGGCTCGCCCTGATGCTCCGCGAGCAGGCGTACGCCGCCGACCGGCTGCCCGGCGCCGCCCCCGCCGAACTGGCCTGGATCCAGGACGACCTGGCCCGGGCGGCCGCGCGCTGCGCCGAACTGCGCGCCCGCATCGCCGCGTTGGGACCGGAGGTCCCGAGGGGCTGGTTCAGCGAGCGGGCGGTGGCGCGGCCCAGGGGGGTGGCGGCCGCAGGGGCCGGCGGCGGCCCGGGCGAGCGGGGCGGCCCCCACAGCCCCGGTGGCTCCGGTGGTCCCGGCGGTCCCGCTGGTCCCGGCGGTCCCGCTGGTCCCGGTCGGCCGGGCCCGGCCGGTGAACCCCGCTTCCCCGCCTCACCCGAAGGGCCCGGCCTCCCCGCGGCACTCGACGGTCCCGGCCTCCCCGCGGCACCCGCCGCCCCCGACCAGCCCGCCCCCGTACCCCCGCCCCGACCCGCCGCGCGCCGCGCCTCGCGCGGGGCTCGTTTCGCCGGGCTCGACGCCGGTGGGGCCGAGGCGCAGGACAGCGGGCCCTTACTGCCGCCGGTCGCCGCCGCCGCGCCCACCGGGGCCCGGTTCGGCGGCGGTTGGCACCCCCGCAGACAGCCCGAGCACGCCCGGGGCAAGGGCGAGTCGAGGTCCCGGGAGGAGCGGGGGGAGCGGCTGGAGGGGTGGGAGGAGCAGGCGGGCGACCGCGATCAGCGCCGGAGGGTACGCGAGGCCGTCGTCCGGCTCGTCCGGCTGCGTGCCCGGGGCCGTACCGGAGAGGCGCACGCCGTGCTGTGCGAGGCGGCCGCCGGGCCCGCCGCCCTGCTGCCGCTGTTCGCGGGCGAGCTGCACCGCGCGGGCCTGGCCGCCGACTGGGCCACCCTGCTGTGGGAGGCGGCCTCGCTGCCGCCCGACCGGCTGGCCGCCGCGGCCGCCGCGCTCGCCGCCGCGGGGCAGGACGCCGACTGCCACCGGCTGCTGCGCCAGGGCGTGACCCGGCCCGCCGAGCAGATCGCGGACGCGGTGCTCGCACTGCGTGACGCCGGGCGCGAGAGCGAGGCGGACGCGCTGCTGAGCGCCTTCGTGCGGGTCCGCACCCCGGAGGACGCGGCGCAACTGGCCGCGCACGCCCCCGCGCGGCTGGCGCCGCAGCTGCTGGCGGCCGCCGGCGAGGTCTCCGAGGGACGTCGGCGAGACGTCGCCCACGCCTTCCGGGTGGCCAGAATTGCAACAGAACGTTGAAGGTTCGGGATTGAGGTGAGTGCGTGGCTGGGCAGGGTCCGTACCAATGGACAAGGACCCCCGCACAGCCCAGTCGCGTATATGTCGGCCAGGCAGGCCCGCCGCCGCGTTCTTCGACGTCGAGGGCACGCTCCTGGCCGTGCGCGAGCTGCCCGGACAGCCCGAGCCGCCCCGCGAAGGCCCGGGCCCGCCGCTCGGCCGCCTCTGGCACGCGCCGGTCCTCGCCGCCCTGCACGACCACGCCGCCCGGGGGCACCTGGTGGTTCTCGTGACCCCGTCGAGCGCCGCGGCCGTCGCGCCCGTCGCCCGTGAGCTGGGCGCCGACGCCGTGCTCTGCGGCCGGCCGCGGGCCCCGATGACCGGCCAGGGCAAGGGGTACGCGGCCCGCGCCCTGCTGCGCGAGCACGGCCTGCTCGCCGCCGACTGCTACGCGTACGCGGACGAGGCGGCCGACCTCCCGCTGCTCGCCGAGGTGGGCCACCCGGTGGTCGTGGGCGACGACCCGGTGCTGCTCAGGCATGCCCGGCGGGGCAACTGGGCCCGGCTGCCCTCCCCCGTACCGAGGGAAATGTGATCGACTTCGTGGCGTAACGGCGATGGTCTTGCCACGGTGGGTGACGGGCTTTACGGTCTCTCCACACGCGGTCTACGCGTGTGGATGCCTGGCTGACGGCCCGTCTAAGGAGCAGCTCATGGCCACTGTTGTCCGCGCCGCACTGGTCCAGGCCAGCTGGACCGGCGATACCGAATCCATGATCGCCAAACATGAGGAACACGCCCGCGAGGCGGCCCGGCAGGGTGCGAAGATCATTGGATTCCAGGAGGTCTTCAACGCCCCGTACTTCTGCCAGGTGCAGGAGCCCGAGCACTACCGGTGGGCGGAGCCGGTGCCGGACGGGCCGACCGTGCGGCGGATGCAGGAGCTCGCCCGCGAGACCGGGATGGTGATCGTCGTCCCCGTCTTCGAGATCGAGGGCTCCGGTTTCTACTACAACACCGCCGCCGTGATCGACGCCGACGGCAGCTACCTCGGCAAGTACCGCAAGCACCACATCCCCCAGGTGAAGGGGTTCTGGGAGAAGTACTACTTCAAACCGGGCAACCTGGGGTGGCCGGTCTTCGACACCGCCGTGGGCCGCGTCGGCGTCTACATCTGTTACGACCGCCACTTCCCCGAGGGCTGGCGGCAGTTGGGCCTCAACGGCGCCCAGATCGTCTACAACCCGTCGGCGACCTCCCGGGGACTTTCGGCCTATCTCTGGCAGCTGGAACAGCCCGCCTCGGCGGTGGCCAACGAATATTTCATCGCCGCCATCAACCGGGTCGGCCGCGAGGAGTACGGCGACAACGACTTCTACGGCACCAGCTACTTCGTGGACCCGCGCGGCCAGTTCGTCGGCGAGCCCGCCAGCGACAAGGAGGAGGAACTCGTCGTCCGGGACCTCGACTTCGGCCTCATCGACGAGGTGCGCCAGCAGTGGGCCTTCTACCGCGACCGGCGGCCCGACGCCTACGAAGGGCTGGTGAAGCCGTGACCTCCCTCTTCGACCGCCACCGCGCGGTCCTGCCCGACTGGCTCGCGCTCTACTACCGCCACCCCGTCGAGATCACCCATGGGGAGGGCCGCCATGTGTGGGACTCCGACGGCAACCGGTACCTGGACTTCTTCGGCGGCATCCTCACCACGATGACCGCGCACGCCCTGCCCGAGGTCACCAAGGCCGTCTCCGAGCAGGCCGGACGGATCATCCACTCCTCCACGCTCTACCTCAACCGCCCGATGGTCGAGCTCGCCGAGCGGATCGCCCACCTCTCCGGCATCCCGGACGCCCGGGTCTTCTTCACCACCTCGGGCACCGAGGCCAACGACACCGCGCTGCTGCTCGCCACCGCCCACCGCGGCTCCAACCAGATCCTGGCGATGCGCAACAGCTACCACGGCCGCTCGTTCAGCGCGGTCGGCATCACCGGCAACCAGGCCTGGTCACCGACGAGCCTGTCGCCGCTGCAGACGCTGTACGTGCACGGGGGTGTCCGCTCCCGGGGCCCCTACGCGGAATTGAGTGACCGTCAGTTCATCAACGCCTGCGTCGCCGACCTCGAAGACCTGCTCGGCCACACCCGCGACGTCGCCGCGCTCATCGCCGAGCCCATCCAGGGCGTCGGCGGCTTCACCTCGCCCCCCGACGGGCTCTACGCCGCCTTTCGTGAAGTCCTCGACCGGCACGGCATCCTGTGGATCAGCGACGAGGTGCAGACCGGCTGGGGCCGTACCGGCGACCACTTCTGGGGCTGGCAGGCGCACGCCCAGAACGGCCCGCCGGACATCCTCACCTTCGCCAAGGGTATCGGCAACGGCATGTCGATCGGCGGTGTGGTGGCGAGCGCCCGCATCATGAACTGCCTGGACGCCAACTCGATTTCGACCTTCGGCGGCTCCCCGGTCACCATGGCTGCCGGCCTCGCCAACCTCTCGTACCTCGTCGAACACGACCTCCAGGGCAACGCGCGGCGCGTGGGCGGCCTGCTCATCGAGCGGCTGCGGGCCGTCGCGGCCCAGCTCCCCTTCGTACGCGAGGTGCGCGGCCGGGGCCTGATGGCGGGCATCGAGCTGGTGAAGCCGGGCACCGACGAGGCCCATCCGGAGGCCGCGGCCGCCGTGCTCGAAGCGGCCCGCGAGGGCGGACTGCTCATCGGCAAGGGCGGTGGCCACAACACCAGCGTGCTCCGCATCGCCCCGCCGCTCACCCTCACCGTCGCCGAGGCGGAGGAGGGCGCCGCCATCCTCGAACGGTCGCTGCGGAGCGTCTAGCCCGTCCTGAACATGTACCACCTGTACGTGTACGAAAGGGAGCACCACCCATGAGTACCCGCACCCTGATCACCGGCGGTCTGGTGATCACCGCCGCCGACGAGGTCCACGCCGACGTACTGATCGAGGACGGCCGCATCGCCGCCCTGGCCGCGCACGGGTCGAGCGCGGCGCGGGGCTGGAGCGCCGAGCGGACGATCGACGCGTCGGACAAGTACGTCATCCCGGGCGGAGTCGACGCCCACACCCACATGGAGCTCCCCTTCGGCGGGACCTTCGCCTCCGACACCTTCGAGACCGGGACCCGGGCCGCCGCCTGGGGCGGCACCACCACCATCGTGGACTTCGCCGTGCAGTCGCCGGGCCACGCGCTGCGCGAGGGACTGGACGCCTGGTACGCCAAGGCGGACGGCCAGTGCGCCATCGACTACGCCTTCCACATGATCCTCTCCGATGTGAACGAGCACACCCTCAAGGAGATGGACCTCCTGGTGGAGGAGGGCGTGACCTCGTTCAAGCTGTTCATGGCGTATCCGGGCGTCTTCTACAGCGACGACGGCCAGATCCTGCGGGCCATGCAGCGCTCGGCCTCCAACGGCGGGCTGATCATGATGCACGCCGAGAACGGCATCGCCATCGACGTCCTCGTGGAGCAGGCGCTCGCCGCCGGGCACACCGACCCGCGCTACCACGGCGAGGTGCGCCGCGCCCTGCTCGAAGCCGAGGCCACCCACCGCGCGATCCAGCTGGCCCGGGTCGCCGGGGCGCCGCTCTACGTCGTCCACGTGTCGGCCGAGGAGGCTGTCGCCGAGCTGGCGGCCGCCCGGGACATGGGACTCCCGGTCTTCGGCGAAACCTGTCCGCAGTACCTGTTCCTCTCCACCGACAACCTGGCCGAGCCCGGTTTCGAGGGCGCCAAATACGTCTGCTCGACACCGCTGCGGCCCAAGGAGCACCAGGCCGCGCTCTGGCGGGGGCTGCGCACCAACGACCTCCAGGTGGTCTCCACCGACCACTGCCCGTTCTGCTTCGTGGGGCAGAAGGAGCTCGGCCGGGGCGACTTCTCCAAGATCCCCAACGGTCTGCCGGGCGTGGAGAACCGGATGGACCTGCTCCACCAGGCCGTGCTCGACGGCCACCTCAGCCGGCGCCGCTGGATCGAGATCGCCTGCGCCAGCCCCGCGCGGATGTTCGGGCTCTACCCGAAGAAGGGCACCATCGCGCCGGGCGCCGACGCCGACGTCGTCATCTACGACCCGCACGCCGAGCAGACCATCTCCGCCGAGACCCACCACATGAACGTGGACTACTCGGCGTACGAGGGCAGGCGGATCACCGGCCGCGTCGAGACGGTCCTCTCACGCGGTGAACTCGTCGTACACGAGCGGCAGTTCACCGGACGGGCCGGACACGGCCTCTACACCCCGCGGGCCACCTCCCAGTACCTCGGATAGTCACCAGGAGCAGCACCACATGGACTTCGGACTCGTCCTGCAGACCGACCCGCCCGCCTCGACCGTCGTCGGCCTCATGCGCCGCGCGGAACGCAACGGCTTCCGCTACGGCTGGACCTTCGACTCGGCGGTGCTCTGGCAGGAGCCCTTCGTCATCTACAGCCGCATCCTGGAGCACACGCGGCAGATGCACATCGGCCCGATGGTGACCAACCCGGGCACCAGGACCTGGGAGGTCACCGCCTCCACCTTCGCGACCCTCAACGACATGTACGGCAACCGCACGGTGTGCGGCATCGGCCGCGGCGACTCCGCGATGCGCGTCGCCGGGCGCAAACCCAACACCCTGGCCCGCCTGGGCGAGGCCATCGGCGTGATCCGCGACCTCGCGGAGGGCCGCGAGGCCGAGGTCGACGGGCAGCGCCTGAAGCTGCCCTGGGTCAGGGACGGCAAACTGCCCGTCTGGATGGCGGCGTACGGGCCGAAGGCGCTGGCGCTGGCCGGTCAGAAGGCCGACGGCTTCATCCTGCAGCTCGCGGACCCGTTCCTGACGGAGTGGATGGTCAAGGCGGTCCGCAAGGCCGCCGTCGAGGCCGGCCGCGACCCCGCCTCGGTGACCATCTGCGTCGCCGCCCCGGCCTACGTCGGCGACGACCTCGGCCACGCCCGCGAGCAGTGCCGCTGGTTCGGCGGCATGGTCGGCAACCACGTCGCGGACCTGGTGGCGCGGTACGGCGAGCACTCGGGCCTGGTCCCGGACGCGCTCACCGACTACATCAAGGCCCGCCAGGGCTACGACTACAGCCACCACGGCCGCACCGACAACCCGGACACCGCCTTCGTCCCCGACGAGATCGTCGACCGCTTCTGCCTCCTCGGCCCCGTGGAGGCGCACATCGAGAAGCTGAAGGCGCTGCGCGACCTGGGCGTGGACCAGTTCGCGGTGTACGCGATGCACGACGCGCGCGAGGAGGTCATCGACGCGTACGGGGAGCAGGTGATCCCGGCGCTGAGCTGAGCCGCCCGGGGGCGCCTGGCCCCCGCCGGGCGCCCCCTGCCTGGAACCCGCCCTCCCTCACGGCCCGTTCGCCCTCCCCCTCGTCCCCCGAACGAATGGCCTGCCCATGACCGACACCGCCATACCGACGGACACCGCCCCGCCGGACAGCCGCTTCGCCAACGACGACCTCCGGCCGGTGCCGCCCGAGGAGCGCCGCTGGACCACGTACAACTTCGCCGCCCTCTGGGTCGGCATGGCGCACAACATCCCCTCCTGGACGCTCGCTTCCGGGCTGGTCGCCCTCGGCATGGACTGGAAGCAGGCCGTGTTCACCATCGCGTTCGCCAATGTGATCGTGCTGGTCCCGATGCTGCTGACCGGACACGCCGGACCGAAGTACGGCATCCCCTTCCCGGTGCTCGCCCGCGCCTCCTTCGGGCTGCGCGGCGCCAATCTGCCCGCGCTGATCCGCGCGGCGGTCGCCTGCTGCTGGTTCGGCATCCAGACCTGGATCGGCGGCCAGGGCGTCTTCGTCCTGCTCGGCAAGGTCTTCGGCGGCTGGGCGGACGCGTCGGAGATCGGCGGCCAGCCGTGGACCCTCTGGCTCTGCTTCGTCCTCTTCTGGGCCCTGGAACTGGCCATCATCTACCGGGGGATGGAGACGCTGCGCCGGTTCGAGAACTGGGCGGCGCCGTTCGTCCTCGTCGGGGCCGTGGTGCTGCTGATCTGGATCGCCCACAAGGCGGGCGGCCTCGGCCCGCTGCTCGACCAGCCCTCCAAGCACGGCTGGGGGCGGGACTTCTGGCCGGTCTTCTTCCCGTCGCTGATGGGCATGATCGGCTTCTGGGCGACGCTGTCCCTGAACATCCCGGACTTCACCCGCTTCGGCAAGGGCCAGCGCGCCCAGGTGTGGGGCCAGACCCTGGGCCTGCCCACCACCATGACGGCCTTCGCGCTCCTGTCGGTCCTGGTCACCTCCGGCTCGCAGGCGGTGTACGGGGTGGCGATCTGGAACCCGGTGGACCTGGTGGCCCGGACCGACAACGTCTTCGGGCTGCTGTTCGCGCTGCTCACGGTCCTGGTCGCGACGATCTCCGTCAACATCGCGGCGAACGTGGTCTCCCCGGCGTACGACCTCGCCAACCTGGCGCCCCGCCTCATCACCTTCCGCAGGGGTGCGCTCATCACCGGCGTCGTCGGCGTGGTGATCTTCCCCTGGAAGCTGACGTCGACGCCCGAGCTGTACATCTTCACCTGGCTGGGAGTGGTCGGCGGCCTGCTCGGCACGGTCGCGGGCATCCTGATCGCGGACTACTGGATCATCCGCCGCACGGTCCTCGACGTGCCCGACCTGTACCGGCCGGGCGGCCGCTACTGGTACCGCGCGGGCTGGAACTGGCGCGCGGTGGCCGCGTTCGCGGTCGGCGGCGTCCTGGCCGTGGGCGGCTCCTACTCCACGCTCGACCCCCAGGGCAAGAAGCTGGGCCCCTTCCCGGCGGACGGCCTGATCCCGGCCCTGAAGCCGCTGGCGGACTACGGGTGGGCGGTGGGGCTGGGGTCGGCGCTGGTGGTCTATACGGGGTTGATGGGACTTCGCGGCAGCGCGTTGCCGGAGTCGCGCTAGCGGGGTGGGGCGATCGGGTGCTCGGGGTGCGGTTCTTGTCTTCGGGTCGCCGTGGGCTGGTCGCGCAGTCCCCGCGCCCCCAGGGGGTTGCGCCTCCTACCCAGCCGAGCGCACCGCCCCCGCCAGGGGCGGTGCGGAACTGCGCGCTCAGCCCACCACCGGCCGGCAGACGAAGACCGGGCCCCATCAGCCGCGCGCGACCAGCCACGGACGACCCGCAGCCGAATGCCACCGCCCTCCAAGCGAAGCGTCAGGGCACCCGCGCGGTCCACTCCGCACTGGAGAACTTCGTCTCCGCCAGCTCGCGGGCGCGGGTCATCTCCTCGTCGGTGACCTTCCCCTCGGCCAGCCCGTACCGCCCCCGGAACGAGGCGATCATCCGCTCGATGACCGCCTCGCGGGGCAGGCCCGTCTGGCGGCGCAGCGGGTCGACGCGCTTCTTCGCGCTCTTGGTGCCCTTGTCGGAGAGCTTCTCGCGGCCGATGCGGAGGACTTCGAGCATCTTGTCGGCGTCGATGTCGTACGCCATCGTCACGTGGTGCAGCACCGCGCCCGCGTCCGCGACCACCCGCTTCTGCGCCGCGCCCGCGATCTTGCCCGCGTCCGTGGCGATGTCGTTCAGCGGCTGGTACCAGGCCTTCACCCCCATGTCGCCGAGCGCGCCGAGGACCCAGTCGTCCAAGTAGGCGTAGCTGTCGGCGAAGGAGAGGCCCTGGACCAGGGCGTCGGGGACCGAGAGCGAGTACGTGATGGTGTTGCCCGGCTCGATGAACATGGCGCCGCCGCCCGACACCCGGCGCACCACCGTGATCCCGTGGCGCTCGGCGCCCTCCGGGTCCACCTCGTTGCGCAGAGACTGGAAGCTGCCGATCACCACGGCCGGAGCGCCCCACTCCCACACCCGCAGCGTCGGCGGGCGGCGCCCGGCCGCGACCTCGGCGGTGATCACCTCGTCGAGCGCCATGTGCAGGGCGGGGGACTGGGGGCCGTCGTGGATCAGCTGCCAGTCGTAGTCCGTCCAGTCCGTCGCGTGCGCCAGCGCCCGGCGGACCGCGATGCCGACCCCTTCCGAGGTGAGTCCGTACATCGTCGTGCCCGGCGGCAGTGCCGTGTCGATACGGGCCGCCAGCCCGGCCGCGTCGGTGTCGGCCGGGGCGCCCTCCAGCGCGCTGTTGATCGACAGGATCGCCTCGTCCGGTTCGAGGAAGAAGTCGCCCGCCACCCGCACACCGCTCAGCACGCCGTCCTCGACGTCCAGATCCACCACCACGAGCTTGCCGCCGGGGACCTTGTACTCACCGTGCACCGCTGCTCCTCCCTCCACACCGAAGAATCAACGGTACGGGCAGGGTCGGACATTCCGGTGCGGAGCTAACCTGCCGTGATGGCCGACCGGATCAACGTGCATGGCGCCGGACCGTCCTTCACCACCCGACCCACCCTCCAGGGCACCTTCGGCATGGTCTCCTCGACCCACTGGCTCGCCTCGCAGTGCGCCATGGCCGTCCTGGAGGACGGCGGCAACGCCTTCGACGCGGCCGTCGCCGCGGGCTTCGTCCTCCACGTCGTCGAGCCGCATCTGAACGGCCCGGCCGACGAGGTGCCCGTCCTGCTCGCCCCGGCCGACGGCGCGGTACGGGTGCTGTGCGGCCAGGGGCCCACGCCCGCTGGAGCGACCGCCGCCCACTACCGCTCGCTCGGCCTGGACCTCGCACCGGGCACCGGCCCGCTCGCGGCCGCCGTGCCCGGCGCCTTCGACGCCTGGATGCTCCTGCTGCGGGACCACGGCACCAAGACGCTCGCCGACGTACTGAAGTACGCCATCGGATACGCCGAGGACGGGCACCCGCCCGTGGAGCTGGTCGGGCAGACCGTCGACGGGGTGCGCGCGCTGTTCGAGAGCGAGTGGCACTCTTCCGCCGAGGTCTATCTGCCGGGCGGCCGCGCGCCGCGCCCGGGGCGGCTGCTGCGCAACCCGGCCCTGGCGCGCACCTGGCGCCGCCTGCTCGCGGAGTCGGCCCCCACGCGCGCGTACGCCACCGGTGACGGCCGCGTACGGCAGATAGAGACGGCCCGGCGCGTCTGGCGCGAGGGGTTCGTCGCCGAGGCGCTGGTCGCGCAGGCGCGGCGGCCCACTCTGGACACCAGCGGCGAGCGCCACACCGGCACCCTGACGGTGGCCGACCTCGCCGGGTGGTCCGCGACGTACGAGGACCCGGTGACGTACGACTGGAACGGCTGGACCGTCTGCAAGGCGGGCGGCTGGAGCCAGGGCCCGGTCTTCCTGCAGCAACTGGCGCTGCTTCCGGAGGCGTTGCCGCCGTACGGCTCCGCCGAGTACGTCCACCTCCTCGTCGAGGGGTGCAAGCTCGCCATGGCCGACCGGGAGGCCTGGTACGGGGACGCGGCCGGGGTGCCGCTCGCCGAGCTGCTCTCGGACGAGTACAACGCGGTCCGGCGCGCGCTCGTCGGCCCGGCCGCCTCGTACGAGCTGCGGCCCGGCAGCCCGGGCGGGCGTCCGCCCCGGATCGCCCGCGAGGCACTACGCGCGCGTGGCCGCGACGCCGGCGTACGGGCGCCGGGCGCCGGGGAGCCGACCGTGGGCCCGGACGGCGCCACCCGGGGCGACACCTGCCACCTGGACGTGGTCGACCGCTGGGGGAACATGGTCGCCGCGACCCCCAGCGGCGGCTGGCTCCAGTCCAACCCCGTCGTCCCCGAACTCGGCTTCCCGCTCGGCACCCGGCTCCAGATGGCCTGGCTGGAGGACGGGCTGGCGAACACGCTCACCCCGGGGCGCCGCCCCCGTACGACGCTGTCGCCCACCCTGGCGCTGCGCGACGGCGTACCGGTGCTGGCCTTCGGCACGCCCGGCGGGGACCAGCAGGACCAGTGGCAGCTGCACTTCTTCCTCGCCGTCGCACTCGGCGCGGGCGAGCGCGGCGGGCTCGGCCTCCAGGGCGGGATCGATGCCCCGAACTGGCACAACGACTCCTTCCCGAGTTCGTTCCATCCCCGGGCGAGCCGGTCCGGCAGCGTCACGGTCGAGGCGCGGACCTCCGGGGAGGTGGTGGCGGGGCTGCGGCGGCGCGGGCACCGGGTCACGGTCGGCGGCGCCTGGTCGGAGGGGAGGCTGTGCGCGGTCGCGCGCGATCCGGGGATCGGCATCCTGTCCGCCGCCGCGAATCCGCGCGGGATGCAGGGGTACGCGGTGGGGCGCTGACCCGGCGGCGCGCGCCGACGTCACCTCGATGAGGCCCGGGGTTGGGGGCCAGGTTCGCCGATTGTCAGTGGCGCGTGTTTTGCTGGACGCATGATCGAAGGGTTGCTCGCAGAGTTTCTGGAAGACCGGTCGTCCGACGTCGAAGAGGCGGTCCGCAAGGCGGCGGCCGTCGAGATCATGCCGCGCTTCCGCCAGCTCGCCGCGCACGAGGTCCTGGAGAAGAGCGGCCCGCACGACCTGGTCACGGTCGCCGACCGGCGCGCCGAGGAGTTCCTCACCGAGGCGCTGACCGAGCTGCTGCCGGGCTCGGCCGTCGTCGGCGAGGAGGCCGTCGCGGCCGACCTGACGATGTACGACGCGCTGGGCGGCGACGCGCCGGTGTGGATCGTCGACCCGGTCGACGGGACCCGCCAGTTCGTGCGCGGCGAGCAGGGCTTCTGCACGCTGGTCGCGCTCGCCCACCACGGCGAGGTGCTGGCGTCGTGGACGTACGCGGCGGCCCTCGACCAGATGGCGGTCGCGGCCCGCGGCCGGGGCGCGACGCTCAACGGCGAGGCGATACGGTCCGGGGCGCCCGCGCCCGGCGCGGTGATCGAGGTCGCCACCTCCCACCCGGACTACACGACGGAAGACCAGAAGCGCGCCCTGCTCGGCCTGCGCACCGAGGGCGTCCGCCCGCGCCCGTGCGGCTCGGCCGGGCTCGAATACCTGGCGGTGGCGCGCGGCGAGCTGGACGCGGTCGCGTTCTCCTGGGAGCTCGCCTGGGACCACGCGGCGGGTCTGCTCCTGGTGGCCGAGGCGGGCGGAGCCCAGACGACCGTGACGGGTGAGCCGTTCAGGATCACCGGGGGCAACGCCCTGCCGTTCACGGCCGCCCGGGACGCGGCGACGGCGGAGCGCGTGCGGAGGCTGCTGGCGGGGGAGTGAGCGGACGCGGCCGGACGTCCGTCCGCGGGGCGCCGCGCGGCCCCCGGCCGCAACCGCGCCCACCCCGGGCCTGATTGTCCGTGGCCCGGAATATGCTGGGTGTCTTGGCCACAAGGGCGTGAGGAGTCCGAAGGTGCCGTCGATGCTCGATGCCGTCGTCGTGGGGGCGGGGCCCAATGGACTGACCGCCGCGGTCGAACTGGCCAGGCGCGGTCTGTCCGTTGCGGTCTTCGAGGCCAAGGACACCATCGGGGGCGGCGCCAGGACCGAGGAGCTCACCCTCCCCGGCTTCCGCCACGACCCCTGTTCCGCCGTGCATCCGCTGGGCATCGGCTCCCCGGCCTTCCGCCGGATGCCGCTCGACCGGTACGGACTGGAGTGGCTGCACCCCGAACTGCCCATGGCGCACCCCTTCGACGACGGCAGCGCGGCCGTGCTCGCCCGCTCGGTCGCCGAGACCGCCGCGTCGTTCGGGCCGCGCGACGCGGGCACGTACCGAAGACTGATGGCGCCCTACCGCGGCAAGTGGGACGTCCTGGTCCAGGACTTCATGTCGCTGCCGCTGAGCGCCCTGCCCCGCGATCCGGTCGGCCTCGCCCGCTTCGGCATCGACGGCCTCGCGCCGTACACGTGGATGATGCGCCGCTTCCGGGACGACCGGGCCCGCGCCCTGATGGCCGGTCTTGTCGGCCATGTCATCGCCCCGCTGAGCGGCCTCGCGACTTCCGCGGTCGGCCTGGTCTTCGCGCTCGCCGCGCACGAGAACGGCTGGCCGCTGCCGCGCGGCGGCTCCCAGTCGATCTCGGACGCGCTCGCCGGGTACCTGCGCGACCTGGGCGGCTCGGTCCACACCGGCTTCGAGGTGAAGCGGCTCGACGACCTGCCGCCCGCGCGCGCGTACGTCTTCGACACCTCGCCGACCGCGCTCGCCCGGATCGCGGGCCTGGGCCGGGCGTATGAGGGGTACCGGTACGGCGCCGGGGTCTTCAAGATCGATTACGCGCTGGACGGCCCGGTGCCGTGGACCGCGGCCGAGCCGCGCCGGGCCGGTACGGTGCAGATCGGCCCGTCCAGCCGGGAGATCGGCGCCGCGCTCAGTCAGGCGTCCGGGGGCACCGCCCCCGAGACCCCGTTCCTGATCACCGCCCAGCCGAGCCTCGTCGACCCGTCGCGGGCGCCCGAGGGCAAGCACGTGTTCTGGGCGTACGGACACGTGCCGAACGGGTGGGACGGCGACCTCACCGACGCGATCGAGCGCCAGATCGAACGGTTCGCGCCGGGCTTCCGCGACCGGGTGCTCGCGCGCGCCACGGCGGGGCCGCCGCAGCTCGCGGCGAACAACGCGAACTATGTGGGCGGTGACATCGCGTGCGGGGCGGCGCGGGGGCTGCAGCTGCTGCTGCGGCCCACGCTGTCGCTGTTCCCGTACACGACCCGGCACCCGTCGGTGTTCCTCTGCTCCTCCGCCACTCCGCCCGGCCCCGGGGTGCACGGCATGTCCGGGCACAACGCGGCCAAGGCGGTCTGGCGGGCCCTGCGGAAGGCGGACAAGCGGTGACGGGGGCGAGCGGGGGTGCGGGTGGCGCGGGCGGCGCCGGTGGCGCCGGTGGCGTCCGGATCGTGCTGGTCAGGGGTGACATCACCGCCCAGTCCGTGGACGCGATCGTCAACGCGGCCAACTCGTCGCTGCTGGGCGGGGGCGGGGTCGACGGCGCCATCCACCGGCGGGGCGGGCCGGAGATCCTGGCCGACTGCCGCCGGCTGCGCGCCTCCCACTACGGCAAGGGCCTGCCGACCGGGCGCGCCGTCGCCACGACGGCGGGCCGCCTGGACGCGCGGTGGGTGATCCACACGGTGGGGCCGGTGTGGCAGCGCGACGAGGACCGCTCGGCCCTGCTGGCCTCCTGCTACCGGGAATCCCTGCGGGTGGCGGGGGAGTTGGGGGCTCGTACGGTGGCGTTCCCGGCGATCTCGACGGGGGTGTACGGGTGGCCGTTGGATGACGGGGCGCGGATTGCGGTGCGTGCGGTGAGGCAGGCGGGCTCTGCCTCTGCCTCTGCCTCTGCCTCTGTCCCGACCTCGGTCGAGGAGGTCCGTTTCGTGCTGTTCGACGACGCGGCGTACGGGGCGTTCGAGGAGGCGCTGACGGCTGCGCCGGGGGTGTGATCTTTCGGCCGCGGGCCGGTGGGGGTTGCTCGCGCAGTTCCCCGCGCCCCTGAGGGCCCGGGGCGTGATCTTTTGCCTGCGGACCGTGCTGGGCTGGTCGCGCAGTTCCCCGCGCCCCTGAGGGCCGGGGCGTGATTTTTTGCTGCGAGCCGTGCTGGGTTGCCCGCGCCCACGCGGCGGAGCCGCACATGTCACAGCCCCGCGCCCCTAGCGGGTTGCAGGTTGCGGCACTGGTCGCGCCCTCAGGGGCGCGGGGAACTGCGCGGTCAGCCCCCACCGGCCTGCAGGCGAACACCGGGCCGAAAGGGGGCGCGGGGAACTGCGCGACCAGCCCGCGACTGCTCGCACGCGAACCTCCACACCGCCAGCCCTCAAGGGCGCGACCAGCCCGCGACGGCCCGCAGGCGGACGTGCACCCCTCAGGGGCGCGGGCAGCCCCCGCCCAGCAGGCCCCCCGCTCCCCCCGCTCACCGAAGGTTCATGTCGGATTTCTGCCAGCGGCAACCCCCGCCCGTGGCCGATGCTGGGGCCATGAACCCCGCCTCCGTCGCCGGGACGACGGCCATGTACACCGATACCGAGCGCTGCGTGCGGGCCGTCCAGTCCAAGGACGCCCGTTTCGACGGCTGGTTCTTCACCGCCGTTCTCACCACCCGGATCTACTGCCGGCCCAGTTGCCCGGTCGTGCCGCCCAAGGTCGAGAACATGACCTTCTACCCGAGCGCCGCCGCCTGCCAGCAGGCCGGGTTCCGGGCCTGTAAGCGGTGCCGCCCGGACACCACCCCCGGCTCGCCGGAGTGGAACGCCCGGGCCGACTCCGTCGCCCGCGCGATGCGCCTGATCCGGGACGGCGTCGTCGACCGCGAGGGCGTGTCCGGGCTCGCCGTGCGGCTCGGCTACAGCGCCCGCCAGATCGAGCGCCAGCTGCGCGCCGAGCTCGGCGCCGGACCCCTCGCCCTGGCCCGCGCCCAGCGCGCCCAGACCGCCCGGATCCTCATCGAGACCACCGCGCTCCCGATGGCCGACGTCGCCTTCGCGGCGGGCTTCGCCTCGGTGCGCACCTTCAACGACACCGTCCGCGAGGTCTTCGCGCTCGCCCCCACCGAGCTGCGCGCCCGCGCCGCGCGGGGCATCGCCCGCCAGGCCCCCGGCACGATCGCCCTGCGGCTGCCCTACCGCGCCCCGCTCAACCCGGACAACCTCTTCGGGCATCTGGCCGCCACCGCGGTTCCCGGTGTGGAGGAGTGGCGCGGCGGCGCGTACCGCCGCACGCTCTCCCTCCCGTACGGGCACGGCATCGTCGAACTCACCCCCGCCCCCGACCACATCGGCTGTCTGCTCTCGCTCACCGATCTGCGCGACCTCACCATCGCCATCAGCCGCTGCCGCTGGATGCTCGACCTCGACGCCGACCCGGTCGCCGTCGACGACCGGCTGCGCGCCGACCCGCTGCTCGCCCCGCTGGTCGACAAGGCCCCCGGACGCCGGGTGCCGCGTACCGTCGACGCGGCGGAGTTCGCGGTACGGGCGGTGCTCGGCCAGCAGGTCTCCACGGCCGCCGCCCGTACCCACGCGGCCCGCCTGGTGACTGCGCACGGCGAGCCGGTCGAGGATCCGGCGGGTGGGCTCACCCATCTGTTCCCCACCCCCGAGGCGCTGGCCGGGCTCGATCCGGAGGCCCTGGCCCTGCCGCGCAGTCGCCGCGCCACCCTCACCACGCTGGTCGCGGGCCTCGCCGACGGCAGCCTCCCGCTGGGCATCGACACCGACTGGGAGCGGGCCCGGGTCCAGCTCCTGGAGCTGCCGGGCTTCGGCCCCTGGACCGTCGAGGTGATCGCGATGCGGGCGCTCGGGGACCCGGACGCCTTCCTCCCCTCCGACCTGGGCGTGCGCCGCGCGGCCAAGTCGCTCGGCCTGCCCTCCTCGCCCGCCGCTCTCACCGCGAGTGCCGCCGCCTGGCGCCCGTGGCGGGCCTACGCCGTCCAGTACCTCTGGGCGACCGACAGCCACCCCATCAACTACCTTCCCGCGTGAGGACGTTCGCGATGACCACCACCCACACCGTCACCGACAGCCCGTACGGCCCGCTCACCCTCGTCGCCGAGGACGGCGCGCTCAGCCGTCTGTACATGGAGGGCCAGCGCCACCGCCCGCCCGAGGAGACGTTCGGCGAGCCCGACGACGGCGGCCCGTTCCCCGAGGCGATCCGTCAGCTCGGCGCGTACTTCGCGGGTGAACTCACCGCGTTCGACCTGGAGCTGGACCTGCGCGGCACCGACTTCCAGCGCGCGGTGTGGGACCAGCTGCGCCGCATCCCCTACGGCGAGACCCGCTCCTACGGCGAACTCGCCCAGGCACTCGGCAACCCCGGCGCCTCCCGCGCCGTCGGCCTGGCCAACGGCAAGAACCCGGTCGGGATCATCGTCCCCTGCCACCGCGTCATCGGCTCCACGGGGAGCCTCACGGGCTACGGCGGCGGCCTCGACCGCAAGCAGCGGCTGCTGGCGTTCGAGAAGGGGACGGACGGCGACGCGCTGTTCTAGCGGACGGTGACGCGCTGTTCCAGGGGACGGCGCGCGGGTCCAGCGGGCTGCCGGGCTACCGGTCCGGCAGCAGCATCGCCGCCAGCCGCAGATACGCCGTGTACGTCTGCGGGGTGAGCCACGACAGCTCGACCGTGCTGCCCGTCGTCAGATGGCCGTCGCGCGGCACCATGACCACACCCCGGAAGCGCGAGCTCAGGCCGCGCAGGGTGGCCGCGTCGAGGGCCCAGCCGGCCGCCGGGCGGCTGTGGTTGAGGACGAGCACGGCGTCCGGCAGCAGGTCGGGCCTGCCCATCGCGACCAGCCGGTCCACGGCCCGCTGGGCCTGGGTCACCCCCGCCGGGTCGGCGCGGGAGACGATCACCACGCGGTTGGCGAGCTCCAGGACGCCCTGGGAGAACTTGTCGGTGTCGGCGAGCGTCACCTGGAAGTACGGTTCGGTCACCTCCACCACGTCCCGGAACTGGGAGTCGGAGAACTGGTCGGCCGTCGGCGGATGCGTCACCGAGTCGTTGGCCAGGACCATCAGGCCCGAGCGGTGCTGCGACAGGAACATCCGCAGGTCGTCGAAGGTGCGGATCTCACCCCGGGACCTGGCCAGTTCGGTCAGCCGGGCCTCCGTGGCGCGGTAGACGCGCCGGGCGATGTGGATGTGGGTGCCCGCGTGCCGGTCGGTGTCGATCGCCAGCACCGGCTCCTGGCGCTGCTCGGCGAGGACCGCGCCGAGCACCGTGGCCGTCGTGGTGCACCCGGCGCGGTCCTTGACGCCGAGCACGGCGATCCGCAGCGGCTCCGCGAGCGGCGCCCGGATCGTACGGATCCACTCCTCGCGGTCCTCCTCCGGCTCCTCCGCCGGGTCGTCCACGACCGCGTCCTCCGGCTCTTCCTCCCACTCCACCGGCATCGGCAGCAACGCCCCGAACGCCTCCGCGAGCTCGCGCGCCGTCGGCCGGGCCTCCGGCTCCTCGTCGACCGCGCGCATCAGCAGTTCGCGCAGGTTCTCGTCGAGGCGGCGGAACTCCGGGTCGTGGCGCAGCAGATCGAACTGGTACCTGCGCCAGTTCCGGCCCGTCACGGCGTGCAGCAGGATCGCCCCGATCGAGTACACGTCGCCCGCCGCGATCCGGGACTCGCCCCATGAGGTGACCTCGGGCGCGCGGTAGGGCGAGCTGGGCGGCACCGTCAGCAGCGAGGCGCTGGAGGCGCCGTCGATCCGTACCGAGGTCCAGCTGATGATGTGCAGGGTGCGCTCGGTGACCAGGACCGTGCCGGGCGTCAGCGCCCCGTGCACCAGGCCCTTGGCGTGGCAGCGGGCCACCGCGCGGGCCAGGCTCCAGCCCAGCCACGCCAGCAGCGGCGAGTCGGGCAGCGGCCCGGCCGCGTGCAGGACCGCGCGGAGCGTGGGCGCGGGCAGACCGGTGCTCAGCGGAGTGAAGCGCAGGGCGATCCAGGGCGTCGGGGTCGCGTCGTTCAGGTCGCTGGCGACCACGGCCGGCGCGTACAGCCCGTCCATCCGGCGCAGCGCCCGCCGCTCGGTGGCGAGGAGCTCCCGCGCGGTCGGCGAGTCGGGCGAGCGGGCGACCCGAAGCAGCACCTGCTCGCCGTCGATGTCCTCGCCGATGTACGCGACGGCCTTGCCGCCCGCCTCGTCGCGCATCCGCAGCGTGTACGGGCCCAGGGTGCGCAGATCCAGCATCTGCAGCGGCTGCCACGACGGGGCCGCCTCCAGGACGGACGGCAGCTGGGTGTCCTCGTACTCCGACGCGGGCAGCGGTGGCCGCACCACCACCATCGGCCGCGCCCCCAGATGGGTGAGCAGCCGGTCCTCCAGCCAGGCGAACGGCCGTGTCCCCGGCAGGAGTTCACCGGTGCCCGACGGGTGGGCGAGCCAGGCCGGGAAGTCGGGGGAGCGGCCCACCAGCGTGGACAGGCGCTCGGTCACCGCCCGCGTGGTGCGCAGCAGGTCGATCGGGGACGCCGTGTCGAGCAGGATCTCCTGGACGCCGTCGACGAAGCCGAACCGGCGGTGCTGGGCGGGCAGCCGGTCCTCGGCCGGGTCGGCCTGGTGCATCAGACCGCCCAGGAACACCTCGGCCAGGTGCGCGGTGTCGGAGCGCCACGGCACGGACGCCTGCACCAGCCGCATCACCGGCACGGTCAGCGGCGAGATCGCGGCCAGGTGCGCGGCCAGCCGGTAGGCCTGCGGGGACGCGGCGTCCCGGAACCGCAGCACCGCGCCCGAGGCGTCCGCGCCCCGGGTGCCGGCCCGGCCCCGGGGGCTGCGCGCGCCCGCCGGGGCGAGTAACGGCAGCTCGGCGCTGGCCCCGGGCGAAGCCACCAGCCGCGCCCAGGCGGCGACCGCCGAAGGGTCCGGCTCCAGTACGGGCACGGGCACACCCGGGAACGTGTCGCCGAGGCCGGGCGGCAGCAGCGGGTCGGTCACCTCCCAGGTGCGGTTGGCCGCGCCGCGCCGCCGGGTGGTCACCGACCACTGCTCGCAGCGGATCCCCGAGCCGTCCCACATGTGGGCGGGCAGCGCGTGCACCACCGCCGTGGGGCCCTGCCGGGCCCAGCGCTGGAGTACGGTGTGCATCCGGCCGTCCCGCCAGCAGGCGCCCACCCCGTCGCTGATCACCAGGACCAGCGTGCGGCCCGAGGGGTCGGCCGCCGACGCGGGCGAGAGCTGCGGCAGAGCGGAGTCGAAGGGACGCGCCCGCAGCGAGGGCGCGTCGGCCGTACGGGTGTCCAGGCCGTGCACCCGGATGTCCCGGAACGCCCCCAACCGCTCGAACACGGAGCGCAGTTCGGTGGCGAGCCTGCGCCACAGCAGCATCGAGAGGCCGTCGTCGATCAGCAGGGTCAGATCGAGCCAGCGCTGGCGGGCGGGCCGCAGCACCACGTCGGGCAGCCCGGTCTCGGCCATCGCCGCGGCGGTCGCGGTGTCGTCGAACTCCCAGGAGTGGGAGCCGATGTGGGGCTGCTTCAGCAGGCGCAGCGCCCGGCTCAACCGCAGCTCCCCGTCCCCGAGCGCCTTCTCCTCCGGGACGCGCACCGGCATGGCCCCGGCCCCGCGCGCCGGGCGGTCCGGGGCGGTGCGTACGTCGCCGAACTCGGGGGCGCTGCGGGAGGCGGCGGCCGCGTGCAGCGCGCCCAGGAGCTGGGTGGGCAGCGGCGGCTGGGCGCTCTCGCCGTGCGCCGGCCCGCCGTCGTCCTCCACCTCGTCGGGCGGCTCCACCTCCGTACCCTCCGGCGGGCTCCCGTCCCGGTCCCCGTCCCACGGCTGCTCCACCGGGCGTTGCGTACGGTCCGCGGCCAGGGCGCTCGCCAGCGGGGCGCGGGCGTCCGCGGGCAGCCGGGCCGCCAGCCACAGGGTGTCCAGGAGCTCATGGGTGGAGAGCTCGGAGCCCACCAGGGCGGCGAACCGGGCCAGGGCGGCGGGGTCGGCGCGCGGCACGGCTACACCGTCCCGCCGAGCCGGTGCAGTACCGCGTCCAACAGGCCCTCGGCGTCGAGGTTCACCCCGCCCTTGCGCAGGAACACCGCGTTCAGCAGCTGGTCCGTGGCGAGTTCGCCCGGCGCCCGGCGGTTCAGGAACGCGTACAGCAGGTCGTCCACATCGCTCAGCGCCCCGTCACCGAGGTGCGCGGCCACGATGTCGCGCAGCCGCTCCTCGTCCGGGTCGGGCAGATTGAGCCGTACACAGCGCCGCAGGAACGCGGGCGGGAAGTCCCGCTCGCCATTGCTGGTGATCATCACCACCGGGAACTCGCGGCAGCGCACCACGCCCCGCGTCACCGTGACCCGCCCGCCCTCGGGGTCATGGGTGAGCACCGGCACCTCGGACTGCGCCTCCGGCAGCCGCGACAGCTCGGGAATCTCGAACTCGCCCTCCTCGAAGACCGTCAGCAGGTCGTTGGGAAGGTCCACATCGCCCTTGTCGAGCTCGTCCACGAGGAGCACGCGCGGCCGCTCGCGCGGCACCAGCGCGGTGCCCAGCGGCCCCAGCCGCACGAAGGTGCCGATGTCGGGCTCGGGCCCGCCGCGCTCCTGGCGCAGATGCGTCTCGCGCAGCCGCCCGATGGCGTCGTACCCGTACAGCGCGTCCTTGAGCACGGACCGGCTGTTGACCGGCCACTGGAGCACCGGTCCGAGCGACAGCTCGTGCGCGACGGCATGGGCGAGCGAGGACTTTCCCGTGCCTGGGTGCCCCGTCACCAGCAGCGGGCGGCGCAGATGCAGCGCCGCGCTCACCACGTCGGCCTCGGTGCGGCCGATCAGATACGGGCGGTGGCGCACCCGTGTCCCCGGGGTGCCCTGGGCGAACTGCCGCCACGGCGGTGCCTCGGGGAAGTCCACCTCCCGGGCCGTGCGGTCGCCGCGGAAGAGCCGCCACCCGTCGTCCTGAGTCATATCGCGTGATCCGTTCCTTCCGAGGGGTCGGCGAGCTGGAGCTCGTCGGGAAGCGGCAGCTCGGCGTCCTCCCACACCAGCGCGGGACGTACGGGCACCCGCGGGTCCATATAGGCGCGGACCCTGAAGTGCCGGACCTTCTCCGGGAGTTCGTCGACCGGACCGTGCAGGCCCGGGCCGTGCGGCGGGTCGAGCGGGACCGCCCCGCCGCCTTCCCCGGCGGCCCGGTCCCACAGGACGATCGGCACCCCCATGGCCAGACAGAAGCGCAGCAGCTGCGTCCGGCGGCCGGGAGGCCCGTCGACAAGGACGCGGGCGGTGTCCCGGTGGGTTGTCTTGAGCAGGGCGACGAGTTCCGTCTCGTCGGAGATCCGGTGGTCCGCGATGAGCGGCTCGCTCCGGTGCCGGGCGCTCCAGCGGCGCTTCAGGTCGCCCGCGCCGGTGCGCGAGCGGCGTCTGATCTGCGGACAGCGCAGGACCAGGTGGAAGTCCTCGCCCAGCGGCGCGGGCACGTACTCGTCGGGGCCCGCCCCGTCCCACTCGTCGACCGGCAGGTGCAGCGCGTCCGGCGCGACGGAGACCGCGACCAGCGCCACGCTCTGCCCGGCGCCCTCAGCGCCGCCCGCCACCTCCCGTACCAGCCGGGCGATCTCCCGACCGGTGCGCGGCCGTTCGGCCTCCACGGCGGTCCGGGCGGCGGTGCCGTCGGCGCGCATCCGCCACACCGAGCAGCGGTAGTGGTCGGCCGGGTCCTTGGGGTGACGGCTCAGCTCCACCAGGACCCGCACCCCCGTCCCGGCGGACCGGTCCGACCAGCGGGCCGCGTCCGCCCGGCGCTCGCCCAGCGCCGAGGCGTGCACGCCGAGCCGGGCCGCGACCCGCCCGCTCCAGTCCTGCAGCGCCTGGCAGGCGATGCCGCCGGTCTCCGCCGCCGCGTACTCCACGACCCGCAGCAGCGCGGGCAGCCGGGGCGTCTCCTCCGGCACCGGCGAGCCGTCGCCGGGCCACTCCTCCAGCTCGCGCACCGCGCCGGGCACGTCCTCCGGGGCGAGCCGCGCGGCCGTCAGCGAACGGGGCAGTTCCACATAGGGCAGCGCCGCCGTCGCCGCGCGGGGGAGCAGCCCCGGGTCCTGACGGGTGAGATGGTCCAGCTTGGCCAGCAGCCCCCGGTGTTCGGCGATCGAGAGCAGCCCGGCCGCGTCGGTCAGCCGGCCTAGGGCGAGCAGCCGGTCGAGCTGGGCGCGGCCCCGGGAGTCGAGGGAGGGCGCGAGGGACTCGGCCAGCGTGGGCAGCGCCCGCTCGGCCGTGCACAGCAGGTGCGCCAGCTCCTCGACCGGCGGCGCGGTCCCGTCGGCCCGGGTGTGCAGACCGAGGGCCGCCCCGAGCGCGGTGGAGTGCGCCGCCCGTAGGGTCGGTTCGCCCAGCAGGATGTGCAGCGGGCCCACCATCATGTCCCGCACCGAGTCGTCGGCCTCCACGGCGCCGCCGGCCCGCGCGCCGGGGTCCGGGGCCGCCCCGACCCGTACCAGCTCCTGCCGGACCGACTGCCAGGTCAGGCCCCAGCTGCGGCGCACGGTGTGCTGGGTGTCGAACGCGCCGCCCGGCGCGGTGATCCTGCCCATCACCAGGCCCACGGCGGCGCCGTCGGCGGGGGACCACAGGGGCCCGCCGCTGTAGCCGTCGTCGACGGCGGCGCCGGAGAGCTGCCCGTCGAGGTAGCCGATCCGCCCGTCGCACGAGCCGACCTGGACGTCCGCGTACGAGAAGGGCTGGCCGCCGCCGTACCAGGCGCGCACCAGCTGTCCGGCCCGCATGTCCAGCCAGCGCACCGGGCCCACCGGGGGCGGCGGCTCCTCGTCCAGCTCCAGTACGGCCAGGTCGCCGCCCCACTCCAGGGAGCCGTCGGCCACCGGCCCCTGGTGGTGGGCGGCGCGCGGCGGCACCCAGGCCACCAGCCGGGCCTGCCGGGCGCCGGCGGCGAGCGCCGGGAAGGAGACGTCGAGGGTGACCGCGCCCGGGTCGCGCGGGCTCAGCATCCGCAGGCCCAGTGCGGCGTTGACGACGTGCGCGCAGGTCAGCAGTCTGCGGCCGGCGAGATAGACGCCCGCGCCGGCGGTGTGCGCCCGGTCCGCCGAGAGCACCCGCACCAGCGCGCCGCGCGCGTCGGCCGAGGGGTCCGCGCCGGGCGCCTTGAACCAGCCCACGGCTCAGTTGCCGCCAGTTCCGGTGCCGGTTCCGGTGCCGGCGCTGTCGCCGGGGCGCAGCTGCCAGGTGGCCGAAACGGTCATACTGGCCTGCCCGTTGGCCCCCACGACGCCGAGTTTGAGGTCCTGGCCGATCTGGAGACCGAAGCCGACCGCGAGGGAGTCCGGCGGGTCCGGGATGCCGCGTACGGAGTCGTGTACCTGTTGGAGGAAGGGGCCCAGGGGCCGCAGCACGGCCGCGAGCGTGTCCGTCGCCAGCGCGGCGACCCGCTCGCCGCCGCGCCCGACGGGTGTCGCCCCGCCGACCCCGCTCGGAAGGTCGTCGTCCGGCCGGTCCGCCGGGGCCGTCCGGACCCCGCCGACCGGCGTGACCTCGACTCTGACCCGGGCTCCGTCGTCGAGGATGAGTTCCATGTAGTCGTCATGCGGCACGGGGACATTGTGCGGCCAACCGGCTTCGGGGGCAGCCCGGTTGACGGAATGCGCTGACGTAGATCCAGTGGTCGTCAGCCTCCTTCTCCTCCTGGAGGCGGATCGCCTTCAGCCGCTCCCCGGTGAGGGACGCCGCCGTCGTACACGTATGCGGCAATCGGTGGCCTGTCCGGGCCCGGCACCCAGTCGACCGCGAGCAGCCGCCCTGGTTCGAGGCCGAGCCCGACGCGCCACGCAAAGCCGGGCCGGCCGTCCGCGCGCCGATCAGCGGCACGGACGCGGCGGAGAGCCGGTTGCCGCGCGCCTTGCGGAACCCCGCGTACGCGAGGGCCGGCCCCGCCATGCCGTAGATCGCCCAGGGGGTGAGCGTCCAGTGGAAGAACGAGTACTCAAGGGCCGTGCGCGCCGCGTCGCCCGTCCGGGGTGAACTCGGGTTCGAAGCGTCGGCGCCGAGCCGGATCCGCCCGTCCCCAGGCGACCACGGCCGCCACGGCGGCCACCCCGATCGCGACGACGGTGAGGTCGGGGGCCGGGTCCCCGGGAGCGGCGGGCGGGGCGCCGGGGCCGGAATGATCGATCGAATCCGTGCTCATGGCGCCCGACTTCGGTCGGCGATATGGAGGTTTCGTGGGGTGGCACGCCGTCCCGCCGTGCATGACGCCTATGGGCACGGGCGCGCGCGGCGACTAGGGTCGTGAGCGGCGCGACTGCCTGTTCGATAGCAAGGGATTAGCAAGGTGACGGACGGAGCAGTTTTGGAAGCCGCGCGCGTGCTGGTGGCGGCGGACAAGTTCAAGGGCTCGCTCACGGCCGTACAGGTCGCGGAGCGGGTGACGGCCGGGCTCCGGCGGGTGGTGCCCGGTCTTGCGGTGGAGACCCTGCCGGTCGCCGACGGCGGCGACGGCACGGTCGCGGCGGCGGTCGCGGCCGGGTTCGACCGCCGCGAGGCCCGGGTCACCGGCCCGCTCGGCACCCCGGTCACCGCGGCCTTCGCGGTACGGGACGGGGTCGCCGTGGTCGAGATGGCGGAGGCGTCCGGCCTCCAGCACCTCCCCGAGGGCGTCTTCGCCCCGCTGACCGCCACCACGTACGGCTCGGGCGAGCTGCTGCTCGCCGCGCTCGACGCGGGCGCGCGCACCATCGTGTTCGGGGTGGGCGGCAGCGCCACCACGGACGGCGGCGCGGGGATGCTCTCGGCGCTCGGCGCGCGCTTCCTGGACGCGGCGGGCGAGCCCGTGGCACCGGGCGGCGGCCCGCTGGCGACGCTGGCGACGGCGGACCTCTCCGGCCTCGACCCCCGTTTCGCCTCCGTTGACCTGGTCCTGGCCAGCGACGTGGACAACCCGCTCACCGGGCCCAAGGGGGCGCCGGCGGTGTACGGGCCGCAGAAGGGCGCGACGCCCGAGGACGTGGCGGCCCTGGACGCGGCGCTCGGCCACTTCGCCGAGGTCCTGGAGGCGTCCCTGGGCGCCCGTGCGGCCGAGGCGGCGCTCGCGCCGGGCGCGGGCGCGGCGGGCGGTATCGGGTACGGGGCGCTCGTCGCCCTGGGGGCCACGTTCCGGCCGGGCATCGAGGTCATGCTGGACGTCCTCGGCTTCGCCCCGGCGCTGGCCCGGGCCACCCTGGTGATCACGGGTGAGGGCTCGCTCGACGAGCAGACCCTGCACGGCAAGGCGCCGGCGGGCGTGGCGGCGGCGGCCCGGGCGGAGGGCGTCGAGGTGGTCGCGGTCTGCGGCCGCCTGGCCCTGCCCCCGGAGGCCCTCGGCAGGGCCGGAATCCGCCGCGCGTACCCCCTCTCGGCGCTGGAGCCGGACGCGGCGCGCTCCATGGCCGAGGCGGGGCCGCTGCTGGAACGGGTGGCGGAGCAGATCGCGAAGGACTTCTTGGCCTGAGCCGAGCGGGCGCCTGCGGACCGTGGCCCTTACGCCGCTCCGTTCGGGGTGCGTCAGGTTGGTTGTGCGGCTGCGGACCGTAGCGGGCTGGTCGCGCCCGCGCGGCGGAGCCGCAGATGTCACAGTCCCGCGCCCCTGAAAGCGCCCCTTCGGGCCCGGAACTGCGCGAGCAACCAGAGACGGCCCGCGGGCGAACGGACGGCACAGGGGCGCGGGGAACTGCGCGACGAGCCCCCACGGGCCGCAGCCGAAGAGCATGAAAGAAGGCCCCGGACCACATGGTCCGGGGCCTTCACGCACAGCGCGCAAGCGCTACGGCAACTGCGCCGCCCGCGCCTCACGGCGGTTGTCGCGGATCGAGTTCACCCGGCGAGCCGTGGCGAACAGGGGAATCACCGCGCCCAGCACGACCTGCAGCACGCAGCCCGTCTGGAGCAGCAGCTGACCGCCGGGCGCGTCGAACGCCCAGGCTGCCAGCAGCCCCATCGCACCCACGATCCAGCTGAGCATGGCCACCGCGAGGATCCCCCGCGGCTTCGGGTACTCGACCCGGCTGACCATCAGCCACGCCACTCCTATGACGGCGAGCAGCGTCGGCACGAACGGCAGCTCAAGGAGCACGATCGAGACGACGGTCAGCGCGCCGAACGGGCTCGGCATGCCCTGGAACATGCCGTCCTTCATCGTCACGCAGGAGAATCTCGCCAGTCGCAGCACGACCGCCAGCAGCACCGTGATCGCCGCCACGGCCGCGACGCGCTGGTGGGCGTCGTCCGCGACCATGCCGTACACGAGCACGAAGTACGCCGGGGCGAGCCCGAAGCTGATCAGGTCCGAGAGGTTGTCCAGCTCGGCGCCCATCGGCGAGCTCCGCAGCTTCCGCGCGACCAGGCCGTCGCAGAGGTCGAAGATCGCCGCGAGCAGCATCAGGATCACGGCGGTGGCGGCGGAGTGCCGCGCCATGCCGGTCTCGGCGCTGCCCGACAGGTGCGGGATGAGGATCCCGGTGGTGGTGAAGTACACCGCCATGAACCCGCAGGTCGCGTTGCCGAGCGTGAGGGTGTCCGCTATCGACAGCCGCAGGGAGAGGGGCATCTCCTCGGCGTCGTCGTCGGCGTCCGCGCCCGGCACCCAGTCGGTCTGGGTATCCGGATCAATCACGGTCAATTCGAGTCACCCCCGCAGTGGTCTTCTGCCCGACCTCGACAGCGACCTCGACCCCCTCCGGAAGATAGATGTCGACGCGGGAGCCGAACCGGATGAGACCGATCCGCTCGCCCTGCTCCACCTTGGTGCCCTGGGGGATGTAGGGGACGATCCGCCGCGCCACCGCACCCGCGATCTGCACCATCTCGATGTCGCCGAGCTCGGTGTCGAAGTGCCAGACAACGCGCTCGTTGTTCTCGCTCTCCTTGTTGAACGCCGGTACGAACCCGCCGGGCACGTGCTCGACGGACGTCACCGTGCCGGCCAGGGGCGCGCGGTTGACGTGGACGTTCAGCGGGCTCATGAAGATCGCGACGCGGGTGCGTCCGTCCTTCCACGGCATGATGCTCTGCACCACGCCGTCGGCGGGGGAGATGACCCGCCCGGTTGCGATCTCGCGCTCGGGGTCGCGGAAGAACCACAGCATGCCCGCCGCGAGCGCGGTGGCGGGCACGGCCACGGCCTTGGCGGCGCCGGAGCGGCGCGCGCGGGCGAGGCTGAGGGCTGCGGTGGCGACGGTCGGCAGAAGCCACGGCGATGCTCCGCGAGCAAGACGTCCCTGGAGGAAACCGTCGCGAGATGCAGAGGTTTGGCTGTGGGGCATGGATGACCTTCGTAGCGGATGATGCCGCGCTGGCAAGTGGGGGACGGCGGCTGGTTTACCAGCGATGCTATCGGTTGCGAGCCGCAACTGGGAAAGCCAGAAGCCGAGTCGGTCGGCCGGAAGCCCTCAGAAATCGCCTACAGGGTGTGAGCTACTTCGCGGCCAAACCGACCTAAAAGCGGCAATCAACCCTGGAATCGGTACTCTTCGAGAAGCCGACGCCCAATGATCATTTTTTGGATCTCGGCGGTACCTTCACCGATGAGCAGCATCGGCGCCTCGCGGTACAGGCGCTCGATCTCGTACTCCTTCGAGAAGCCGTAGCCACCGTGGATACGGAAGGCGTCCTCCACGACCTCCTTGCAGTATTCGGAGGCGAGGTACTTCGCCATCCCTGCTTCAAGGTCGTTTCGTTCCCCGGAGTCCTTTTTGCGTGCTGCGTTGACCATCATGGCATGAGCGGCCTCGACCTTGGTAGCCATCTCGGCCAGCTTGAACTGAATCGCCTGGTGCTGAGCGATAGCTTTGCCGAAAGTGTGACGTTGCTGGGCATACGAGACACCCAGCTCAAATGCACGCTGAGCGACGCCGCAACCACGGGCCGCGACGTTGACGCGGCCGACCTCGACGCCGTCCATCATTTGGTAAAACCCTCGGCCGGTGACCCCGCCGAGGACCCGATTGGCCGGAATGCGCAGTCCGTCCATGATGAGTTCGGTCGTGTCGACGCCCTTGTAACCCATCTTGTCGATCTTGCCGGGGATGGTCAGGCCGGGGCGGACCTCGCCGAAGCCGGGCTCCTTCTCCACCAGGAAGGTCGTCATCGACTTGTGGGGGGCCGTGCCCTCGGGGTGTCCTTCGTCACTTCGGCACAGAACGGCCACCAGCGACGACGTTCCGCCGTTCGTCAGCCACATCTTCTGACCGTTCAGGACGTACTCGTCGCCGTCCCTGACGCCCTTGGACGTGATCGCCGACACATCCGAGCCGAGCGCCGGCTCCGACATCGAGAACGCGCCGCGCACCTCGCCCAGCGCCATCCGGGGCAGGAAGGTGTCCTTCTGCTCCTGGGTGCCGTGCTGCTTGAGCATGTACGCCACGATGAAGTGCGTGTTGATGATGCCGGAGACCGACATCCAGCCACGCGCGATCTCCTCGACGCACAGCGCGTACGTCAGGAGCGACTCGCCCAGACCGCCGTACTCCTCCGGGATCATCAGCCCGAACAGGCCGAGCTCCTTGAGGCCTTCGACGATCTGCGTGGGGTACTCGTCCTTGTGCTCCAGCTGGGTCGCGACCGGAATGATCTCCTTGTCGACGAAGTCCCGGACGGTGGCCAGGATTTCCTGCTGGACGTCGGTCAGACCGGCGGTCTGCGCGAGACGGGCCATGGCTACTTCTCCTGCTGCTTCAGCTCCGGGCGGCCGGGCTGCTCGCCGCCGCGCTCCTTGATGTACGTCTCGGTGGGGACCATCACCTTGCGGCGGAACACGCACACCAGCGTGCCGTCCTGCTTGTAGCCCTTGGTCTCGACGTAGACGATCCCGCGGTCCGACTTGGACTTGGAGGGCGTCTTGTCGAGGACCGTCGTCTCGCCGTAGATGGTGTCGCCGTGGAAGGTCGGCGCCACGTGCTTGAGCGACTCGACCTCCAGGTTGGCGATCGCCTTGCCGGACACGTCCGGCACGCTCATACCGAGCAGCAGCGAGTAGATGTAGTTGCCCACGACGACGTTCTTGCCGAAGTCGGTCGTCTTCTCCGCATAGTTGGTGTCCATGTGGAGCGGGTGGTGGTTCATGGTGAGCAGACAGAAGAGGTGGTCGTCGTACTCCGTCACCGTCTTCCCGGGCCAGTGCTTGTACACGTCGCCGACGGTGAACTCTTCGTAGGTGCGGCCGAACTGCATGGTGTTACGCCTCCGGGATCTCGAACTTCGACGTGCGCTGCATACCGGCCGCCCGGCCCTTGCCCGAGATGACCAGCGCCATCTTGCGGCTGGCCTCGTCGATCATCTCGTCGCCGAGCATCGCCGAGCCCTTCTTGCCGCCCGCCTCGGAGGTGAAGTACTCGTACGCGTCGAGGATGAGCTCGGCGTGGTCGTAGTCGTCCTGCGAGGGCGAGAAGACCTCGTTGGCCGCCTCGACCTGGCCGGGGTGCAGCACCCACTTGCCGTCGAAGCCGAGGGCGGCGGCGCGCTGGGCGACCGCCTTGTAGCCGTCGATGTTCTTGATCTGGAGGTAGGGGCCGTCGATCGCCTGGAGGTTGTTGGCGCGGGCGGCCATCAGGATCTTCATCAGGATGAAGTGGTACGCGTCCGCCGGGTACCCGGGCGGCTGCTCGCCCACGACCAGCGACTTCATGTTGATCGAGGCCATGAAGTCGGCCGGGCCGAAGATGATCGTCTCGACCCGCTGGGAGGCCTGGGCGATCGCGTTGACGTTGTTGAGGCCCTGCGCGTTCTCGATCTGCGCCTCGATGCCGATCTTGCCGACCTCGAAGCCCATCGTCTTCTCGATCTGGGTGAGGAGGAGGTCGAGCGCGACGACCTGCTCGGCGGTCTGCACCTTCGGCAGCATGATGCAGTCGAGGTTGTGTCCCGCGCCCTCGACGACCGTCACGACATCGCGGTACGTCCACTCGGTCGTCCAGTCGTTGACCCGCACGACCCGGGTCTTGCCGGTCCAGTCACCCTCGTTCAGGAACTTCACGATGGTGTGCCGGGCCTCCGGCTTGGCGAGCGGCGCACAGGCGTCCTCCAGGTCGAGGAAGACCTGGTCGGCGGGGAGGCCCTGGGCCTTCTCCAGGAAGCGCGGGTTCGAGCCCGGGACGGCCAGGCACGAACGGCGCGGGCGGAGACGGTTCACAGCAGTCATGCGGGGACCTCCAGAGGGTCGAGCTTGTTCGCTTTCCGGATCTCGTCGACGATACGGCCGATGATCTCCGTGATACCGAAGTCCTTCGGGGTGAATACGGCGGCCACACCCGCCTTGCACAGCTCCTCGGCGTCCGCCGGCGGGATGATCCCCCCGACGATCACCGGGATGTCGGGAGCGCCGGCCTCGCGCAGCCGCGCCAGCACGTCCGGGACCAGCTCGGCGTGCGAGCCGGACAGGATCGAGAGGCCCACGCAGTGCACATCCTCCGCCAGAGCGGCGTTGACGATCTGCTCGGGGGTCAGCCGGATCCCCTGGTAGACCACCTCGAAGCCGGCGTCACGCGCGCGTACGGCGATCTGCTCGGCCCCGTTGGAGTGCCCGTCCAGGCCCGGCTTGCCCACAAGGAGGCGCAGCCGGCCGGAGCCGAGCTCGTCGGCCGTACGGGTCACCTTCTCGCGCACCAGCGCCAGCGGCGTGCCCGCCTCGGCCGTGACCGCGACCGGGGCCGACGAGACCCCGGTCGGCGCCCGGAACTCGCCGAAGACGTCGCGCAGCGCCCACGACCACTCGCCCGTGGTGACGCCCGATCGGACGCACTCCAGGGTCGCGGCCATCAGGTTCTCCGACCCGGCGGCCGCCTTCTTCAGCGCCGCCAGCGCCTCCGAGGCCCGGGTCTCGTCCCGGTTGTCGCGCCACTCGTGGAGCTTGGCCACCACCCGCGCCTCGTTGGCCGGGTCGACCGTCATGATCGCGGCGTCCAGGTCGGCGGTGAGCGGGTTGGGCTCGGTCGACTCGTAGCAGTTGACGCCGACGATCTTCTCCTCGCCGCCCTCGATGCGCGCCCGGCGCTCGGCGTGCGCGGAGACCAGCTGCGACTTGAGGTAGCCGGACTCGACGGCCGCCATCGCGCCGCCCATCTGCTGGATCCGCTCGATCTCGGCCAGGCACTCCTCGACCAGCGAGTCGACCTTGGCCTCGATGACGTGCGACCCGGCGAAGATGTCCTCGTACTCCAGTAGGTCGCTCTCGTGTGCGAGGACCTGCTGGATCCGCAGCGACCACTGCTGGTCCCACGGGCGCGGCAGACCGAGCGCCTCGTTCCAGGCGGGGAGCTGGACGGCCCGCGCGCGGGCGTCCTTCGACAGCGTCACGGCCAGCATCTCCAGGACGATCCGCTGGACGTTGTTCTCCGGCTGCGCCTCGGTCAGACCCAGCGAGTTGACCTGGACGCCGTAGCGGAAGCGGCGCTGCTTGGCATCCTCGATGCCGTACCGCTCCCGCGTCACCTTGTCCCAGATGCGGCCGAACGCCCGCATCTTGCACATCTCCTCGATGAACCGGACGCCCGCGTTCACGAAGAACGAGATCCGCGCGACCACCTCGCCCTTGCGGTCCTCGGGCACCTGCCCGGACGCGAACACCGCGTCGAGCACGGCGATCGCGGTGGACATCGCGTACGAGATCTCCTGGACCGGGGTGGCCCCCGCCTCCTGGAGGTGGTAGCTGCAGATGTTGATCGGGTTCCACTTGGGGATGTGGTTGACCGTGTAGGTGATCATGTCGGTGGTCAGTCGCAGCGACGGACCGGGCGGGAAGACGTGCGTCCCGCGCGACAGGTACTCCTTGACGATGTCGTTCTGCGTCGTGCCCTGGAGCTTGGTGATGTCGGCGCCCTGCTCCTCGGCGACCACCTGGTACATGGCCAGCAGCCACATCGCCGTGGCGTTGATGGTCATCGAGGTGTTCATCTGCTCCAGGGGGATGTCCTGGAACAGCCGCCGCATGTCACCGAGATGGGACACCGGGACCCCGACCCGGCCCACTTCGCCGCGGGCGAGGATGTGGTCCGGGTCGTAGCCGGTCTGCGTCGGCAGGTCGAAGGCGACCGACAGGCCGGTCTGACCCTTGGCGAGGTTGCGCCGGTAGAGCTCGTTGGACGCCTCGGCGGTCGAGTGACCGGCGTACGTCCGCATGAGCCAGGGCCGGTCCTTCTGACGCTCAGTCATATGTCGCTCCGTGCTCAGATGTTGCGGAAGCGGTTGATGGCGTCGAGGTGCTTGGCACGGAGTTCGTGGTCGCGGACGCCCAGACCCTCGCGGGGGGCGAGGGCGAGGACGCCGACCTTGCCCTGGTGGAGGTTGCGGTGGACGTCGTAGGCGGCCTGCCCGGTCTCCTCCAGCGAGTACACCTTGGAGAGGGTCGGGTGGATCTTGCCCTTGGCGATCAGCCGGTTGGCCTCCCAGGCCTCGCGGTAGTTGGCGAAGTGCGAGCCGATGATGCGCTTCAGGGACATCCACAGGTAGCGGTTGTCGTACTCGTGCATGTAGCCCGAGGTCGAGGCGCAGGTGGTGATGGTGCCGCCCTTGCGGGTGACGTAGACGCTCGCACCGAAGGTCTCGCGGCCGGGGTGCTCGAAGACGATGTCGATGTCCTCGCCGCCGGTGAGTTCGCGGATGCGCTTGCCGAAGCGCTTCCACTCCTTCGGGTCCTGGGTGTGCTCGTCCTTCCAGAACTTGTAACCCTCGGCGTTGCGGTCGATGACGGCGTCGGCGCCCATGGCCCGGCAGATGTCGGCCTTCTCGGGGCTGGAGACCACACAGATGGGGTTGGCGCCGCCGGCCAGCGCGAACTGCGTGGCGTACGAGCCGAGTCCGCCGCTGGCGCCCCAGATCAGGACGTTGTCACCCTGCTTCATCCCGGCGCCGTTGCGGGAGACGAGCTGGCGGTAGGCGGTGGAGTTCACCAGACCGGGGGAGGCGGCCTCCTCCCAGCTGAGGTGGTCCGGCTTGGGCATCAGCTGGTTGGACTTGACGAGCGCGATCTCGGCGAGGCCGCCGAAGTTCGTCTCGAAGCCCCAGATCCGCTGCTCGGGGTCGAGCATCGTGTCGTTGTGGCCGTCGCTGGACTCCAGCTCGACGGAGAGGCAGTGTGCGACGACCTCGTCCCCGGGCTTCCAGGAGTTGACGCCCGGCCCGGTGCGCAGGACGACGCCCGCCAGGTCCGAGCCGATGACGTGGTACGGCAGGTCGTGGCGCTTGCTGAGCTCGCTGAGCCTGCCGTAGCGCTCCAGGAAGCTGAACGTCGACACCGGCTCGAAGATCGAGGTCCACACCGAGTTGTAGTTGACCGAGGAGGCCATGACGGCCACCAGGGCCTCGCCGGGGCCGAGTTCGGGGACCGGCACCTCGTCGAGGTGCAGCGACTTGCGCGGGTCCTTGTCCCGGGTGGCGAGCCCGGCGAACATCTCCGCCTCGTCCTTGTGCACGGTGATCGCGCGGTACGACTCGGGGATGGGCAGAGCCGCGATGTCTGCGGCGGTGCTGTCCTGCGACTGAATCGCGTCCAGGATTTCCTTCACGGTGTTGCCTCCGGCGAAGCGCGTTGGGAACGCTGAGGGGACTGCTGCTGTGGAGGTGTGCCGTCGGTTCGGCGGTACTACGGGATCGGCGGCGCCTGGTGGGCGCGGGAGGGTGCCTGTGACGCAGGCGTCCGGGCGCGCTCGCTGGGAAGCTTGCGGGGACAGCCGGCGTACGAAAGGTCTCTGCACGCCGGCCGCCCGGACAACATCAACGTATGGCACGCGGTGCCAGTCGGCAAGACACTGCGTGCCAACAATTTCTCTCAATTGCGTAATGACCTGCACCGATGAGCGATGATCGATCGATTCCGCTTCCGGAAACCTTCCAGAAACGAGGAAAGCCGCCCCGGTGGGGCGGCTTTCGTCCGGGTGTGCCGGAATGGGTTCCGTTTCAGCGCTGCCGGAGCGCCTTCTTGATCGACTGCATGATCTCGTCCAGCGGAGCGTCCGTACGCGCCACCGCGACCAGCACCTCGTCGCTGGTGGAGACCGACGCGGCGGCGGGCTTCGGCTTGGCGGTGCGCCCCGCCCCGATCCCGGAGCCGAAGGTGTCCCGGACGATCGCGAAGGCGTGGTCGAGCTGGGTCTCCACGTCGCCCTGGCCGCCGGCCCGCAGCCAGCGCCGCAGCACGTGGTTGTGCGCGGTGACGACCGCGGAGGCGGCCACCTCCGCGAGCAGCGGGTCGTCGTTGCCGGCGTGGTGGTCGTGCTCGTCGAAGTGGCCGAGCAGATAGCGGGTGAAGAGCCGCTCGTAACGGGCCACCGAGGCGATCTCCGCCTCCCGCAGGGTGGGCACCTCACGGGTCAGCTTGTAGCGCGCCACGGAGACCGAGGGGGAGGAGGCGTACATCTTCATGACCTCCTTGATCCCCCGGCACACCGTGTCCAGCGGATGCTCGTGCGGGGGAGCCGCGTTGAGCACCGCCTCGGCCCGTACGAGGGTGTCGTCGTGGTCGGGGAAGATCGCCTCTTCCTTGGAGCGGAAGTGGCGGAAGAAGGTGCGGCGGGCCACCCCGGCGCGGGCCGCGATCTCGTCGACCGTGGTGGCCTCGTACCCCTTGGCCGAGAAGAGCTCCATTGCCGCGGCTGCCAGCTCGCGGCGCATTTTGAGCCGCTGGGCGGCCGCGCGGCTGCCGGCGGCACTTTCCGGGGCGTCGGGCGCGGCGGACGTGCGGGTCGGCCGTTTCGATGAGGCAGCGGGCTGGGGCATGGACCGAACGTACTGCATATGTGCAGGAAGTCGCGCTCGCGGGGGCGGACCGCCCGACGGATCGAGCAGCCCTCCCCAGCCCTCCCCGGGCCGGTGGCCCGGGGAGCCCCCCGGCTCAGCGCCGGGCATACTCGCGGAATCCACGCCCCGTCTTGCGGCCCAGGCACCCGGCCGCGACCAGGTGCTCCAGGAGCGGGGCGGGTGCCAGGCCCGGGTCGCGGAACTCGGCGTGCAGCACCTTCTCGATGGCCAGGGAGACGTCGAGACCGACCACGTCGAGGAGTTCGAACGGCCCCATCGGGTAGCCGCCGCCGAGCCGCATCGCCGCGTCGATGTCGTCGAGCGAGGCGTAGTGCTCCTGGACCATCTTGATCGCGTTGTTGAGGTACGGGAAGAGCAGCGCGTTCACGATGAACCCGGCCCGGTCGCCGCAGTCCACCGGGTGCTTGCGGATCTTCGCGGTGACCTGGCGGACGGTGGCGTGCACCTCGTCCGAGGTCAGGACGGTACGGACCACCTCGACCAGCTTCATCGCGGGCGCCGGGTTGAAGAAGTGCATCCCGATGACGTCCTGCGGGCGCGAGGTGGCGCGGGCACAGGCGACGACCGGCAGCGAGGACGTGGTGGTGGCGAGCACCGCGCCCGGCTTGCAGATCTTGTCCAGGGTCGCGAACAGCTGCTGCTTGATCCCCAGGTCCTCGGCGACCGCCTCCACGGCCAGGTCCACCTCGGCGAACGCCTCCAGAGCACCGGCCGGGGTGATGCGGGCGAGCGTCTCGTCACGGGCCTCGGCCGTCATCCGGCCCTTGTCGACAGAGCGGCTGAGCGACTTGGCGATACGGGACTTGGCGGTCTCGGCCTTCTCCAGGCCGCGTGCGGCGAGCACCACGTCGTACCCGGCCTTGGCGAAGACCTCCGCGATGCCGGAGGCCATGGTCCCGGACCCGGCCACGCCGACCGAACGGATCTCGCGGCCGCCGCCGGTGCCGGCGATGGACGAGGGGGTTTGCGCGTCGGCGACCACGGCGGAGCTGCCCGGGCCCTCGTACGTGTAGAAGCCGCGGCCCGCCTTGCGGCCGGTCAGGCCCGCCTCGGCGAGCTGGCCGAGGATGGGCGCGGGGGCGTGCAGCCGGTCGTGCGAGTCGGTGTACATCGCCTCCAGGACCGTGCGGGCGGTGTCGATGCCGATCAGGTCGAGCAGTTCGAGCGGGCCCATCGGCAGTCCGCAGCCCAGCTTCATCGCGGCGTCGATGTCCTCGCGGGAGGCGTACTTCGACTCGTACATCGCGGCGGCCTGGTTGAGGTAGCCGAAGAGCAGCCCGTCGGCGACGAAGCCCGGGCGGTCGCCGACCGCGACCGGCTCCTTGCCGAGGTCGAGGGCGAGCCGGGTGACCGCCTCCACGGCGGGCGGCGCGGTCAGCACCGAGGAGACCACCTCGACGAGCTTCATGGCCGGCGCCGGGTTGAAGAAGTGCAGCCCGAGGACGCGCTCGGGGTGCGCCGACTCGGCGGCGAGCCGGGTCACGGAGAGGGCGTTGGTGCCGGTCGCCAGGATCGCGGTGGGCGCGACGATGGAGTCCAGGGCCGCGAAGACCTGCTGCTTGAGCTCGTACGTCTCCGGCACGACCTCGATGACCAGCTCGGCGTCGGCCGCCGCCTGGAGGTCGGTGAAGGTGCGGAACCGGGCGAGGATGTCGCGCCGCTCCTCCTCGGTGATGCGCTCGCGGGCCACGGCCCGGGCGGTGGACGCCTCCAGGGAGGCCACGGCGCGGCGGGCCGCCTGCTCGCTGATGTCGATGCCGATGACCTCGCGGCCCGCGCGGGTGAGCACGTCGGCGATGCCGGTGCCCATGGTGCCGAGACCGACCACGGCGACGGTGTTCAGGGGGGTGTCCATCACGGGACTCCAGGGTGAGTGACGACTGAGGAGAGGGCGCACGCGACCGGCATCCGGCTGTCACGGAGGCGTCGACGAAGGCGTCAAGGAGGACGAGGTCGACGACGCGGGTGCGCGAAGCGGCGCACGGCGTGCGGGAGTGTGTGTCGTGGTGGTGCTGAGGGCCGACGGACCCGGTCCCGGGGCCACGCCGTGAAACATGCCGAACCGACGAACACTCGCGGTGGCTGCGTCACCAGGCCACCGGAGTTCGCGGGGGGTGCCCGCTCACTTGAGATTAACTGGTGAGTAACGAGCGCGCCATAGGGCGGGGGTAGGCAGTCGATGTGATCTGGCTCGCCCCTCTCACGCCCGGCCCCCTCCCGCTGCCGCGACGGGCCACTACCCTTCCCGCATGGACGAGGAGCTGCGGTCCCTGGCGGACCGGCTGCGGGACGAGGCCAGGGCGTCGGACGCGGTGGCGGCGTACGAGCGGCTGCTCTCGACCCGGGACCACGACGAGCTCGCGGCCGTGCTCACCGAGCGCGAACGGCCGCTGTGGGCGCGGGAGATCGCGGCCTTCCGGCTCGGCTGCGCGGGGGACCGGCGGGCCTTCGAGTCGCTGGTGCTGCTGCTCAACCACCGGGACCCGGAGCGCTGTGTCTCCGCCGCGCACGCCCTGGCCCGGCTCGGCGACCCGCGTACGGCGCGGGCGGCCGCGGCGCTCGCCACGAACGAGCTGCGCACGGCGTACGCCCTGCAGCCGGTGCGGCTGCTCACCGCCCTGCGCGCCCCGGAGTCCGTACCGGCACTGCTCACCACCCTGCGCCCGCTGCTCTCGCCGCACACCCCTTACTGGCGGGTGGCGCTCGCGTGCGTGGAAGGGCTGGGGGAGCTGGGCGACAAACGCGCGGTCGAGATCCTGGAGACGGCACTGTCCCGCCCCCGTCTCGCATCGGCGGCCGCGGTGGCGCTCAGACGCATCACGAAACGCATGCCGTGAACGCCCTCGGAACGCATGACGTGAACCCCCTCCGACGCCTTGCGTAAGGCGCTCAGAGCCTCACCCCAAGGCTACTCAGGCGCCTCGCACAACGGGTCAACGGTCGGCGACCACCGCGAACGCCTCTATCTCCATCAGGAGTTCGGGGCGGAACAGCGAGACCACCTGCACCGCCGAGCTCGCGGGGAGGCGTCCGCCGGCGAGGTGTTCGTCCCGGACCTCGCGGATCGCGGGGAGGTGGGCGATGTCGGTGACGAAGACGGTCAGCTTCACCACGTCGTCGAAGGTCGCCCCCGCGGCCTGGAGGCAGCGGCGCAGGTTCTCGAAGATCTGCCGCGCCTGCGCCACCGGGTCGCCCTCCCCGACCACGTTGCCCTTCTCGTCGAAGGCGCACTGGCCGGATATCGCGATGAACCGGCCGGTGCCCCACACCACATGGCTGTAGTTGACGCCGGGTGCGACGCCGTCCGGGGTGGCGATGTGCGTGAGTGAAGTCATGCGTCCATCCTGAACCATGCCACTGACAACGGGACATCGGGATTTGGTCAGAGCAGGGTCAGCTGCGTCGGACCGGCCGGTTCCGGTTCCGGCTCCACGCGCTGCGGAATGCGCCGGGCCGCGCCCCGGTGCGCCGGTCCGATGCCGAACTCGGTGGCCAGCTCGTGTACGTGGCGGGTGATCCGGCGCTGGTACCACTTCGGCGCGTACGCCCCCTCCGCGTACAGCCGCTCGTACCGCCGCACCAGATGCGGATGGTGCTCGGCGAGCCACGCCATGAACCACTCGCGCGCCCCCGGCCGCAGATGGAGCACCAGCGGGGTCACCGAGGTCGCGCCCGAGGCGGCGATCGCGCGGACGGTGGCGCGCAGCTGGTCGGGGTGGTCCCCGAGGAAGGGGATGACGGGCGCCATCAGGACCCCGCAGCCGATCCCGTGGTCGGTCAGCGTCCGTACGACGTCGAGGCGGCGCTCGGGCGCGGGCGTGCCCGGCTCGACCGTGCGCCACAGCGCGTCGTCCACGAACCCCACGGAGACGGAGATGCCGACGGGGGTCACCTCGGACGCCTGCTGGAGCAGCTCCAGGTCGCGCAGGATCAGCGTGCCCTTGGTGAGGATGGAGAACGGGTTGGCGTGGTCGCGCAGCGCCTCGATGATCCCCGGCATCAGCCGGTAGCGGCCCTCGGCCCGCTGGTAGCAGTCGACGTTGGTGCCCATGGCGATGTGCGCCCCCTGCCACCGGCTGGAGGAGAGGTGGCGGCGCAGCAGCTCGGGCGCGTTGACCTTGACGACGATCTGCGAGTCGAAGCCGAGCCCGGTGTCGAGGTCGAGATAGCTGTGCGTCTTGCGGGACGACGGTGTCGCGGCACATGCTGTGTCCCACGCAGGTCGTGTCGCTTTACAAGCGGGCTAAGCCTTGGCGCCGTGTCGCGTTGCAGTGAGCCATCGTGTCCCTTTCCAACCTCTGCGTGTGACTGACGTCACTTGGGTTTGAGGGCGGTCTGTAGCGGATCGGAAGCTGACTATACGTTCGCCTAGGAGATTTCTGAAGATCTTTGTGTGGGGTCGTCTGGCTGGAGGCCGGACGGCTCCGCTGGTTATGCGGCGGCTGTGTTGATCGTCCAGATGCCGTCGGTGATGTCGAGTCCGAGGTTGATCAGTCGGCGGAGGTTGAGGGCGGCGGCTCGGGTATGGAGCCAGGCGTCGTTCTTGCGGGTGCCGCGGTAGCGGAGTCTGCGGCTGCCGCGGGTGAGCCAGGCGATGCCGCGCTCGACCAGGGGGCGCCACTGGCGGTATTCGTCCTGCCAGGCGGGGTCGGTGGCGGGCGGCGGCCTGGGTGTCGTGGTGGGGGCGGATGGTCACGATCCGCCCGGCCTTTCCCATGGTGCAGTGCTCGTTCTGGCGGCAGGCATGCTCGCCCATGCCTGCCTGGCGGCCGTCCGAGCCTAGGAGCCCGCCCGCGCACCGCGGACGGTCTGAGCCTGCTCTCTTGCAACGAGATCCAGCGCCTGTTCCTCGCACTGGCCGTCCAGCCCATCCACAACCTGTCCCATCAGCGAGGCTGGTCCGACCGGCGATGCCGCCATCAAGCCCGAGCCCGGACCAGCTACTACCTACGGCAAGCAGCTACGCCCGATCTACAGCTGGAGTACTAGATTCGCCGGAACATGCGCCTTATCTCTTAAAAATCCTTATTGTGAAACCCTGTCTGTCTCGTCAGCCGAGGGGATGCATGTCGCACATCGTGGGCACGGACCGATGGCGCCTTAGGCGCGCCCAGGGCGTCGTCCGAATGGAACGGTTGAGATCCTCGGGCTCAGAGGCCTTCACCTGGGCAGACCTGCTGCGGGGACCGCTCGGGACGGTTCAGGTCTATGTGTTGTACTTCCCGTCGCGCTTTGCGGTCCCGGTCGACGAGATCGCGACGGAGACCTTGCGGACCTTCGGTCGGCACACGCCGACGGCGACCTCGGTGGATTTCTGGGACCCACGGGATCCGAGCTTCGGTGCCGCCCTCTCGCTCTTCGACCTTCAGCACCCACCGGCTATCGTCCTGGCGACCGGCCTGCGGCGGGTGGGCGACGAGGGGAGTCGGCCAGACCATGGTCTCATGTCCGCCGAGAATCTTTACTGCATCAGCTTCAGCGACACCGAGATCCTAACGGCTCCCGACCGCATCGCCTCGGCCGTCAACCTGGCACATGAGGTCCTGGTTCGGTGCGACCCGCGTGAGATAGCTGCCTACATTCGCTCGCGACGGGCCGCTGCCCTGCTCCGCCTCGCCGGGCGTGGGGCTGGTGCAGTACGAGACGAACTGGTGAGGTTAAATCCCAGATTCGGTCTTCCGGGCGGGATCTCCTTCGCCGTGGGCGGGGGCCCCAATTGACGCCCACATCGGATGCGGCGGACAGTAGCGGCTCTGTTCCGGCCGAAGCACTTCTGCTGGTGCAGGCGCAGGCACTCTACGACCGTGGGCATGCTCGCCAGGCTTTGCGGTTTCTGGACGCGGCTATCGCACGAACACCGGCGGGCCGGGTCCGCACACTGCTTGTGCTCCAGAGAGCTGGCTGGCTGCGCGAGACGGGCCAACTTCAGGCAGCGCTTTCGCTCCTGGAGCGGGCTGAGGCTGCTCTGGCACGACAGCCCCGGGAGGAGCGTCGCTACGAGTGGATCGCCGTGTCGGTCGAACGGGCGATCATCGCTCAGCAGCGCGGGGACCTCGATGCGGCGGTTGAAATCCTGAAACTGGCCGAGGCGGAGGCGAGACTGCTGCCTCTGGAGGACCAGGAAATCGCCCTGCCGGATGTTCTGGCCAATCTCGGGAGCGTCCTCAATGACGCCGGTCGCTTCAGCGCGGCGCAGGAGGTGATTCTGGAGGCACTGGAAATCGACCGCCGGACGGGTAATGCCTCAAGCGAGGCCCACGATCTCAACCTACTTGGAATGATCTACCAGCAACTGGGAGACACTGCCACTGCCCGAGCTTATTTCGAGCAGTCCTTGACGTTGGCGCGCGAGGAGTTGCTAGACAAGCGCGCCGCTGATGCCGAGTCGAATCTGGCTGGGCTAGCCGTAGAGGAAGAGGGCGCAGCAGTAACTTTCGCCAGTGTGGGAGACCGTTACGAGCAGGGCGGGGATCGTCTCAGTCATGCCTGCAGTGTAGCCAACCAGGGCTTGGCCGCATTCCGAGCCGGCCGTCATGACCTGGCGGCCCGTCTGATCGGGCGTGCCAGGGAACTGCACATCGAAGTGGGTAACTGGTCCCACAGCATTTTCGATCAAATCCACCTCAGCCAGGTGGAGTTATCGCGCGGAAACAGCCGTGAGGCCGTCGCTCTGGCGGAAGTGGCGGTGGCTGAGGCCGGTGCTCGGGGCGTCACCGCAGGTCTCTGGAACGGTGAGTACGCTCTCGCTTTCGCCCGGATCGGCCTCATCCCGCAGCTTCCGCTCGACGAAGCGGGCAGCGAGATGAAGGCCGCGCTGGCTGGGCTACGCCGGTCTATCGACATCATCGAATTGCTGCGCACTCATGTCGATAGACCGGAAGAACGGCAGTGGCTCCTCACCGACAAAGAGAAAGTCTACCGGGCCACGATTCTGATCCTGGTGCAACTCGGCTCCATTGATGAGGCCTTCAGCTTGAGTGAACGGGCCAGGGCAAGGGTCTTCTTGGAATCGGTGGGCACACAGCGGATGGAGCAGCTCGGTGACAGCCCTTGGTCGAAGCGTCGCGTTGCTCTCGCCGACCAGTTGCTGACGAGGAACCCCTCCGCGGCCGACAAGGAACGGATCCTTGCGGAACTCCGCGCCCTGCGTGCCCGGGAGGCCGCCGACCGGCCCGGCCTGGCGGCAGTCGTAGACACTGAACTGCCGACAACCGAGCAGATGTGCGCCGCCATACCCGAGAATGCCCACGTCATCTCCTGCTTCCAGCTCGATCCCTCCCAGCTGGTCCTCTTCCTTCTTGGGAAAGGCGGACTCCATTCGTGCTACAAGGTGAGCTTGACGGAGCCTCTCGATGACATGGTCCGCGCTTTCCTGCGAGAGGTCGAGTATGACGAGACGCCAGCCACGGGCGAACGGCTCATGCACAGCCTGATCGGCCCCTTCATGGGGGAACTGCAAGAGACGTACAAGCTGTTCCTGGCACCGCATGGCTCGCTGCATTACGTGCCGTGGAGCGCGCTCTGGTTTCGCCCCGACGGTGACGAGTCGCGCCCGCCGGTGTATCTCAAGGATCGTTTCCTTCTCACGGCGCTCCCCTCGGTCGCGGCGCTACCGCGTTTCATGGCTGGCGGGGAACGGGCCTGGGGGCCCGCAGTGGTCATCGGGAATCCCACTGGCGAACTGAGAGGGGCAGACGAAGAAGCGCGCTGTGCCGCAGAGAAGCTGGGGGTGGCGCCGGTGCTGGGAGAGAAGGCTACACGCCGCTCCCTGCTTGACGCTTTGCACCCGGTGGTGCTGCACGTCGCCTGTCACGGCACATATCACAGTGAAGATCCCCTCCTGTCAGCCCTTCATCTCTCCGACGGGTCTGTAACAGTCGAAGATCTCCTGACTCAAGGACCGCAAGCTCGGCTCGTGGTGTTTAGCGGCTGCCTCACCGGTGTGTCACAGCGGCACCCAGGAGACGAACTCGTTGGACTCGCCCGCGCGGCTCTGCTCAACGGTGCCATGGCTGTGCTCGCCACGCTGTGGGAGACCTCCGATAACTCGAGCGCGGTCTTCTTCGACTGCTTCTACGACGCGCTGACCCGCGGCCTCAGCGCAGGACAGTCGCTGAGCTACGCTCAACAGGAGTTGTCACGGGAACCCCACTGCCTCGAACTGCCTGCGGACTGGGGGCCGTTTGTCCTGATCGGCAATCCCGACATGACGCTTTCGGGGGAGCCACCTCAGGCACCACAGTCAACCTCGGAGGGCGGCCGGACGGTGTGGATCCACCGAGCCTGATGAACCAAATGATGAGTCCGATGGTCGGAGTCGACATCGTGAGCGCCTGCTCCAAGTCCCTCTCTCGAGCCGCCGTGACCCCCGGCGTGACCTGAGCTTCCGCGTTGCGCATCGGCCGCAGGGAAATGCGCCCCACGTGTCGCCAGTGTGCGAATGCCCAACCTGCTCACTCCGACATCATGGTCGCCACCTCGCTAGTGGGCGTTGTGCCCACAGGCCTGTTCATTAGCCCGCGGCCTCGCCATCGGCGGCGACTTCAAGTTGATGTCCGACTGCCAGGTAAATGCATCCCAGAAGGGCCGCGTCGACAGACACCTTCTCGTGACGGCTCAACATCGCTAGTGAGCCCTCAAGATGATCTTCCCAGTACAACGTGCGCATCTCGGGTGGAGAATCAGCGGCCAGGGCCTTTTCGGCCCAGGCGAGCGCGCCGGCCTCCTTAAGTGCACTGACCGTCGCGTCGCGGACGGCTTCTCCGGCTAGGGTCGTAAACGTAGTGCGCTGCCTGACGGCTGCCTCTTCGACCTTGTCCAGCACATGGGCTGGCCACAGCACTGTTCGCCTCACGAGCGTGGGACGCTGCCATCCAGCGGTCTTGGGCATGGCTGGCTCCTTCGGCTATGGCTAGCGAATCTATCAAGGCTACGCACATGCTGGTGGATCGTCCAGGCCTTCGCCGCAGTAATCTGCGAGGATCCGGTCGGACAGGAGACCCAGGCAGCCAAGTCCTGGAAACCCTGGACCCTGGTGATGTGCTGCCATCATCGGTAGGTACAACTTAGGGGCCATTCCAGAGACCTCAAGGTAGCACCCGACTGTTTTAGCAAGAGAATCGAAAGTTATTCTTCCTTTATTCTCTGGCTTGCCGTTGCATTTCTTGGGTGCGTCGCTGCACTTCTTAATGGCCGCCTCGATGGCATTCTTGGCGCCCGCTCCAAGAATCTTAGGGTGAGACCACCACATTGCATCGAACCCCATCGCCACAATGACATAGTCAAATCTTTCTGGCGCTCTCTCTTCTCCCGTCGAGGGGTCAATGTCCTCAAAGGTGACTCGCACTCTTACGCTGTTGCCCTCGATGCTCGCCACCTTGCCGCTCAGGGTCTCCAAGTTTTCGGCATCGTTTATCAGGCTCTTTGCATGAAGTGAGAACACCCCATTGGATGTGTGTTGGACAAATTTCTTGCGACTTTCGCAGTCCATCCTCATCCAGTCCGCTGGGTCAGAGTGATGGCGATTCTCGTCGTAGCTCTCCCCGCGACTGTATATAACACCAGATGGGGAGATTACCTTGATCTGGCAGAGGGGGCTCATGTCGTCAAGTAGGGTCATGATTGCAGAAGCTGCAGCGCCGCCATCCCCAATGACGCCTATTTTGGCCCTCTTCTTCGCGTCCCTATCTATGCGATTCCTGATGCCCCTTCGGTTAAGCCAAAAATTTTGTGCATCCGTCACCCTATTGCCAGAGTCTTTCTGGTTACCGGCTTTTCTTGCTGGTCCCGGCCCGGTGATGACGAGGCCGTCCCCTGGGATTGATGTGACATTCGCCAGACCGTTGTTCGGATTCTCGCCGACGACGTCCACTACCCACTTGCCATCCCGCGTGTCTATGCGGCAGATTCTTCGCTGGTCGATATGAATATCGAACCGCTCCGTTATCCACTGTAGATATTCTGCCCACTCAGAAAGGCGCGGGGGAGGGAGTCCGCAATCAACCCAATCGGCGAATCCTTTAGTGCGCTCACCTGTATCGTCCATTAGAAAGGCTTGCCAACTGAAGGCGAGCATAGAGTAGTTCACTTTTTGATTGTTATCGCCGCCCCAGCATCGGGAGCGGTAAGGGAAGCCCACGTCCTTTAGTGGGGAAGTGGCTAGCGGGTGACTGCCATCGGTGTATCCGCAGTCTCCCGCCCAGTTGGCGCCTGCGCCGTTGTGATCGAAGAGCATAACTTCAGGCGCGTCATCCCCGTACAGTCTAGACAGCACCTTCGCCTTTGCCGCCAGGGCTATTCCCTTTGGGCCGGCTCCGACAACGATCAAGCGTTGTTTCGCGGGCAAATTGGCCTCCGGTTATTGCGAAGCCCTACGAGCCGACCTTGGCGCTCCAGAAGGAGTGGCCTGCGGCGGTCGAGTGTCCTGGGCCAGCTATCAACACCATTTTGCCTCTGAGAGTTCGAGGAGGCGCGCGGAGCCAGCTCACTGGATGCTCGCCGGTCGGCCGCCCCGGCCCGTCCGATCACCGCCCCAATCCGCGACATGGGCCCGGTACCGCGGGTACGTACGGGCCGCCGACGGCCACACGCCCGCCCTACTCGGGCGACAACGCAGTGTCGCGGGGTGTGTGGCCTCGCGACACCGGCTCCGCCGCGGCTGGCGCTGTCAGGTCAGGTCTGAGTTTCGGAGTCGTGGACTGTCGCCGTCCACGTTGGCCTGACCTACTAGCTCTGGCTGGGTGTTGCTGGACTAGGGGTAGGCAGAGGACGGAGGTGGCCAGGCCTGAGCAGGGCACCCCGGAGCCGGACAATCTCCTCGTGTTGGGCGTCAAGGCGGGAGAGGGCCATTTTCTGGAAATCCGTGAGTTCTTGGATCCTGTCGTTGCGTTTGGCTACGCGCTCCTGCAGTTCCTGGTTGGCGGCCTTGAGGCGGGCAATCTGTGTGTCCCGGGGGTCCACGGCTTCCCCGGCCGCCTGAAGCGTGGCGAGGCGCCGTAGGAACTCCTCGCCGAGATGCTGGTATGGGCCAGGCCGCTCCGAACCATCGCGGTTCCTCTTCGCGTAGAAACCGGTGCGCGGGACGCCGGCCTCAACTGCCAGTGTCTTGAGGTCCAGCTTTCCGCCTGTCGGGAGCTCGCCGCGCAGGAGACGGTCCATCGCCGCTCGGACTGCCTCTTCGTTTTGGGCCTTCACGTCGTCGGTCAGCCGTGCCATGTCATTCCTCATCCTTTGCTGAGGCGGTGATCGCGGCGGCATCGATCTCGTCCAGTACCCGCCGACTGCGGTCCACATCGGTCTGAAGGGCTGCCTTCGCTACCTTGTTGCGACCGATGGTTCCGAGGAAGACCTTCTGGCTGTCGTGACTGCTCTGCCACACCTCGCGGTGGCACGGGTGGTGTGTGGCCTGCGGACACCGGGCGGAGTCGCACATCCCGACCATCGGTTTGCTGTCGGCCTTGGGTGTGGTGCCGGCGAGTTTCCAGCACAGCATCTTGTCCGGATCGCGGTTCCAACAGTAGTTCGCCACCCCGACGTGCAGGTTCTTGGCCTCGCGCTGTAGCAGGGTCTCCAGGCGGCGGTCACTGTCTAGCACTTTGGCTTCGCCCGCCTCGTGTTCTCTGAGCTCGGCGTCGATGTGCGTAAACGCGGCTATCAGCCCCGATGCACCTGGCCCGGCTGGCATGACCCCCTTCTGGAAGTCCCGGAATGCCTCCCGCGTCAGCTCGACATGATGTTCTTCCTCTGCCTCCCGGACCTCGTCGAGGAAGACGCCCTGCGATCCGCCGGGTAGGTGCGCATACCCCTCGGTGGTCGCGACACTTACGTGCTTGAGGTGGATTTTCGCGGCCAGCAGGCCCATGGGCCGGTGGGCCAGGGCGAGCGCCAACGTGCGTCGGAGCATCCGGGCGTTGACCGGCCCTGCCGGAATGAGCGGTAGTCCGAGGCGCTGCCCGGCCGGTCCGTTCACCCATTCCCGGAACCCCGTGTAGGCCTTGCCCACGTCGAGCGCCTCGCTGCCGAACAACGCACTGTTGGAGTTGGGGCCTGAAAAGCGGATGGCGAGTTGGACGGCCCGGTATGGCTCCTCGATGACCACCCATTCCTCGGGGGTGCCTCCGAACTTACGGCCCTTGATCAACCGTGATCCGAGCCGGTAGCGGACGCCGCCGCCGATTGTCTCGGTCGGAGGTAGGCAAGAGGACGAGTCGAGTTCTTCGAGTTCGCTGGCGCGCATGCCGCTGATCGCGGCCGTGACCAGCAGGCAAGCCGACAGCATGACCTGGGACAGGGCGCGCAGCTCGCTCCCTTCTAGGGGGAGCGTCCACGGGACTTCGACTGACGGCTCGTCGTGGCGCGGGATGAGCTCGGCTCGCAGGCCGCAGTCCCCGCCGACTCCGACGGCCGCTACAGCGGCCTCCCAGGCCGGCCTCAGCATCGCCAGGTCGCGGGTGTTGAAGTTGCGGACGCCGATGACCGTCTGGGCGAATCGCTGTGTGTTCACTGCCAGGAGCGGGTCGTCAGGTCGCCAACCCTTATTGACGCGGAGGCTGATCTTGTTGCCCTCCAGCCGCGGGAACGGCAGGTCGTCACGGGCATACTCCTCGATGGCGGCCAGGATTTGACTGCGGTCGGTTCCGGTCAGTGACCGGTGCTGTGGCATCGCTCTTGCGGAGGCTGCGAAGTCAAGGAATTGCCTCAGCTCAGCGGCGGCATACGGGCCGATCGTGTCTACGAGGTAGAGGGCGGAATCCAGCATCGGTTGGAACACATTGTCCGGAACAGGCGGGGTCGTATTTCCGGCATTGCGTTGAAGCCACCCTGCTACCTGGCCCGCGGGCCGCCCATCCCAGGGGAAGAACCCCGCTGTGTAGGCGTCCGACGTGAACAGTTCCCTGTACCTGGCGAGGTACAGGATGGGTTTGACGATGTTCGACAAGCTGCTGGGCTCGATCTCCCCGGTGCCGTCCTTGCGCCGCCTCCGGATCTCCAGGTAGGCGTCGCAGTGCTCCTGCCCGACGTCTTCCAGCGTCTTGATGCCCTGCCCGGTGAGGTGGTTGAGCCAGTGGGTCAGCGCCATCAGCGTGCCGTAGACGCTGTTCGGTTTGATGGGTGTGCGGAAGGCGTGCGGAAGTTCAGCCACGGACTCGTGGTTCGGCACGAGCAAAGCGAGCACGAGTTCCTTCGCGGCCAGCCGCCATGCCGGATTGAGGATCGGGGCGAAGTTCCACCGCTTGTAAACCCGCCTCATGGACGCTGGTGCATGAGCGAGGCCTTCCAAGATCCACAGGTCTTCTTCGAAGCGAGGGCGGTGTGCGGTGGGAACCAGTTCCAGTCCGGCCGCCTCGCAAATGTCCACCTGTGCGAATGGGGACCGGTTGGAGAGTGAAGGCGGGATGGGCGCATATCCCCGGGCTGGAACGGTTGGCATGACTGCTGCAATCGTCACGCGGTCATCTCCTCGGGCCGGAGCGGGATCTCCGCGTCACGATCGATGACAGTCATGGCGGCCCGTCCCAGTACGGCAGTTGGGAATCTGGCAAGGATGTCTCGCTCCAGCCGGTCGGCGTACGGGCCGAAAATGGCGATGAACTGGGCATTGGTCATCTGGCGGAACTGGCGGGAGAAGTAGGCCTTGAGTCGGAGTAGGTTTGGCGCATGCCGGGGCATGAACACCGACAGCGGGCACAGCAGGCAGACCCAGGGCCGAGCCGGGCAAGGTTTTCCTTTTGGTCCGTGAATCCCGGCCAGCTGGTTCTTGCACGATGCGGTGAACACATCCCGCTCGCCGCCAAGCAACTCCGCCAACTCGTCTCCGTCCAGCCCGAGTCGTGCTGCTGCGTCCGGTAGGCCGGCGGCAACAGAGGCCAGTTCGTCTTCGGTCAGTACGGTCGGTGCCAGGGCCTTGCGTAGAACGTCGGCCTGGGCCTCCTCGACGATCGTCCCGATGGCGTCCTTCTGCGCTGGGGTCTGTGCGCTGGCGTAGTGGTCTCCTTCCACCCCTGGAGTGTGGTTCGGGTCGATCGTGGTGCGGCCCGTCCACGAACGTCGAGCACCGATGTTGATGTGGGTCTCGCGGATACGGGAGGCATGGATCTGGAGTGCCTGGCCTGAGTCGTCGTGTAGGCCGTGGAGTGAAACCAGTTCCCGTTGCTGTTTCGCGCGGTCGCCGCCCTTGCCGATGTTCACGACGACGTAGGGCGATGTGGATTCGGCGAGAGCGGTCCGGCGCCGGGCGAGGACCCAGAGGTCTTCGCGCAGTTCATGTGCCGCGATGTTTCGGAGCGGGGTGGAGAGAGCCAGCCATCGTTCCAGCAGTGCGACAGCCCGCTTGGTGATCGTCACGGACTCCGGGCCGCTTCGTCCCTTGACGTAGTCCATAAGCACGGTGCTGTTACCAGCCCAGGTGATGCCGTCCAGACCGAGATCGGCGATACCGTCCGGGACGACCCCTGTGTACATACCGAGAAGTAGGCGGTGGGCGTGCATGACGTACGCGGACGGGTAGAGCGCCCTCCTCAGCTCCGGTAGGTCTGCCTTCACCCACTGGCTCTTCTGGGTGCAACCCGTGGCTGCGATGAGCTCTCTGCTGGACATTGGGCCGTGGTTGAGGAGTAGCCAGGCCACGTTCTCCCGGCTCATTCCGTACTCACGAGGGTCGTCTCCTGCGGCAGCCAGTGCCAGCGCGCTCTTGTGGCCCTGCCAGGCCTCGTTCGCTAGCCGTCGCATGACGTCCTGGAGCCGCTGCCACTCGCCGTCGGTGTAGGGCTTGTGCGGTTCGGAAGCTGGTCGCGATTTGAGCGCCCGGCCCTCCAGGTGGACCCGTACTTCCTGGCGTAATGCGCCGGTCTCCCGGTCGTACCCGGACAACAGGGCTCGGGTCTTCGCGCCGTGGTAATAGTCGAAGGCGAGCCAATGCCTCACCACGTTCGACCTGCTGAGATTTGGGGCTCCGCCGGTGAATCCGTCCTTGGCCAGGTGGTTGACCATGGTCTTCAACGTGGCGACGTGACCCCTGACGGTGGAGAGCTTGGTGATCCGGCCGTGCGGATGGATACATGAGGTGAGACCGAGGGCCAGATCAGCGGCCAACACCGGGTTCAGGGTGTCATCCAGCCGCGCTGTCCAGCGGGTTCCGTCAGGGAACACGCACTCGACCCGAAGCGGCTTGTGGTGCACGGTTGCGGCCATCAGATGCCACCTTCATCGTCGAACTCTTCTGCGGCCTCGTCCCGTGCCGCCGAACCGAGCAGGCCGTTGCGTGATCCTGCCTGCTTGTAGGCCTCCCGGAAGATGCGCTGCGTATCCAGACGCATCAGATAGACCTCTGTGGTGGCGATGCTGGAATGTCCCAACAGGTCGCGAAGGACTAGGATCGGCTCGGACTTCGTCAGATATAGAGCGAGCGCGGCGTCCTCGTCGGTGTCAACAATCAATTGCGCGGCTTGCTGGTAGTAGCCCTTGATCAGAGCTTCCATGGTCGCCATCGCGAACGTGTGACGCAGGGTATGTGGCGTGACGGTGGGGAAGCGCGGCTCAAACCGCTCCCGGATGCGCTTGGAGGTGCGCCGGAAGACGGTTCCCCAGTCGACGAACGGCTCACCGTTCGACTGCAGCGCCACCAGCGGCGAGGTGCCGTCGTGAGCCACCAGACGTCGTCGCTCGATCGGGCCGAGGCGACGCCAGGAGATAGTACGCCCGTTGATCTTGGCGCCTTCCCAGTGGGGGTCTGCGACGACAAGCGGGTCGCCGAGACGCGAATCTGGCTGGTAGGCGCTGCCGTACGTCGCCACGTCCCGGTCCAGGTCGATGTACTGATAGACCTCGGCAAGGGCGCCGTAGTCGATCCAGGTTTCCCGCGGCTTTGTCCCCTTGGTTACCGCCTTCGCCAACGGCCACCGGATGGGGACACGGGTGCGCCGTGCCGGCAGGGCCGGAATCTCGTAGGTGAGCAGGTGCGTGAACTCCTGGGCTCGTAGTCCGGACGAGACCACCAAGCGCCCCATTGCCGCGTTACGGCCAAGGTGGCGGCCGCGGAAGCGGTCCGGCGCGGTGTCTTCTTGGCCGTCGGGAGTCAGACCTGCCAGTCCGCGCAGGAAGAGGTCCTTGAAGTCGGCTTCCAGGTACTTGACGGTCACGTGAGGCTTCGCCCGCCTCACGGTCGCGAGGTTCCGCGTCGTTTCGTGGGGACCGGTCGAGCTGTAGTGGGTGACCTGGGCGTATGTGAACGGTACGTCCGTGCACAGGCCCTCCCGGAGCGCCCACTTGTAGAACCCCGCGACGATGGTGATTCGGTTGTTCCAGGTGGACCCGTCCCAGCGGACCTCCAGTGGACCGTTGAACCGGTACTCGGCGAATGCGCTCAGCACGGCGCGCAGCTGTTGCCGGTCGGCGAAGGGATGTACCTGGCGGTCGTGCAGGAACTCCAGCCAGGTGCGAAGGGCCTGCGCGTACGCCTTCCATGACTTCGCGGCGGGGACGCCCATAGTTGGCAGCTCCCGCAGCCATCGGTTGACGGCGATGGTGGGCCTTGGCGTCCCGTTGTCTTCGAATCGCAGATCTTCATCGATGAGAACGGGCGTGCCTTCTCGGATCAACGGCTTCCGGCCGAGGTCCCACGTCTCCCACCCAGCGGGTGAGAAGTAGGTCAGGTGCATGTGCTTCACGCTAGAAAGCGACACACCTGATTGCCGAAGATTTGGATGGAACCACTCGGACGGGTGAGGCGTGGAAAGAGACACTGCAACTAAGCAAGGAGAACGAAGCAGTACACGCACGCGTGCGTGCAGCCCCGGTACGGGTTGACGGTCCACTCGAACGGCATCCGGGACGCCCCGGGCACCCGGTTCACGATCGACCGCGCGCGGACCTCGTGGAAGGTGACCCCGCGGAACTCGGGGGTGTCGAAGGTGCGGGTGACCACCGCGTCCGCATCGAACAGCGCGGCCGCGCCGCCCGTGCCGGACGGCGGTGGATCGCTCTCGGCCAGATTGTCCCAGCGCATGCACGCCTCCTCGGGCCTCGTCCGTAACAGTGACGCCGTTCGTCACCGTGGCGCCAGAATAGAACATCTGTTCCCATGATCGCCGCAACCCCGATTTTGGGGGCCCGCACCCGAGGTGATTGGCTTTGCCCACCCCGAATCCGGGCGCACCCCCCGGATCTCACGAGTGCTGGAGGAAGAGCCATGGCGCAGGTCGAGGCCACCACGGAGCGGATCATCGCGGCGGACCCGGAGACGGTGTTCGACACCGTGGCCGACTACAAGGACAGCCGCCCCAAGCTCCTGTCCGAGCACTTCAGCGAGTACCAGGTGCGCGAGGGCGGCGACGGCGAGGGCACCCTCGTCCACTGGAAGCTCCAGGCCACCAGCAAGCGCGTGCGCGACTGCCTGCTGGAGGTCTCCGAGCCGACCGAGGGGCAGCTCGTCGAGAAGGACCGCAACTCGTCCATGGTCACCACCTGGACCGTGACCCCGGCCGGGGAGGGTCGCTCCAAGGTCGTCGTCACCACCGTGTGGAACGGCGCCGGCGGCATCGGCGGCTTCTTCGAGAAGACCTTCGCCCCCAAGGGCCTCAACCGCATCTACGACACCGTGCTCGGCAAGCTCGCCGCCGAGGTCGAGAAGTAGGCCCGGGCCGACAGGCCGCCCCTGCGGGTTCCCGGTCAAGGTCACCGGTTCGAGTGGTTTTCACGGCGGCCCGGTGGTGCGCCCGCGCGTCCCGGGCCGTGTGAAACACGCTGATGAGGCGGTGGACACGCGCCCCTCCAGGGCGAGTTGTGCGCCCGCGCACCACTCCTCTTCCGCTTGCTCCCCATTAGCGCCCGATGCGCAGTATGTACGCCGCGCAGGCGAATCAGGCGGCGCGACGAGGGGAGCAGACGTGGGTGGGATCACTCTGGTGAAGGACCCGGCGCAGGACGGGCCTTCGGGGGAGGGGCGGCGGACGCGGCGGGCCGCGCGGGAGCCGGCCCCGCAGCACTCCGACGCGGTCTCGGCGGACCGCTCGCCGGACCCGGAGCTGGACCTGGACCCCGACCTGGAGCTGGACCCGGACCCGGCACCCGCGGACGGCCCGGTCCACGAGGCCCCCGTGGGGCTCACCCCCCGCCGGGTGCGGCTGGTCTTCCTCGGCCTGATGCTCACCATGCTGCTCGCGGCGCTCGACCAGATGATCGTGGCGACCGCGCTGCCGAAGATCGTCGGTGATCTGCACGGCCTCGACAAGGTCTCCTGGGCCGTCACCGCCTATCTGCTGGCCTCCACCGTCGGGCTGCCCATCTACGGCAAGCTCGGCGACCTCTTCGGCCGCAAGCCCGTCTTCCAGTTCGCCATCGTCGTCTTCGTGATCGGCTCGGCGCTGGCCGGCTGGTCGCGGACCATGGACGAGCTCATCGCGTTCCGCGCCGTCCAGGGCGTGGGCGGCGGCGGGCTCATGATCGGCGTGCAGGCGATCATCGCCGACATCGTGCCGCCCCGCGAACGCGGCCGCTTCATGGGCCTGATCGGCGCCGTGTACGGCCTGGCGTCCGTGGCCGGGCCCCTGCTCGGCGGCTTCTTCACCGACCACGCCTCCTGGCGCTGGTGCTTCTACATCAACGTCCCCTTCGGCCTGGTCACCCTCGCCGTCATCGCCGTCGTCCTCAAGCTGCCCCGGCCCACCGCCCGCCCCCGCCTGGACGTCCTCGGCTCGCTCCTCCTCGTCGCCGCCTCCACCTGCGTGGTGCTGCTGACCAGTTGGGGTGGTACGGAGTACGCCTGGGGCTCGCGCACCATCCTGGGGCTGGCCGCCGGAGCCCTCGGCACGACGCTGCTCTTCGTGGTGGTCGAGAACTACGCGTGCGAACCGGTCATCCCGCTGCGGCTGTTCCGTGACTCGATCTTCAACATCTCCGGGCTGGTCGGCGCGGTCATCGGTGTCGCGCTCTTCGGCGCGGCCAGCTATCTGCCGACCTTCCTGCAGATGGTGGACGGCGCCAGCGCCACCGAGTCCGGGCTCCTCGTGCTGCCCATGATGGGTGGCATCGTCGGCGCCTCGATCATCTCCGGACAGCTCATCAGCCGCACCGGCCACTACACGATCTACCCGGTCCTCGGCAGCGCGGTCTCAGCCGTCGGCATGTGGCTGCTCTCCCGCCTTGAGACCGACACGCCCCGGCTCGACTACAGCGTCTGGATGGCGGTCCTCGGCATCGGCATCGGCCTGGTGATGCCGGTGCTCGTCCTCGCCGTGCAGAACGCCGCCGACCCCGCCGACCTGGGCACCGCCACCAGCGCCAACAACTACTTCCGGCAGATCGGCGGCAGCGTGGGGGCCGCGGTCTTCGGCACCCTGTTCACCAACCGCCTCGCCCACTCCCTCACCGAGCAGTTCCCCGCGGGCGCCCGCCTCCCCGACCCCCAGTCGATCACCCCGCAGCTGGTCCACACCATGCCGCCCGCCCTGCGCGACGGCTACATCCGCGCCTACGCCGAGGCGATGCCGCGGATCTTCCTCTATCTGGTGCCGGTGCTCGTGCTCGGCCTCCTGCTCGCCTTCTTCCTCAAGGAGAAACCGCTGGTGTCCCAGAACGCCCCGGCCGCCCCCGCCGTCGACCCGGCCCCCGTGCCCCACGCCCGTACGTCCAACGCCCCGTACGCGAGCGGAGTTCCGGTCTGCGGAACGGTCCAGCACAGCGACGGGACCAGCGTGCCGCGCGCCGCGCTCACCCTCGTCGACGTGCGCGGGCAGCAGGTCGGGCGCGGCGGCAGCGGCGAGGACGGGCGGTACGCGCTGAGCGCGCCGGGAGCCGGCAGTTACGTCCTGATCGCGGCGGCCGGAGGGCACCAGCCGCAGGCCGTCTCGGTGACCGTGGGCGAGCGCCCGGTCGAGCTCGACGTGGTCCTCGGCGGCGCCGGACGCCTCGCCGGGTCGGTGGTCACCGCCGACGGCACCCCGGTCAGGGACGCCGCCGTCACCCTCACCGACGTACGCGGCGAGGTCGTCGCCAGCACCCGCAGCGGGCGCGAAGGCGCCTATGTGATCAGCGAGTTGGTCGCCGGTGAGTACACCCTGGCCGCCGGCGCGCCCGCCTTCCGGCCCGCCGCGCTCCCGGTGAGCGTCCAGGCCTCGCGCGAGACCCGGCAGGACATCGAGCTCGCGGGCGGCGCGGTGCTGCGCGGCACGGTCAGGGCGAGCGGCGGACGGCCGGTCGAGGACGCGCGGGTGACGCTGCTCGACGCCGCTGGGAACGTGGTCGACACCCTCACCACCGGCCCCGACGGCACCTTCCGCTTCGTCGACCTCTCGTCCGGCGAGTACACGGTGATCGCGGCCGGGTATCCGCCGGTGGCCACGGTGCTCCAGGTCGCGGGCGGCGGACGCACCGAGCGCGACCTCCAACTCGGCCACGAGGACTGACTATTCGTCAACCGATTGCCCGGTACACGCGGGCGCGCGCCCTATTCCGGCGTTGCCCCGCGCGTGCCCGTCGCGTGGCCGTACGGTAGGTGCCACAGCCGCAGATCCTTGCGGCGGGGAAGGAGCCTCCACCCATGGACAGTGGCACTCCGCCGACGCTGCCGCGGCAGTCCGCCGCGGCCGGACGGATTCCGCTTGCCGTGATCGTCGTGGACGGCGACGGGCTGGTGTCGCACTGGTCGACCGGTGCGCGACGGCTCTTCGGACCCGCCCGCGAGGCGGCGGTCGGCCGGCCCGCCCTCGATCTGCTCCCGGTCTCCGGCGCGCTGCGCCAGGACGGGCCCGGCGACGTCCTGCGGGAGCTGGACGCCTACGACGCGTTCAGCCCCGGCCTGGACGCCTCGCTCAGCGGCCTGACCTCGTACCCCACGGCCGGACGGGCCACCCTCTCGGATCCCGGGCGGCCCCGCGTCGATGTGCTCTGGTGGGCGTATCCGCTGGTCGGGCCGGGCTCCGAGCGGCTCCTCGTGCTGGCGGCGGACGCGGGGCAGCTGCACGCCGAGCACCCGGGGCCGGACCGGGGCGGTGTGGAGCGGATCGCGCCGGGCTTCGCCCTGCACACCGAGTTCCAGGGCGCCGACGAGCTGGCCGGGCGGCTGCCCGAGATCCTGCCCAGCATGAGCGTCGGGGAGAGCTCCCGGATCGTCTCGCAGGTGCTCGAACTCGGCTATCCCGTGCTGGAGTTCAGCCAGCACGACCGGGTGCCGGTGACGCCCGACTGGGGCGTGCCGCGCCGGGCCGAGCGCAGGGCCGTGCGGCGCGGCGAGCAGGCGGCTGCCGCCGTCGGCCGGGCGTCCGCTCCCGAGTTCGCGCAGGACCTTGAGTACGCCGCGGTGCGGGAGCGGCTGGAGTTCCTCAACGAGGTCAGTGGCCGGATCGGCTCCTCCCTCGATCTGTCCCGGACGATCCAGGAGGTGAGCGCCGCCGTGGTGCCGCGCTTCACCGACGTCGCGGGCACCTATCTGCGCGAACAGGTCATCGCGGGTGAGGGGTTCCCCGACGGGCCGCCGGACGAGACCACGCTGTGGCACCGGGTCGCCCTTGAGCACGTCGACGCGCCCGGGCGGTGGGACGACGTCGTACCGGTCGGCGAGTCCATGCCGTTCCCCGCGCACACCCCCTTCTTCCAGTGCATGACCTCCGGCGAGCCCGTGCTCGTCCCGCGCATCAGCGAGCAGATGGGCACCGCCATCGCCTCGCAGTTCGAAAAGCGCGACATCCGGCCTCTGATCAACGGCCGGTCGATGCTGGTGGTTCCCCTCAAGGCGCGCAACGTGGTGCTCGGCTTCATGATCCTGCTGCGCCACGCCGAGCGCGCCGAGTTCAACGACATGGACCGGGTGACGGGCGCCGAACTCGCCGCCCGCGCCGGTCTCGTACTCGACAACGCCCGGATGTACACATACCAGGAGAGCGTCGCCGAGACCCTCCAGGACTCGATGCTGCCGCAGGTCACCCCGCAGATGACCGGCTGCGACACGGCGACGCGCTATCTGCCGGGCACCCTGCTGGGCCGGGTCGGCGGCGACTGGTTCGACTCCATCAAGCTGCCCGGCTCCCGGATCGCCCTGGTGGTCGGGGACGTCATGGGCCACGGCCTCAACTCCGCCGCGATGATGGGCCAGCTGCGCACCGCCGTGCAGACCATGGCGGCCCTCGATCTGCCGCCCGCCCAACTGCTGCGCAACCTCGACGACTTGGCGCAGCGGCTCGGTGAGCACTATCTGGCGACCTGTCTGTACGCGGTCTACGACCCCATCAAGGGTGAGCTCCTGATGGCCAACGCGGGCCATGTGCCGCCGGTCCTGGTCCGCGCCGCCGACGGCCGCAGCGAGCTGCTCGACCTCCCAACCGGGGCGCCCATCGGCGTCGGCGGGGTGCCGTTCGAGACCGCGCGCGTGGCCGTCGAGCCGGGCGACCGGCTGGTGATGTGCACCGACGGGCTGGTCGAGGTGCGGGGCGAGGACATCGGCGTGGGGCTGGCGACGCTCTGCGAGTCGGCAGCGCACCCGGCCGCCTCCATGGACGACGCCTGCGACACCATCATCCGCGCCCTCAACACCCGGGGCGGCCGCAAGGACGACGTGGCCCTGCTGATGGCCCGGCTCAACGGCATAGCGCGCGAGGACGTCGCCGAGTGGGAACTCGCCATAGACGCGCGCGAAGTGGCCCGCGCCCGCCGCCTGGTCGTCGACCGGTTGCGTGACTGGGGCTTCGGTGAGGTGGCGGACACGGTGGAGCTGCTGGTCAGCGAGGTCGTCACCAATGCCGTACGGCACGCGCACAGCCACCGGGTGAGGCTGCGGATGGTGCGGGCCGAGACGCTGCGCTGCGAGGTCGTCGACGACGACCACACGCTGCCCATGCTGCTGCACGCCGGGCCGGTGGACGAGGCCGGGCGCGGTCTGCGGGTGGTGAGCAGGCTGGCCCGCGAGTGGGGGACCAGCCGTACCGGCGAGGGCAAGACCGTGTGGTTCGAGGTGCCGTTGCCGTCCAGGGGGCGCACGAGGCGCTGAACCGGCTCGAACGCGGAGTGAATGATTGCGCCGGGCGCTTGTCGGCGTGCCCCCGGAGCGATAGACCGATCTTGACACTGTGCGTGCCAGCCTGGGGAGTCGGTCATGAGCGTGACGAGTCGGTACAAGGACGCCTGGGACGGCTTCTGGAACGCGGCGCCGGACGAGCAGGGCGCGGTGTTCTGGGACGCCGAACCGGCCCTGACGGCGGGCCCCCACCTCGCCCTCTTCGAGCCCCATCTGGCCGATCTGGCGCTGCCCATGGTCGACTTGGGGTGCGGCAACGGCACCCAGTCCCGCTTCTTCGCCGACCGCTACGACAGCGTCGTCGGCGTCGACCTCTCGTCCGCCGCGGTGGAGCGGGCCAGAAGCCAGGACCCGGACGGGCGGGTCCGGTTCGACCAGCTGGACGCGACGGACGAGAAGGCCGTCCACGAGCTGCACGCGCGCCTGGGCGACGCCAATGTGTATGTGCGCGGGGTCCTCCACCAGTGCGAACCGGCCGACCGCCAGCCCCTGGCCGACGCGGTCGCCACCCTGGTGGGGACGCGTGGCCGGGCCCTCCTGGTGGAGCTCGCGGAGGCGGCGAAGCCGGTCCTGATGGGGCTGGCCCAGGACCCCGCGGGGGCGCCGCCGAAGCTCCGCCCGGTCTTCGCCCACGGCCTCACCCCGGTCGACGTGGCCGACGCGGCAGTGCCCGCCCTGCTCGGCGCGGCCGGTCTCACGGTCGTGGCCCGCGGCGAACTGCCGCTGACCACGACCGAGTACCGCCCGGACGGCACCCGTATCGCGCTGCCCTCTACGTGGTGGGTGGTGGGGCGCACCGGGTGAGGCCGGCCGCGCCGGCGGCCGGGTCGGCGCCGGGTCAGGAGTCCTTGCGCCGGCGCAGGAGCAGTACGCCGCCGGCCAGGACGCCCGCCACGGAGGCCGCCGCGACGGGTTGCGCCGCGGCGCCCAGGGCGAACGAGTCCTTCGGGGGCGTGCCGCCGCCGTGCCCGTGGTGGCTGACGGTCGACCTGTCCGCGCCCGCGTCGATGCTCCGCTGACTGGGCGCGGCCGGCTGGGCCGCCGCCTGCGGGGACTTGCCGTACACGACGTCCGAGCAGCTGTAGAACGCCTCGGGGCTGTCGTCGCGCTGCCAGATCTTGTAGATGATGTGGCGGCCGGTGCGCGCGGGCAGGTTCCCGGTGAAGGTGTAGTAGCCGTCCGTGGCGGTCCTCGTCGTGGCGTACGTGGCGACCGGCTGGGAATCCAGGTCGGACCACTTCAGCGGCTTCGTCGGGTCGAAGCCCTCCTTGGTGATGTACACCGTCATCGTCCCCGAATGTGGGGCCGTCACCCGGAACCTGAACCCGAAGGAGCCCGCCGACACACCCGTGGCGGGCCAGTCGGTGCGGGCCCAGTCCAGCGCGCGGTACTTCTCGCGGTTGGCCGAACACAACTTGCCGTCGGGGATGAGCTGTTGGTGGTGCCCGTCGGCGTTGGCGATGTTGACCTCGTTCCAGTCGTAGAGCGGCTGGGTGCCGGAGTCGGCGACCAGGTCCTTGCACACCTGTGACTTGGGAGTCTCGGGGCCCTCCGCGTAACAGGCGGCGACTCGGCTGACCGGGTTGAACACCGCGCCGTGCGCGGCGGCGGGCGAGCCGGCGACGGAGAGCAGTGACGCGGACGCCACACCGAGAACACCGAGCGAGGCCGCTGTGCGTCGTACGGACATGTTGGGGCTCCTTCGCAGCTGGTCCGGACCAGAGGCTGGCATTGGTCTGGACCAACATGCAAGAGGCCTGCACGAATTGGCCAGTGCCTCAGGCGACGAGACGGTCCCCCGAAGCCAGCCACCGCCAGCGACGGCGCTCCGTGACGAGGGTGGCGGCGGCCAGCAGGGTCACGGGGACCGCCGCCCACGCGGGCCAGGCCAGCCACGAGGAAGCCACGGCCGCGACGAGCTGGAGGAGCACCAGAAGGATCGTGACCCAGCCCGGCACCGCGACGATCACGCTCGACTTGTCACCCGGGGTGGAGAAGCACGTGGGAAGACCGATCAGGACCACCACGGACAGGGCGGCAAGCAGCCATGAAGAGCCGGCCAGCGCCCAGGGCGTCGCCACCCAGGCGACGAGTTCCACCGCGAAGCGCAGAACGGACGAACCGCGGTCGTCCGGTCGTGTCGCCATCCATGTCCCAGCAGCGTCGGTCACCTGCGCACGATCTCACGGCCCGCACAGCCGTGGCCGGAGATCCCGAAATCACCGTCAAGATTCACCGGGTCCTGCCCGTCCTCGTCGACAGACCCGGGTCATCGCGCAGCGGTGTGGGCTCTGGCCGGCAAATTCGGCGGCCGGTAGCGTCGTACGCATGAAGATCCTGATCAGCGCCGACATGGAGGGCGCCACCGGTGTCACCTGGCCCGCCGATGTGCTGCCGGGCACCCCGCAGTGGGAGCGCTGCCGCGCCCTGTTCACGTCCGATGTGAACGCGGCGGCGCTGGGCTTCTTCGACGGGGGCGCCGACGAGGTCCTCATCAACGAAGCGCACTGGTCCATGCGCAATCTGCTCCTCGAACGACTGGACGAGCGCGTGGAGATGCTCACCGGCCGGCACAAGTCGCTGTCCATGGTCGAAGGCGTGCAGCACGGCGACGTGGACGGGATCGCGTTCGTCGGCTACCACACGGGCGCGGGCACCGAAGGCGTCCTCGCCCACACCTACCTCGCCAACTCCATCACCGGCGTCTGGCTGAACGGGACGAGGGCGAGCGAGGGCCTGCTCAACGCGCGCGTGGTCGCGGAGTACGGGGTGCCGGTCGTCCTGGTCACCGGCGACGACCTGACCTGCGCGGACGCGGAGGGGTACGCGCCGGGGGCGCACAAGGTGGCGGTCAAGGACCACGTCTCGCGGTACGCGGCGGTGTGCCGCACCCCGGCACGTACGGCCGCCGACATCAGGGCGGCCGCGAAGCGGGCGGCGGGCCTGGCGGTCCGTCACGAGCCGGTGGCGGGGGGCCCGTTCACCGTCGAGCTCGAATTCGACGCGGAGCACCTGGCCATGGCCGCCACGGTGGTCCCGGGCGCCGTGCGGACCGGGGAACGCCGCGTCGCCTACACCAGCGACACCATGTACGACGGCATCCGCACCTTCAAGGCGGTCACCACCATCGTCTCGTCCGCCGTGGAGGAGCAGTATGGCTGAGCACATCGACGAGCGGGCGCTGGACGAGGTGGTCACCTTCACCTCGGAGCTCATACGGATCGACACCACCAACCGCGGCGGCGGGGACTGCCGCGAGCGCCCCGCTGCCGAGTACGTGGCGGAACGGCTCGCCGCCACCGGCCTCGAGCCCACCCTCCTGGAGCGGACGCCCGGGCGCACCAACGTGGTGGCGCGCATCGAGGGCACCGACCCCTCGGCCGACGCCCTCCTCGTCCACGGTCACCTCGACGTGGTGCCCGCCGAGCCCGCCGACTGGAGCGAGCACCCCTTCTCCGGGGAGGTGCGCGACGGCGTGGTGTGGGGGCGCGGCGCCGTGGACATGAAGAACATGGACGCGATGGTCCTCGCGGTCGTCCGGGCCTGGGCGCGCGCGGGCGTCCGCCCCCGCCGGGACATCGTCATCGCGTACACCGCGGACGAGGAGGCGAGCGCGATCGACGGCTCCGGCTTCCTCGCCGACCACCACCCCGGCCTGTTCGAGGGGTGCACCGAAGGAATCAGTGAATCCGGCGCGTACACCTTCCACGCGGGCCCCGGCATGGCGCTCTACCCGATCGCGGCGGGCGAGCGCGGCACCGGCTGGCTGAGGCTCACCGCGCACGGCCGGGCGGGCCACGGCTCCAAGGTGAACCGGGCCAACGCGGTCAGCCGGCTGGCCGCGGCCGTCGCCCGGATCGGGGAGCACCAGTGGCCGGTCCGGCTTACCTCGACCGTCCGGGCCGCCCTGGCCGAACTGGCCGCGCTGTACGGGATCGAGGCCGACCCGGCCGCACCCGGCTTCGACGTGGACGAGCTCCTCGCCAAGCTCGGCCCGGCCGCGGCCCTGGTGGAACCGAGCGTGCGCAACAGCTCCAACCCAACGATGCTGGAAGCCGGTTACAAGATCAATGTCATTCCGGAGCACGCCACCGCGTATGTGGACGGGCGCATCCTGCCGGGCGGCGAGGAGGAGTTCCGGGACACGCTCGACCGGCTCACCGGCCCGGACGTCGACTGGGAGTTCCACCACAAGGAGGTCGCCCTGCAGGCCCCGGTCGACTCCCCGACGTACGCCAAACTGCGCGCCGCCGTCGAGGAGTTCGCCCCCGAGGGCCATGTCGTGCCGTACTGCATGTCCGGCGGCACCGACGCCAAGCAGTTCTCCCGGCTCGGCATCACCGGCTACGGCTTCTCGCCGCTGAGGCTGCCGGCCGGCTTCGACTACCAGGCGCTGTTCCACGGCGTCGACGAACGGGTCCCGGTGGACGCGCTCCACTTCGGCGTGCGCGTCCTCGATCACTATCTGCGTTCCGCGTAGGGGGAGTGGAAGACATGGTGCCCATCGGTCCTTACGGAACCTGGCCGTCGCCCATCGACGCCGAGCTCGCCGCGAGCCGCGACGGGGCGCCCGACTTCGTCGGGGTCGTCGGCGAGGAGGTGTGGTGGACCGAGCCGCGCCCCACCGAGGGCGGCCGCCGCGCTCTGGTCCGGCGCCGGGCGGACGGCGCCGCCCAGTCGCTGCTGCCCGCGCCGTGGAACGTACGGACGCGGGTCATCGAGTACGGCGGCCGCCCGTGGGTGGCGGTTCCGCGCGCCTCCGGGGGCCCGCTCGTGGTCTTCGCCCACTTCCCCGACCAGCGCCTGTACGCGTACGAGCCGGACGGCGCCGGGGAGCCGAGGCCGCTCACCCCGCTCTCGGCGGTGGGCGAGGGGCTGCGCTGGGCCGACCCGGTCCTCGTGGCGGAGCGGGGCGAAGTCTGGTGCGTCCTTGAGGAGTTCACCGGGCCCGCGCCCACGGACGTGCGCCGGGTGCTCGCGGCCGTGCCCCTGGACGGCTCGGCCGCCGAGGACCGAAGCCGGGTGCGCGAGCTCTCCGACGGACGGCACCGCTTCGTCACCGGCCCCCGGCTCTCCCCGGACGGCTCGCGCGTGGCCTACCTCGCCTGGGACCACCCGAACATGCCGTGGGACGGCACCGAGCTGATCCTCGCGGACATCGGCGAGGACGGTGTGTTGGCGGGGGCGCGGCCGGTCGCGGGCGGGGCCGGCGAGTCCGTCGCCCAGGTCGAGTGGGCGCCCGACGGCCGGCTGCTCTTCTCCTCCGACCGCACCGGCTGGTGGAACCTCTACCGGGCCGACCCGGCGCCGCCGGTCCCGTCCTCCTCGCACCCGGGGGACCGCGACGGCGCGGCGGTGCCGCTCTGTCCGCGCGAGGAGGAGTTCGGCGGGCCGCTCTGGCAGCTCGGCCGCCGCTGGTTCCACCCGCTGGAGAACGGGCTGATCGCCGTGGTCCACGGCCGGGGCGCGACCGCGCTCGGCATCCTCGACCCGGAGAGCGGCGAGGTCGTGGACGCCGCCGGGCCCTGGACCGCCTGGCTCAGCACGCTCGCGGTGCACGGCAGCAGGGTCGTCGGCGTCGCCGCCAGCCCGCGCACCGCGCCCGAGGTCGTCGAGCTCGACACCCGCTCGGGCCGCACCCGCGTGGTCGGACGCCCCCACGACGACCCGGTGGACCCCGCGTACTACCCGGAACCACAGATCCGCACCTTCACCGGTCCCGGCGGCCGTGACATCCACGCCCTGGTCTACCCGCCGCACCACCCGGGCCGGGCGGCGCCCGCCGACGAGCTGCCGCCGTACGTCATCTGGGCGCACGGCGGCCCGACCAGCCAGGTCCCGCTCGTCCTCGACCTGGAGATCGCCTACTTCACCTCGCGCGGCATCGGCGTGGCCGAGGTCAACTACGGAGGCTCGACGGGCTACGGGCGGGAGTACCGCGACCGGCTGCGCGAGCAGTGGGGCGTCGTCGACGTGGAGGACTGCGCGGCGGTGGCCCGGGCGCTCGCCGACGAGGGCACCGCCGACCCCCGGCGGCTCGCGATCCGGGGCGGCAGCGCGGGGGGCTGGACTTCGGCGGCCTCGCTCGCCACCACCGACGTGTACGCCTGCGGCACCGTGATCTACCCGGTGCTCGACCTCACCGACTGGTCGTCCGACGAGGGCACGCACGACTTCGAGTCGCAGTACATGGAATCCCTCATCGGCCCCCTCGCCCAGTTCCCCGGCCGGTACGCGGAGCGCTCGCCGATCACCCACGCGGATCGGATCAGCGTGCCGTTCCTGCTGCTCCAGGGCCTCGACGACGTGATCTGCCGGCCCGTACAGTGCGAACGGTTCCTGGCCAGAACGGCGGGCCGCGGCATCCCGCACGCGTACATCGCCTTCGAGGGCGAGGGACACGGCTTCCGCCGGGCGGACACCATGGTCCGCGCCCTGGAGGCCGAACTCTCCCTGTACGCCCAGACGTTCGGCATCGACCGGCCCGACGTCCCCCTCCTGGAGCTGAAGAAGTGACCCCGACGCACCACGCCACCGCCCCGCTGACCCGGCCCGCCCGGCTGCGCCCCGGCGCCCGGGTGGCGGTGGTCGCCTCCAGTGGGCCCGTGGTGGGGGAGCGGCTCGACGCGGGCCTGGACATCCTGCGCGGCTGGGACCTCGACCCGGTCGTGATGCCGCATGTGCGCGACCGGCACCCGGAGTTCGGCTATCTCGCGGGCAGTGACGAGGGCCGGGCGCGCGACCTCCAGGAGGCCTGGTGCGACCCGTCCGTCGACGCGGTGCTCTGCGCGCGCGGCGGCTACGGTGCCCAGCGCATGGTGGACCTGCTCGACTGGAGCGCGATGCGCGCGGCCGGGCCCAAGGCGTTCGTCGGCTACAGCGACGTGACCGCGCTGCACGAGGCGTTCGCGGTACGGATGGGGCTGTCCACCCTGTACGGGCCGATGGTGTCGGCCGCGACGTTCCTCAAGGACGACCCGACCCAGCGCTCCCTGCGCACCACGCTCTTCGAGCCCGGGGCGGCGCTCACGCTCGCCCCGGCGGGCGCCCGCCCGATGGTGCCCGGCCGGGCCCGCGGGGTCACCGTGGGCGGCTGCCTCTCCCTGCTCGGTGCCGACGTCGGCACCCCCCACGCCAGGGCATCGGCGCGCGGCGGACTGCTGCTGATCGAGGACGTCGGCGAGGAGGACTACCGGATCGACCGCATCCTCACCCAGCTGCTGCGCTCGGGATGGCTGGACGGGGTCGCCGGGGTGGCGCTCGGCTCCTGGGAGGAGTGCGGCCCGTACGAGAAGGTGCGGGCCGTGCTGTACGAGCGGCTCGCCCCGCTCGGGGTGCCGGTGGTCGAGCACTTCGGCTTCGGCCACTGCACCCCCTCGCTCACCATGCCGCTGGGGGTGCCCGCGGTGCTCGACGCCGACGCGGGCACGCTCACGCTGGAGGTGCCCGCGCTGGTGTAGGCCGTCTGGGGGCGCGCCGTCGGCTAGAGGGCGGCGTAACCCGGGCGGACCAGCTCGTCGATGATGCGGCGGCGCTCCGGCAGCGGCAGGAACGCGGCCTCCACGGCGGCGACGGTGAACTGCTCGAACACCTCGGGGCCGTAGCCGAAGGCGTCCGCCATGTGCTGGAACTCCTCGCTCATGGTGGTGCCGGAGACCAGCCGGTTGTCGGTGTTCAGGGTGACGCGGAAGCCGAGGCGGCGCAGCAGGTCGATCGGGTGCGAGGCGTAGTCCTTCGCCGCGCCCGTCTGGAGGTTGGAGGTCGGGCAGGCCTCCAGGGCGATGCGGTTGTCGCGCAGGTAGGACGCGAGGTGGCCGAGGTCCGCCGTGCCGTCCTCGTGCACCGTGATGTCGTCGGTGATCCGCACACCGTGGCCGACGCGCTCGGCGCCGCAGATCTGCACGGCCTCGTGGATCGACTCGGCGCCGACGGCCTCGCCCGCGTGGATGGTGAAGTGGCAGTTCGACCGCTTCAGGTGCTGGAAGGCGGGGAGGTGGCGGGCCGGCGGGTTGCCGATCTCGCCGCCCGCGATGTCGAAGCCGGCCACCCCGCGGTCGCGGTGGGCCACGGTCAGCTCGGCGATCTCCAGGGACCGGTCGGTGTGGCGCATCCCGGTGAGCAGGGCACGCACGGTGATCCGGCCGCCGGTGCGGCGCTCGCCCTCGCGGAAGCCGGCGTTCACCGCGTCGACGACCTCGTCGAGGGTGAGCCCACGCTCCAGGTGCTGCTCGGGCGCGTACCGCACCTCCGCGTAGACGACCCCGTCCGCCGCCAGGTCCTCGGCGCACTCGGCCGCGATCCGCTCCAGCGCCTCGCGGGTCTGCATCACCGCGCAGGTGTGGGCGAAGGTCTCCAGGTAGCGCTCCAGCGAGCCGGAGTCGGCCGCGTCGCGGAACCAGACCGCCAGCGCCGCCGGGTCCTCGGTCGGCAGGCCCGCGTAGCCGCAGGCGCGGGCCAGCTCGATGATCGTGGCGGGGCGCAGACCACCGTCGAGGTGGTCGTGGAGGACGGCCTTGGGCGCGCGGCGTATCCAGTCGGCGACGGGCTGGGCGGCAGGGTTGTCAGACAAGTGCATGACCGGGGAGTGTACATCCTCGGCCGCGCGCCGGTCGGACCCAGCGGACAGGCCCTAGCCGTTGTGCAGGACGGGCAGGGCCGGGGAGCCGGTCGGCAGCATGTGCTTGGCGGCGAGGACGGGGGTGCCCTCCACCCGTACGACCTGCGTGATCAGTACGGCCGGGGTGTCGGCCGGGCGGTCCAGCTGCTCGCCCCGGCGGCGGCCGAGGAGGGTCGCCGTCACCCCGCTGTGCCCGGTCAGCGGGACCCCCCGGGAGGCCTCCGTCAGCAGCGCGAGCATCGAGCGGGCGGGCTCGTCGGCCAGGGCGGCGGCGAACGCCGGGTGCAGCCGTTCGAGCACGTCCTGCGGAGCGGCCCACTCGTGGCACAGCGCCACCGCCAGCGCCTCGCCGACCAGCACGGTCTCCCAGAACCGGAGCTCGGCCCCGGCCGCCGGAAGCAGGTGCTGGGTGGTGAAGTCGGTCGGCTCCTCGACGCTGCGCAGCAGCGCCCGCACCTCGACCGGGCCGCCCGCGCCGAGCAGCTCCTCCAGCGGCTGGAGCTGCTCGAAGCCGCGCCGGGGCGGGCTGGCGTTGACCGTCCGGCCCACGCCCCGGCGGACCGAGAGCAGCCCGTCCTCCTGGAGCAGCAGCAGCGCCTCGCGCAGCGCGGGCCGGCCCACCCCCAGCTCGCTCGCGAGCCGGGGCTCGGAGGGGAGGGTGGAGCCCGGCGGGTAGGTGCCGTCGTGGATCGCGTCGGCGATCCGCTCGTAGAGGACGACCACCGGCCTGCGCTGTTGTCCGCTCACTGCCATGGGGCAAGCATGACGTCGGGCTCACTTGTCTGACAAGGCGGGAGTGGATCACCGGACGGGTCAGCTGATGGATCCCCCGACGGGCCACCTGATGGATCACCCGTACGGACCGCTCCGGGGCGGCATCGCGTACCGGAACCGCCCATTCTGTACGGAAGGGGTGGCATCAACCCCAGAAAGGGCCGGGTCATGAGCGGCGCCCCCGACTCCGGTGCCGCCCTTCGTCCCGCCCGACGCATCCTTGGGGTCGCGGTGTTCGTGGTCGGCGTGATCTGCGGCGGCCACTTCATCCGGCGCCGGGGCAGATGAGCGGGACGGATGGGCGAGGCGGATGGGCGGAGCGGATGGGCGGAGCGGATGAGCGGGCAGCCGAGACAGCGCGGATGATCGGCAACTCCCGGTATATCGTGGCCGGTTGAGACCACACCGTACGGGCGAGGAGTGCGAGCATGAAGTTCACGGCCACGGTCATCCCGTCCGGGAACGCGCTGGGCGTCGAAGTGCCGCAGAAGGTCATCGACGACCTCGGGCAGGGCAAGCGGCCCCCGGTGGTGGTCGCGATCAACGGTCACTCCTGGCGCACCAGGGTCGCCGCCATGCGCGGCCAGATCCTCGTCGGCATCAGCGCGGCCAACCGCGAGGCGAGCGGGGTCGACCTGGGCGAGGAGATCGAGGTCGACCTCCAGCTCGACGACGAGCCGCGCGTGGTGGAGGCGCCGGACGACCTCGCGGCCGTGCTCGACGCGGACCCCGCGCTGCGCGGGGCGTACGAGCGGATGGCCTTCAGCCTCAAGCGCAAGCAGGTGGGAGAGATCGAGAGCGCCAAGAGCCCCGAGACGCGGCAGCGGCGCATCGACAAGCTGGTCGAGTCGCTCCGGGGTAAGTAGCCACGCCCGCAACCGGGCCCGCCCCGCCCCACCAGCCCGCCTCGCCCGCCACCCGCCCGCCTCCGGCCGGCTCGCGCCGCCCGCCTCCGGCCGGCTCGCGCCGCCCGCCTCCGGCCGGCTCGCGCCGCCCGCCTCCGGCCGGCTCGCGCCGCCCGCCCCCACCGGCCCGCGCCGCCCGCCTCCGGCCCTCTCCGGTCGGCCCGCCCCCGGCCAGTACCCTGACCCCCGTGCCCGACAAGATCATGTACCTCGCCGAGGGCCCCCGCGTGGGCATCCGTTCCTTCACGCTCGACGACGCGGCGGAGTTCACCGCGCTCGCCCAGGAGAGCCGGTCCCTGCACGCGCCGTGGCTCTTCCCGCCGACCGACCCCGACGCGTACGCGACGTACGCGGGGCGGCTGCTGGAGGATCCGGCCCGGTACGGGTTCCTGGTCTGCACCCGCGACGACGACCGGATCGCGGGCTTCATCAACATCAACAACGTCGTCCAGGGCGCGTTCCTGAACGGAGCCCTCGGCTACGGTGCCTTCGCGCACGCCGCCGGGCGCGGGCTGATGGGCGAGGCGCTGGACCTGGTCACCCGGTACGCGTTCGGCACGCTCGGCCTGCACCGCCTGGAGGTGAACATCCAGCCCGGCAACACCGCCTCCATCGCCCTGGTCCGCCGCGCCGGATACCGCCTGGAGGGCTTCTCGCCGGACTTCCTCTTCATCGACGGCGCCTGGCGCGACCACCAACGCTGGGCGATCACGGCGGAGATGGTCGAGCCGCGCTGACCCCCGCCGGGTCCATGACCTCGCCGCCTGGACGCCTTCGCCGGGCGGATGCCTTTGCGCAATCCTGACCAGGGGATCCTCTGGTCAGTGCGGCGCCCGCCGTGTTCCATGGTCACGGGGGCGGCCGCAAGGACGGGGTGGCCGACCGCGCGAGGGAATGAGGTTGTCTTGGCCACGACCGTGCGACGTGCCGTACTGACCCTGCCCGCCGCCCCGTTGGGGCAGCCCAACCCGCTGCCCGCGCTGCGGCCGCTCGACGAGGTGCACACCCTCGACGAGCGGGCCCGCGAAGGGCTGCCGCGCGACATGGCCCGCCAGATCGGCTACGCGCCGCTGCAGACGCTCCTTCCGGTACGGGTCCTCGACGGCTACGGCCGCGAGCGCACCCCCACCGACCTGGACGTCCTCGTCCTGGAGAACTCCCGGCTGCGCGTCACCGTACTGCCCGGCCTCGGCGGCCGGATCCACTCCCTCTTCCACAAGCCGACCGGACGCGAACTCCTCTACGTCAACCCCGTGTTGCAGCCCGCCGACTTCGCCCTGAACGGCGCCTGGTTCTCCGGCGGGATCGAGTGGAACATCGGCGCCACCGGCCACACCACCCTCTCCTGCGCGCCCGTCCACGCGGCCACCGTGCCCGCCCCGGACGGCGGCGAGATGCTGCGTCTGTGGGAGTGGGAGCGGCTGCGCGACCTGCCCTTCCAGGTGGACCTCTGGCTGCCCGAGGACTCCGACTTCCTGTACGTGGGCGTCCGCGTCCGCAACCCGCACGAGCGGACCGCGCCGGTCTACTGGTGGTCCAACATCGCCGTGGAGGAGGGCGAACGCACCCGCGTCCTCGCCCCCGCCGACCGGGCCTGGCACTTCGGGTACGAGCGCACCCTGCGGCAGGTGCCGGTCCCCGAGTGGGGCGGCGTCGACCGTACGTATCCGCTGCGCGGCGAACACCCTGCCGACTACTTCTACGAGGTGCCCGACGGCGCCCGTCGCTGGCTCGCCTCGCTCGAGGCGTCCGGGCAGGGCCTGGTGCAGACGTCGACCGATCTGCTGCGTGGGCGCAAGCTGTTCCTGTGGGGCTCGGGCCGGGGCGGGCGGCGCTGGCAGGAGTGGCTGACCGAGCCCGGCACCATCGGCTACGCGGAGATCCAGGCGGGCCTGGCACGCACCCAGCTGGAACACGTTCCGCTGGAGGCGGGCGCGGAGTTCGCCTGGCTGGAGGCGTACGGACCGCTCGCCGCCGCGCCCGAACTCGTACACGGCGACGACTGGCCGGCGGCCCGTGGCGAGGTGGCGCGGCAGTTGGAGGCCGTGCTGCCGCGCGAGCGCGTCGAGGAGGCGTACGCGGCCTGGCGCCCGTACGCCGACACCGAGCCCACCGAGTCGCTGGCCACCGGGTCCGGCTGGGGGGCGCTCGAAGTGCTGCGGGGGAGCCTGAAGCTTCCGGGCACGCCGTTCGCGGAGGCGACGCTCGGCGAAGAGCAGGCGCCCTGGCTGGAGTTGCTGCACGCCGGGGCGCTGCCGGAGCCGCGCCGGGTCGTCCCGCCCGGGCCGACGCTGGTGGCCCCGCACTGGCGGGACATGCTGGAGACGGCGCCCGCCTCTCCGCTCACCGAGTACCACCTCGGGGTAGCGCAGTGGCACGCGGGCGACCGCGCGCAGGCCGTGCGCAGCTGGGAGCGCGGGCTGGCGCTCGCGCCCTCGCGCTGGCCGCTGCTGCGGTGCCTGGCCGTCGCGGACCGGCTCGCGGGCAACGCGGACCGGGCCGGGTCGCTGTACGCGGAGGCGTTCGACGACCTGTGCGCCGAGAGGCGCGACGGAGAGCACTGGGTCGCCGCGACCGCCGCGCTCGGGCGCGAGGCGATCGCGGCGCTGCTCGGCGCGGGGCGCCCCGGGGATGCGCGTGCCGTGTGGGCGCGGCTGCGTCCCCCTGTGCAGGGGCGGGGGGCGTTCCGGCTCCTTGAGGCGCAACTCCTGCTCGCGGAGGGCGACTTGGCGGGTGCGCGTGCCGTCTTCGACGCGGGGTTCGAGGTGGCCGACCTGCGCGAGGGCGCGGAGATACTGGGCGAGGTGTGGGCCCGGATCACGGACGAGCCGTTGCCGGAGCGGTACGATTACCGGATGCGGCCGGAGGCAGGGTAGTGGGCGCGGATTTCAGGTCCGGACCGTGGTGGGCCGTTCGCGCCCACCACGGCACGCCCACGCACTCCTAAGAAGCCGCCTTGTGGTCCACGTACTCGAAAACCGACCCGTCCGGGTGTACGGCGATCAGGTTGCGGCCCACCGGGGTCGGGACCGGGCCCGCGATGACGCGGGCGCCCACCCCGGTGAGGGCCCGGTAGGCGTCCTCGACGTCCTTCACCGCGATCGTGGCCGAAACCTTGCGCAGGATCTCCAACTCCGACTCCGGACCGCTCATCAGCAGGAAGCAGCCGACCGCGGCGACCGAGACCCCGCCGCGTTCGAAGCGCAGGGCTTTGCTTCCGGTGAGACGTTCGTAGAAGACCACCGAGGTCTCCAGGTCGGCGACGCAGATGCGCAATGTCGTTCCGAGGATCTCCATATGGACGAGCCTAGTTGGTGACCGTCACGCGCGGCAGAGGATCTCGCCGTGGGGGACCATGAACCACGCGTCGTCGTCCGCGCCCCACTCCCGCCACCCCTCGGCGATCTCCGTGAGAGCGGCCTCGGTGGTGTGCCCGCCGTCCACGGCGAGCCGCGCGTACGAGGACGCCACCGTGCGGTCCGCCCACAGTCCGCTCCACCAGGCGCGCTCGTCGGGCGTAGAGAAACACCAGGTCGAGGCGGTGGAGGTGATGTCGGTGAACCCGGCCGCGCGCGCCCAGGACCGCAGCCGCCGCCCGGCGTCCGGCTCGCCGCCGGCGGCCCGGGCGACCCGGTGGTACAGCTCCAGCCAGGTGTCCAGGGCCGGGACTTCGGGGAACCAGGTGAAGGCGCCGTAGTCGCTGTCGCGCACCGCGACCAGACCGCCCGGCCGGGTGACCCGGCGCATCTCGCGCAGCGCCTGGACCGGGTCGCCCACGTGTTGCAGCACCTGGTGGGCGTGGACGACGTCGAAGGAGTCGTCGGGGTGGTCGAGGGCGTGGACGTCCGCGACCGCGAACGCCATGTTGAGCTGTCCGCGCTCCTCGGCGTACGCCCGCGCCCGCTCGACGATGCCGGGCGCCGCGTCGACGGCGGTGACCTGGCCGTCCGGGACCAGCGCGGCCAGGTCGGCGGAGATGGTGCCGGGCCCGCAGCCGATGTCCAGGACCCGGGCGTCCGGTCTGAGTTCACCGATCAGGTACGCGGCGGAGTTGGCCGCGGTGCGCCAGCTGTGCGAGCGCAGGACGGACTCGTGATGGCCGTGGGTGTAGACGGCGGTCTCCCGCGGTTTCGGCATGGCGGTTCCCTCTCTCGGCGTGCTGGGTGTACTCGGCGCCGGCTCGACCGGTACGGCCACCGTACGCCGCCATGTCGCATGCTGAGACCTGCGTTTCGCCATGTGGACAGCGCCGGTCCTGGCCGCCGGGCGTGCTCCGGGGCGCCGGCCGCCGGACGAGTCGGCACTACCGGGCCCGTGGAACAACCCGTAGCGTCAGAGGCGTTACCCCTGCCGAGCAAGGATGATCACTTGGGAGGGCATCATGGGCGAGATCTCGGTCCGGTACGTGGGCGGGCCGACCGCCGTCGTGGACATCTGCGGGGTACGGCTGGTCACCGACCCCACCTTCGACGCCCCGGGCGACTATCCCGTCGGCCCCGGCCGCAAGCTCGTCAAGACGGCCGGACCGGCGATCGAGGCGGCCGAGACGGGGCACGTGGACGCGGTCCTGCTCTCGCACGACCAGCACCCCGACAACCTCGACGAGTCGGGGCGGGAGTATCTGGAGCGGGTGCCGCTCGTGCTGTCCACGGCCGCCGCGCACAGCAGACTCGGCGACATGGTCACGGTCCTGCCGAACTGGCAGACGTACGAACTCGGCGAGCGGCTGCGCATCACCGGTGTCCCCGCCCTGCACGGGCCGGACGGCGCCGAGGAGTTCACCGGCGAGGTCACCGGCTTCGTGCTGCACGGCGACGCGGTGCCGACGGTCTATGTGAGCGGGGACAACGCCTCGCTGGACCATGTGCGCGCGGTGGCCGAGCGGTTCGGTCCGGTCGACGTGGCCGTCCTGTTCGCCGGGGCCGCCCGCACCCCGCTGCTCGACGGGGCCCCGCTGACCCTGACCAGCGAGGCCGCCGCCGAGGCCGCCCAGATCCTGGGCGCCCGCCATGTGGTGCCGCTCCACTTCGAGCACTGGGGCCACTTCAGTGAGGGCGCGGACTCCCTGACCGAGGCGTTCGCCGCCGCCGGGCTCGGCGATCGGCTGCGGCTGCTGAAGCCGGGCGCGCTCTTCTCGGCCTAGGGTCTGTCCGGCGGACCCGCGCGAGCCCGGCGCCGGGGCGTCACGGGCGCACCGGCGGGCGGTACACCGTCAGCGCCTCGGGCAGCTTGTCGACCGTCAACTCACCCTCTATGTGGGCGACTTCGCCGTCGTACGCCACCGATGTGCCCGGCGCGAGCCCGCCGATGCGCAGCCGGCGCAGCCGCTGGGCGGCATGGACGGGGGAGCGGCTGAGCGGCCCGGCGAGCGCGGCCGCGAGGAGCCGCAGCCCGGGCAGCCGGCCGCCCTGCACCACGCGCACGTCGAGCAGCCCGTCGGCCAGGTCGTAGCGGTGGGCCGGGGCCGGGCCCAGGCGCTGGTAGGTGCAGTTGCCCGCGAACAGCAGCCACAGCGCGTGCGGTTTGCCGCGCAGCTCGGCCTCCAGGGGGCGCTCGCCGCGCAGCACCTCGTACGACGCGAGCACCCCGGCCGGCCAGCCGCCGATCCGCGGCGTCCAGCGCTCGCGCAGCCGCACCAGCTCGGGGTAGACGCCGAGGCTGAAGGTGTTGACGAAGTATCCGGCGGCCGCGCCGTCCGGGCCCGGCGTGAACCGGCCCAGGTCGACCTTGACGGCGTCGCCCGACGCCAGCGCGCGGGCGGTGTCCTGGACCGCCTCGATGCCCAGGTCGTACGCGAAGTGGTTGAGGGTGCCGCCGGGGAACACCGCGAGCGGCACGCCGTGCCGGGCGGCCGCCACCGCCGCCCGGTTCACCGTGCCGTCGCCGCCGCACACCCCCAGCGCCCGGCCGCGCTGCGCGGCCTTGTCGAGCGTCGCCGTCAGGTCCTCGGGAGCGCACTCCACCACCTCCGCCAGCGGCAGCGCGTCGCGCACCGCCGAGGCCTTCGCGGCGGCGCTGCCGGAGTCCTCGTTGACCACGACCACCAGGTGCTCGCCGCCGGGCAGCGCGGGCGCCTCCGTGTACGGCCGCCCGGGCGGGGCCAACTGGCGCCGGGTGGGCACCAGGCCCCGTACCGCGAAGGCCGCGCCGACGCCGAGGGCCGCGCCCACCAGGACGTCACCCGGATAGTGCACCCCCGTGTACACCCGGGAGGCGGCCACAGAGAAGGCGACCGGCGCCACCACCGCGCCCCAGCCCAGCGACTCCAGGGCCACCCCGGTCGCGAAGGCGGCGGCCGACGCGGAGTGCCCGGACGGGAAGGAGGTGGTGATCGGCTGGCTCTTCAACTGCCGCACCAGCGGCACCAGTTCCAGTATCGGCCGGGGCCTGCGCACCGAGCGCTTGCCCACCGTGTTGACGGTCGCCGAGGCGAGCGCGAGCGAGGCCACCCCGCGCAGCGCCGCCCGCCGCGCCCGGGGCGAGCGGGTCGCCGCCATCGCGGCGGCGGCGCCGAACCACAACAGCCCGTGGTCGGCGGCCCGGCTCAGCCGCGGCAGCACGGCGCGGGCACCGGGCCAGTTCCGGTCGGCGGCCACCTGGAACAGCGCGCGGTCCCGGTCGCTCAGCCGACGGGACAGGGCACCGGTCCAGGAGGACCGCGTGACGGAAGCGGGCGGCACGGACGGAACGGGCTGCACGGACGGGAAAGACATGGCCCATGGGTACCCGCCCGCCGTCGGCGCAATCGGGGCGATCCGTGCTTGAGCCGTACGCCCCGGTCCGAGAGAGTGGCCCCATGGACTCTTCTGCGTCTGCGGACCACGCCCAGCTCCTCGACCGCCACCGCGAGGCCGTCGCCCTCTTCGGCTCCCGCGTCCACGACGTCCGGCCCGACCAGTGGGACCTGCCCACGCCGTGCAGCGAGTGGACGGTACGGGACCTCGTCAACCATTTGGCCGTCGAGCAGCTGTGGGTGCCGCCGCTGGTCGCGGAGGGCCGCACGATCGCGGACGTCGGGGACGCCTTCGAGGGCGATGTGCTCGGCGCGGACCCGGTGGGCGTGTGGGAGAGGGCCAGGACCGCCGCGGTGGCCGCGTTCGCCGCGCCGGGCGCGCTCGACGGCACGGTCCACCTCTCGTACGGCGAGACGCCCGCCGCCGCGTACTGCTCGCAGATGGTGGCGGACGCGGTGGTGCACACCTGGGACCTGTCCCGGGCGATCGGCGCGGACGAGTGGCTGCCCCGGGCCCTGGTCGACGCGGCGGCACGGGAGTTCGGCGGATACGCCGACCAGCTGCCCCCGAGCCTGTTCCACGCGCCCGTGAAGGTGCCCGACTCGGCCGACGCCCAGACGCGCCTGCTCGCGATGCTGGGCCGAGCTGCCTGACGTCGGGTCAGGGCTTCGGAGCAGCTGCGTCAGAGCGACTGAGGGGGTCCCGGGCGGTCGGACCGGCGCCCCTGCCGGGGCACCTCCGGCCAGGGCCGCGGGGCCGCCCGGCTGATCTCCGCCAGGGCCGAGTGAGGGTCCTGGTGGGCGGCGACGTCGGCGAGGCTCACCATGCCCAGCGGGCGGCCGTCCTCGACCACCGGCAGCCGGCGCACCGCGTGCCGCCGCATCAGCCGCACCGCCGTCGCCACCTCGTCGTCGGGGCCCACGCACACCGGTGAACGGGTGCAGACCGACTGCACGCTGACGGTCAGCGGATCGGCGCCGTCGGCCACCGCGCGCAGCGTGATGTCCCGGTCGGTGAGCACCCCGATCAGCCGGTCGCCGCGCGCGACCAGCACGTCCCCCACGTCCTGGGCGCGCATCAGCTGGGCCGCTTCGACCAGCGAGGCATCGGGCCGTAGCGCCGCGACTCCCGCCGTCATGACTTCCCGGACGTACCGTGCCATCGCTGCCCGCCTCGTCTCCTTCTCGGCTCCGTCCCGCCGCAGTACCCCGCCCCGCGCCGTCCATGCCGGACCGGGGGCGTTTGGAGTGGAAGACCCCGGGCAGGCGCTTGTCGTGCTTCGGACCGGAGGCACGTCCGTGGGAGCGGCTGTCCGCTCCGGGCGTGCCCGCGCATCGGCCGGGGCACCCGGCGCAGCTCCTCCCAGCGGTGACCACCATCCGAACCCCCACCGTTCAGGGAGCTGTCCCGCATGCGTACTCACGCACCCGCCACAGCCAAGCACCCGCACGACGACGCCCCCGACACCGCAGACGCGTTCGCGCGTCTGGCCGCCCTGCCCGCCGGTCCCGAACGGCACGCGCTGCGCCAGGAGCTGGTCCGGGCCTGGCTGCCCATGGCGGAGCGGCTGGCCGGCCGGTTCCGGAACCGGGGCGAGGCCCTCGACGACCTGCGCCAGGTCGCGGCCCTGGGCCTGGTCAAGGCCGTCGACCGGTACGACCCGGAGCGCGGCGCCGCGTTCGAGAGCTTCGCGGTCCCCACCATCACCGGCGAGCTCAAACGCCACTTCCGCGACCACATGTGGACCCTGCACGTGCCGCGCCGGGTCCAGGACCTGCGCGGCCGGGTCCGCGCCGCCCGCCAGGAGCTCATGCAGACCGCGGGCGCCCGCAACCCCTCCGTGGCGGACATCGCCGCGCACACCGGAATGACCGAGGACGAGGTCAAGGCCGGTCTCGAAGCCCTCGACAGCTTCTCCGCGCTGTCCCTGGACGCCGAACTGCCGGGCGCCGAGGACGGATACAGCCTCAGCGACTCGCTGGGCGCGGCCGACCCGGCGCTCGACGTCGTCGTCGACCGCGAGTCCGTCAAACCGGGGCTGCGCCGGCTCCCGCCGAGGGAGCGGCAGATCCTCTACATGCGGTTCTTCCGCGACATGACGCAGAGCCGGATCGCCGAGGACCTGGGCATCTCCCAGATGCACGTCTCCCGGCTGATCACTCGCTGCTGCACTCGGCTGCGGGACCAGGCCCTGCGGGAGCCGGCTCCGGCCGCTCACCGTCCGGTGGAGCGGGACGCCGCATAGCCAGCGCCACATGGCGGGCCATCACGTCCACCGCCTGCGCCTCCGCCATCGAGAACGGCTCGGCCGACCCCGTACGGAAGAGGGTGAGCACGCCCTGTACGGGGCCGGGGGCGCCGAGCGGCACGCACAGCAAGGACGTGACGTCCGCGCGGGCCAGGACCGGCGCGCCCGAGGGGTCGTGCCCGAACCCGTCGGTGTCCTCGGGCCGCACCTGCAGCGAGGTCGCCCCGGCCCGGGCCGCCTCCGCCACCAGCGGGGCGCGGGCCGGGTCCTGCCCGGCGACGGCGCGGCGCAGCGCCGAGTCCTCCTCGGCCGCCGGGCCCAGGACGGCGACGCGCCGGGGTCCGCCCTCCACCACGTCGGCGATCACCCACTGGGCGAAGCTTCCGCACAGCACCCGGGCGGCCGTGCCGAGCACCTCGGCGCGGCCGCCGGGCGGCAGCCGCAGCAGCGCCGCCGCCATCGTGTCCACCAGGTCCATCAGCCGGGCGTGCCGCGTCGACTCGGCGAGATCGGGCACCTCGGGCTGCGGGGCGGCGGCCGACGCGGCCGCGGATATCCCCGGCTGGAACACCACCAGGACGGCCGGGTGCGGCTCGTCCGGCGGGCGCAGCGCGGTCAGGGTGGCGAGCAGCGGCTCCTCCGGGCGCTGCTGCAGACGCACGGTCAGTCCCCGGTCGCCCTCGCCGCGGGCCACGGCCGCGGCCTGCGAGCGGAACGCGGCACGGTCGCCCGGCATCAGCAGCGCGGCCAGCGGCCGTCCGGTCGCGTACCCGGCGCGGACTCCGGTCAGCCCGGTGGCCGCGAAGTTCAGCCTGCGCACCACGGTCTCCCGGTCGACGAGCGCCACCGGCAGCGGCAGCCGCTGGAACAGCGCCTTCAGCAGCAGCCGCTCCTGCCGGTCGCCCGGCGAGCCGGACGCGCCCGCGGCGCCGGCGACGAACTGCTCGTACCGGGGCCACAACTGGTCGGCCACGTGCTGGAGTTCGAAGAGCGCGGCGTCGAGGACCGTCAGCCGCTCCCCGTCGCCCTGCGAGCGCGCGGTGCGCAGCTCGCCCACCCGTCTGACGAAGTCCGCCAGTTCCTCGCCGAAATCGTCCGCCGTCTGCGTCATAGCAGCAAGTTAGCCGCTCGCACCGTTTCCCGGACCGGGGGCAGGGAAGGCGCCGTTCAGGAGGTTCTCCCATGTTCTCCGAGCCGGAACGTCAACGACCGCACTCCGCCTCGCCCGTGGGCCGGCTCTCCCGGCTCGCCGAGCAGTCCGTGCGCTGCGCCCCTGCCTCCTGCGGCGCCGTGGCGACCATCGCCGACAGCGGACCCGAGCGCCGGGTCACCGCCACCCATCCCGACCTCGCGCCCCTCGCCGGCGTCCAGCTGGCCTGCGGCGAGGGGCCCATCCCGACCGCGCTGGACGTCGGCGCGCCGGTGGACACCGAGGACCTGCTGACGGAGAGCCGCTGGCCCGGCTACCGCGCGCTGGCTCTGGAGTCGGGCGTACGGTCCTGCATCACCCTTCCCTTCCGCCGCTCCGGCATCGAAGTCACCCTCAGCCTCTACAGCTTCCGCCCCGGTTCGCTCGACGAGGCCGTGTGCGGCCCGGTGAGCATCCTCGGCGAGGAGACCACCGAGGGGCTCGTCCGCGACCGCCGCTACCACGCGGCCCTGGCCGAGGTGGAGCAACTGGAGGCGGCGTTGCGTTCCCGCCCGGTCATCGACCAGGCCAGCGGCATCGTGATGCATGTGCTCGGCTGCGACGCGGAAGAGGCCTTCGCCGTACTGCGCACCGTCTCGCAGCACGCCAACCGCAAGCTGTCCGAGGTCGCCGAGGGAGTGGTCCGCACCAAGGGCCGCGGTCTGGAGGACGAGCTCGCCGCCCTCGCCCGCCCCGCCTGACCGCCGCCGCCCGTCCCCATCCGTCACGTCCGCGTACGCATGCGGAGCGGCGCCGCTGAGCAAACCTCCGTATAAAGGGCTCACGGGGCCGAAACGACGGACCGCGGGGCGCGAAGGAGGCGGCGCATGCACGGGACGGTGGCGGAGGGCCGGGGACCGGTCCGCTATGGACCGCCCGCGCCCGGCACCGGGCTGCCCGTCCTGCCCGAACTGGCCGGGGTCCTGGCGGGCGCCGCCGGGCGCACCGCGCCCGAACCGCCCGGCGGCGGACCCGGCCTTCGCGAGGCCGCCTGCGGCTACTGGTCGCGGCGGGGACTGCGCGGCGAGCCCGAGCTCGTGGCCGCCGCGCCCGGCGCCCAGCCGCTCCTGTTCGCCCTGCTCGCCTCGTACGGGGGCGATGTCCTGCTGCCCCGCCCCTGCCCGGCCTGGTGGACCCCGCAGGCCCGGCTGCTCGGGCGGCCCGCCTACCACGTGCCGACCCCGGCGGAGTGCGGCGGCGTCCCCGATCCCTACGCCCTCCTGGAGACCGTGCGCCGGGTGCGCACCGAGGGCGGGGTGCCCCGGCTCCTGGTGCTCTCCGTCGCCGACGACCCGACCGCGACGGTCGCGCCGCCCGAGACCGTACGGGAGGCCTGCGAGGCGGCCGTGGGGGAGGGGCTGCACATCATCAGCGACGAGACCTGGCGCGACACCCTGCACCACCCGCACGACACGGTCCTGTTCAGCCCCGCCGAGATGTGGCCCGACGACGTCACGGTCCTCTCCGACCTGTCGGGCGCGCTCACCCCGGCCGGGTGGCCCGCCGCCGTCGCCCGCTTCCCGGCCACCGAGCGCGGCGCCCAGCGCCGAGCCCGCGCCCTCGACGTCCTCACCGCGCTCGGCTCGGTCCTGGCGGGCCCGGTCGCGGAGGCCGCCGCTTACGCCCTGGGCGAGCCGGATCCGGTCGCGGCCCGGATGCGCCGGGCCGCCACCCTGCACGGCGCCCTCGCCGAGGCTGCCCACCGCGCGGTCCTCGCCGCCGGGGCCTTCGCCCGGCCCCCGCAGGCGGGCCGCCACCTCTACGCCGACCTCGGGCCCCTGCGCAACCGGCTGGCCGCACGCGGGGTCACCGACTCGATGGAGCTGGAGGAGTACCTCACGGCCCGCCTCGGCGCCCCCGCACCCGGTGGCCACCGCTTCGGCGACGAACTGGGCGCGCTGCGCGTCCGGCTCGCCACGGGGCCGCTGCTCGGGGCGACCGAGGAGGAGTGCGCGCGGACGCTGGACGCGGCGGAGCCGCTGGAACTGCCGCATGTGCGGCGGGCGTTGGCCGCGTTCGGGGAGGCGCTCGACGGACTGTGAGCCCGGGCCGGGGCCCACCGGAGTGCCCACGCACCCCTGCCGGAGAAACGCGTGCCGGCGATCCGAACCCGCCCGTACTACTTCGGCGCCTCCACCGGCTCCGTCGGCGCCCCGTGCCGCACCCTGCGCCACACCGTCGGGCCCGCGCTGATCAGCAGGGTCAGCACGACCGCCGCGACCACGCCCTGCCACGGCTCGGGGAAGAGCGAGCCGCCCAGGATGCCGATCAGCCCGTACGCCCCGGCCCACGCCACACACGCGGGCACGTCGCCGCGTACGAACGTGCGCAGCGGCATCTCGCCGAGCAGGCACGCCAGCATCACCGGGATCCGGCCCGCCGGGACCAGCCGGGACAGGACCAGGACGGCGGCCCCGTGCCGGTTCAGCTTGTCCTGGGCCTGCTCCAGGCGGTCCGGCGCCGCCCGGTCCCGCAGCGCCGCCAGCCAGCGCGACCCGCCGCGCGAACGCACTCCGCGCTGCCCCAGCCAGTACAGCCCGACGTCTCCCAGAAACGCGGCGAGCGCGCCCACCGCGAAGACCAGCAGCAGCGAGAACCACGCCGTCTGGTGGAAGGCGACCACCGCGGCCGTCGACACCAGCGCTCCCGTGGGCACCACGGGCACCAGCGAGCCCAGCACCACCAGGATGAACAGGGAGGGGTAGCCGAGCGCCTGCTGGGTCGACTCCGGCGGCACCTGGCCCGCCGCCCGTGCCAGGAACACGCCGATCACCGCGCGGCCTCCGGCCGTACGCTCTCGCCGTGCGCAAGGCGGTGCACCGTCACCCCGGGGGCGAGCCGGGCCGCGTGGCGGGCGAAGTCGTCCCCGGGCGCGTGGAACTCGTGCGGGCGCACCCCGTCGAGCCCGATCGGCCAGTACGTGCCGTAGTGCACCGGCACCGCCGCCCGCGCCCCGAGCCGCGCGAGGGCCTGGGCGGCCCGGCCCGCGTCCAGGTGCCCGGGGCCCAGGTAGGGACCCCAGCCGCCGACCGGGAGCAGGGCCACGTCGACCGGGCCGACCTCCTCGGCCATCGAGTCGAAGAGCCCGGTGTCCCCGGCGAAGTAGGTGCGCGCCCGGCCCTCGACGACATAGCCCAGCGCGGGCGCCCGGTGCGGCCCGAACGGCAGGCGCCGCCCGTCGTGCCGTGCGCTGACCGCCCGTATCCGCAGGTCACCGGCGTCGATCACATCCCCGGGCCGCACCTCGGTGACGCGCAGCCCGAGCCTGCCCAGCCCCGGCACCGCCCGGACCGCGCCGTGCGGCACCACCAGCCGCGTGCCGGGCGCGAGCCGGGCCAGCGAGGGCAGGTGCAGATGGTCGGAGTGCAGATGCGAGACCAGCACGACGTCGGCGACGGCGGCCTCGGGCGGCGGCACCGCCCCCCGCCGCCTGCGCAGATGCGCCAGACGCCGGGCGAAGAGCGGATCGGTCAGCACCCGCACTCCGGAGTCCTCGACCGTGCAGGTGGCGTGACCCCACCAGGTGATCTCCACCGGCACCCGAAATCTCCTCCGCTCGAAAACCACCGCGCGCGCTGTTGTGTACGAGCCTAAGTGTCGTGGGGCGCACAGGACGGGGTCCGGGGTTGGCATCGGTCCACGAAGGGAAGGCCCGGCATGAACATGCACTCTGAGCAGTGCCCCCGCTGCGGCGGGATACTCGCGGTGACCCAGGACGGCTGGAAGATCTGCCACTCATGCGGCTACTCCTCGCCGCCGTGAACCAGGAGTAGGGTCGGCACCACAAACGAAGGGCATGGGGGTCGGTCATGGGTGACGTGCGAGTGGCGGCGATCGCCAGCCTGACCCCGCTGGAGGAACTCGACCTGGACCCCTTCCTGGTGGACACCCGCAGCCAGCACGAGATGTGCGCGCGCTGGGCCGCCGACAAGGGGTACGTGGTCACCCGGCAACTGCTCTTCTACGGCCTGCGCCCCGACCACCTCGGACTGTGGGCGGACGTGGACGCGGGCCAGGTGGACCTGTTCGTCGCGCCCAACGAACGCGTCCTGGAACGGGCGTTGACCTCCGTGCCGGACTTCTCCGCCGAGTGCGAGCGCCGCGGGGTGCGCCTGGAGACGGCCGGGCTCGACGAACCGGCGTACGACGCGGCCAAGAAGGCCCACATCCACCGCAGACTCTCGATGCCGACCGCCGGGTACGACGGCTGCTGACCCCTCCGGCGCCCGCGGAAACAAAATCGCCGGCCGGTCTCCGCCCCTGTGACACGCTGGGAGGGAACGACTGGGCGAGAGGCAGTGACGAGCGGCGTGAGTACAGGGCGATGGCGGACGGCGGGCAGCGCCCTGGTGCGGGTGATCGTGGTGTGGGCGGTCTCCACCCTCACGATGATGGTGCTCGCGGGGATCCTCCCCGACTTCCGGCTCAAGTCCGAGGGCGGCGACAGCATCACCCGCGTCGCGCTCACCGCCGCCTGGGGAGCGGGGGCCTTCGGTCTGCTCAGCGCCCTGGTGTGGCCGCTGGTGGTGCGTGCGTTCCTGCTGGTCCCGGCGCTTGTCCTGGGCCTGTTGGTGTTCTTCCTGAACGGCTCGCTGCTGCTGATCGCGCTGAGCCTGATCCCCAGCGGGCGCGGCGCCGCCCAGCCGGAGACGGCGGTGGTGGTGGCCGCCGCGATGTCGGCCGTCGCCTCGGCCACCTCCACCGCGCTCGCGGTCCGGGACGACAACGCCTACCGGCGCAGGCTCTCGCGCCTGGCCGACCGGCGCCGCCGCAGGGGCGGCGACGAGCACCGGGGTGCCGAGACTCCCGGCACGGTCTTCCTCCAGCTCGACGGCGTGGGCCACGACGTCCTGTGCCACGCGGTCGGCGCCGGACTGATGCCGACCGTGGCCGGCTGGCTGGAGCGGACCCACCGGCTCACCCCATGGCGCACCGACTGGTCCAGCCAGACCGGGGCCAGCCAGCTCGGCATCCTGCACGGCTGCACCTTCGACGTGCCCGCCTTCCGCTGGTACGAGAAGGACACCGGCGAGCTGATGGTCTCCAACCGCCCCGCCTCCGCGGTCGAGCTCCAGCGCCGGGCCGTCGAGCGCACCGGCGACGGCGGGCTGCTCACCGTCGACGGCGCCAGCCGCGGCAACCTCTTCTCCGGCGGCGCCGACCAGCTCGCCCTGGTCCTGTCGATGGCGGCCCGGCGCGGCCGCCGCACCCGCTCCCGGGCCGGCTACTTCGCGTACTTCTCGGACCCGGCCAACGCCGTGCGCACCGCGCTCTCCTTCGTCGCCGAGGTCGGCCGCGAGATCGGCGAGTCCACCCGGGCCCGGCTGCGCGGGGACGCACCACGGGTACGGCGCGGCGGGCTCTACCCGTTCATCCGGGCGTTCGCGACCGTCGTCGAGCGCGATGTGGTGGTCGCGGCGGTGATCGGCGACATGCTCGCCGGGCGTACCGCGGTCTACGCCGACCTGGTGGCCTACGACGAGGTGGCCCACCACTCCGGGCCGCGCGGCCGGGACGCCCAGAAGGTCCTGGAGCGCCTGGACCGGTCGATCGCGCTGCTCGCCAAGGTCGCCGAGCACGCCCCGAGGGCGTACCGGATCGTGCTGCTCTCCGACCACGGGCAGAGCCCGGGCGAGACGTTCGCGGCGGCCTACGGGCTGACCCTGAAGGACCTGGTGCGGGCCGGGTGCGGGCTGCCCGTGCCGCGCAGCGCCGGGCGCACCAAGAGCGGCGCGGAGGCGCGGGACGCGGTGCGGGTGGCGCTGCACCGGCCGGTCCCGGAGGACGGGCAGGAGGAGGCCGGGCCCGCCTCCGACCCGATCGTGCTCGCCTCCGGCAACCTCGGACTCGTCTCCTTCCCGGACACCGAGGGACGGCTCAGCCGTGAGGAGATCGACCGCCGCCACCCCGCGCTCCTGCGCACCCTCGCCGGGCACCCCGGCATCGGGTTCCTCCTGGTGCGCAGCGAGGAGTACGGCGCGGTGGTGATCGGCGGCGCGGGCACGGACCGGATCCAGGAGGTGCCGATCGGGGAACTGGAGGACGGGAAGGGCCCGCTGAGCGGGTTCGGGCCCGGCGCGGCCGAGGCCGTACGGCGAACGGACACGTTCCCGCACACCGCCGACATCATGGTCAACTCCATGTACGACCCGGTCACTGGGGAGGTGCACGCCTTCGAGGAGCAGATCGGCTCGCACGGCGGACTCGGCGGCGAGCAGGCGCACCCGTTCCTGCTGTCGCCGCGCGAGCTGTCGGCACCGGTCGCCGGTGACGGGCGGCTGGTGGGCGCCGAGCAGGTGCACCAGGTGCTGCGGCGGTGGCTGCGCGAGTGCCTGGGGCCGCAGGTGCCGGTTTCCGCCGCCACGCAGATTCCCCGGTCCGAAGCCGAAGCGGAAGGACCTTTTCCGGTTGAGGGGGCGGCTCTGCGGGACAAATCCGCGTGATTTTGCGCGGGGCCCTCCGTACCCGAACATGAACGGGTTTTGGCACGGAGAGAGGCGCACCACCCCATGACCACGCAAGAGACCCAGAGCAGGCATGCCCGGCAGTTCGGATTGCCGGTGGCGACCGCTCTGGTCATGGGCAACATCATCGGCGGCGGGATCTTCCTGCTGCCGGCGTCGGTCGCCCCCTTCGGCACCATCAGCCTGCTCGCCTTCGCGGTCCTGACCGTCGGCGCGATCGCGCTGGCCCTGGTCTTCGGCCGCCTCGCCCAGCGGCTGCCGCGGACCGGCGGACCCTACGTCTACGCGCGCGAGGCGTTCGGCGACTTCGCCGGGTTCCTCGCCGCCTGGTCGTACTGGATCACCACCTGGGTCTCCAACGCGGCGCTCGCCGTGGCGGCCGTGGGCTACCTCGACGTGCTGATACCCGTGCACGGCAACAAGGCGGCGACCATCGCGGCGGCGCTGGCCCTCCAGTGGCTCCCCGCCCTCGCCAACCTCGCGGGCACCCGGTACGTGGGCGCGGTCCAACTGGTCTCCACCGTCCTGAAGTTCGCGCCGCTGCTGCTGGTCGCGGTCGGCGGGCTCTTCTTCTTCGACCCCGCCAACCTCGGCCCCCTGCAGGCCGACGACCACAGCGCGATGGGCGCCGTCTCCGCCTCGGCCGCGATCCTGCTCTTCAGCTACCTCGGCGTCGAGTCGGCCGCGGTCAGCGCGGGCGAGGTCCGCGACCCGCGCCGCAACGTCGGCCGCGCCACCATCCTCGGCACCATCGGCGCCGCCCTGATCTACCTCCTGGGCACCCTCTCGGTCTTCGGAACCGTGCCGCACGACCGCCTGGTGACCTCCACCGCGCCGTTCACCGACGCCGTCGACGCCATGTTCGGCGGCACCTGGGGCGGCACGGCGGTCGCCGTCGCCGCGCTGGTCTCCATGGTCGGCGCCCTCAACGGCTGGACCCTGCTGAGCGCCCAGACCCCGTATGCCGCGGCCAAGGACGGCCTGTTCCCCCAGGCCTTCGCCCGCAAGAGCCGGGGCGTGCCCACCGTCGGCGTCCTCGTCACGGTCGTCCTCGCCTCGTCCCTGACCGTCTACAACTACACGGCGGGCTCGAAGGGCGTCTTCGAGATGCTGGTCCTGGTCACCACCTTCACGGCGACCGTCCCCTACCTCCTGTCCACCGCCGCCCAGATCTACTTCCTCGCCTCCGGCCGCGCCGACCGCGTCCACCGCGGCCGCCTGATCCGCGACGGGCTGCTGGCCGGCCTCGCCGGCGCCTTCTCGCTGTGGCTGGTCGCCGGCTCCGGCTACGAGGCGGTCTACCAGGGCGTGCTGTTCCTCTTCGCGGGCGTGCTGGTGTACGCGCTCCTCGCGGCCCGCAAGCAGCGCTCCCAGCAGGACGCGGTCGAACTCCCGGAGCAGGCGGTACGGGAGAGCGTCGGCGCGTAACGGCGGACGAACGGGCGGGGCCCGGCCCCGCCCGTTCACCCCAAGGGGCCGGTGTTCCCGGCGCGCTGACGGGCGTTCACCCATCGGCCCCTTCGCGGCGCTCAACGCGATGCTGCGCGCCGAGACCGCCCGGATCCGGCCGGCCCCCGCGACCCCCGACCGGGACCCCGAACCCGCCGAGGACCAGCACCGACCCTCGGCCGACCCGCACGGCCAGTAGCCGGGGCCGCCGTGGCAGGGCGGTGGACCGGCCGGGACCGCCGCCCTCATGACCTGCTGTTCTCACAGGGAGTGACGACAGTGGGGGATCCGTGGTGCGGTACTCCGTTCGGCGGCTTACGTTTGCTGCGGGGGCACCCCGACCGAAAGGTCTGCCATGCGCGGACGTACGACAGCGGGCGCCGCCGGTGCGGCGATGGCGCTGCTCGCCCTGGCGCTTCCGGCCGCGGCGGACGGCCGCAAGCCCGATCTGACCCGCTTCTACACCCAGCACCTGACCTGGGGCGGCTGCACCGTCAAGGACGCCCCCAGGGGCATGGAGTGCGCCCAGCTGACCGTGCCCGTCGACTACGCCCGGCCCGAGGGCGGCACGATCGCGCTGGCGGTGGCCCGCGTACGGGCGGCCGAGTCGGGCGAGGGCCCCACCGGCACGGGCACCGGGGCGGGCACGGCCTCACCGGGCGGCGCGGCCTCCGCGACCGCCCCCAAGGGCTCGCTTGTCTTCAACTTCGGCGGTCCCGGCGAGTCCGGCCTCAAGGACCTCGGCGGCTTCATGGCGGACACCACGCGGCTCGCCCCGGCGTACGACCTGGTCAGCTTCGATCCCAGGGGAGTGGGCCGCAGCTCGCCCGTGCGCTGCGGCGCCAAGGCCGAGCAGGACATCGAGAGCACCTCGGACAGCGCTCCGGCCGACGACGCCGAAAGCCGGGGGCAGCTCGTCGACGAACTGAAGCTGGTCGCCGAGGAGTGCCGCAGGGCCACCGGCGAGCTGCTGCCGCACGTCGGCACCATCAACGCCTCCCGCGACCTGGACGTGCTGCGCCAGGCGCTTGGCGACAAGAAGCTGAACTACTTCGGCATCTCCTACGGCACACGGCTCGGCGCGGTCTACGCCTCCCAGTTCCCCAAGCGCACCGGGCGGATGGTCCTGGACGCCGTGGACTCGCTGACGGCGGACGCGGCGCAGTCGGCGCTCGCCCAGGCCACGGCGTTCCAGAAGGGCCTGGAGACCTTCCTGTCCGACTGTGCCGCCCAGGGCGCGCTCTGTCCGCTCGGCGCGACCACCGCCAAGGCGACCAGCACGCTGGACGCGACCGTCGCCCGGCTCGACCGCAAGAGCGCCAAGACCGCCTCCGGCGCCGACTTCACCTCCGGCGACCTGCGGACCGCGATCACCAACTCGCTCTACGCCGAGCAGCTGTGGCCCACCCTCGCGCAGGGCATCGCGACCCTCCACCACAAGGGCGACCCGGCCGTGCTCGACGCGATCAACAAGCAGTTCGCGGGCGAGGACGCGCAGGGCGACCGCCCCGCCGACGACAACAGCCACGAGGCGCTCCTCGCGGTGAACTGCGCCGACGACCCGGTCCGCGCCAAGGACCCGGCCGCGGAACTCGCCTCACTGCAGGAGGAGTTCGCCAAGGCCTCCCCGATGTTCGGCCCGGACCAGGTGGGCGCGGCGATCTCCTGCACGGGCTGGCCCGCCGGTACGGACTACATCCGCAAGATAGACAAGACCGGGGCGCCGCCCGTCCTGCTCATCGGCACCAAGGGTGACCCCGCCACCCCGTACCAGTGGGCGGCGGAGACCGCCCGCCACCTCGGCAAGGGCGTGGTGCTCACCTACGAGGGCGAGGGGCACGGCGGCTACACGGCCTCGCAGTGCGTCCGGGACAAGGCGGACACCTTCCTGCTGGACGGCGTGCTGCCCGCCCAGGGGACGTCCTGCGCCCGCGAGACGCCCCCGGAGCACTGAGCACTGAGCACTGAGCAGTGAGCACTGAGCGCGGCGGGCGGGGTCAGTTGCTCATCGCGGCCGCCATCGGGGCCGCCCTGGTCCATCGCCCGATCGCCGTCTCGGCCGTGATGCCGGGGCCGAAGCCCGCGATGAGCCCGCCCGCGCCGTCGGCAGCGCCGCCCGCGTCGAAGAGCCGGGCCAGCGCGTCGAAGACCACGGAGCTGGCGATGTTGCCGCGCTCGGTGAGGGTGGCCCGGCTGAAGCGGAACATCTCCGGCGGCAGGTCCAGGAAGTGGCACAGGTCGTCCAGGATGCGCGGCCCGCCCGCGTGGACGATGAAGAAGTCCATCTGCGGGATCTCCCAACTGTGCTGCGCCACCAGCGCCTTGAGGGCGGGCGCCAGCATCTCCATGGTGCCCGGGACGCGCTTGTCGAGCAGGAAGTGGAACCCGGTGTCCCGCACGGCGTACGAGATCCAGTCCTCGGTGTTGGGCACCAGGTGGGAGCCGTTGCGCTCGATCCGCATGCCCGTGCCGCCCTCGCCGCGCACCACGGCCGCCGAGATGGCGTCCCCGAACAGACCGTTGGAGAGCAGCGAGCCGACGCCGATGTCGGTCGGCTGGTAGCAGAGCGAGCAGAACTCACAGGACACGATCAGTACGTTGGAGCGCGGATACGCCGTGCAGAAGTCGTGCGCGCGGTTGATCGCCGCGCCTCCGGCGGCGCAGCCGAGCTGGGCGATCGGCAGCTGCCGGGTCTCGGTCCTGAACCCCATGGTGTTGATCAGCCAGGCGGTCAGCGACGGCATCATGAAGCCGGTGCAGGAGACGTAGACGATCAGGTCGATGTCCTTGGGCTCCACCTCGGCATGGGCCAGCGCCTGCCGTACGACACCGGGCACCCGGGCCTTGGCCTCCGCCTCGTACAGCAGGTTGCGCTCCTCGAAGCCGGGGTGCTTCAGGGTCTCCTCGATCGGCTGGACGAGGTGGCGGGTCTGGACCCCGGTGTTCTGGATGAGGCGCAGGACGAGGTCCCGCTGGGGATGGTCGGCATGCGTCTCGCGGGCGAGCGCGAGCGTCTCCTCCTGTGTGATCACATGGTCGGGTACGGCTACTGAAGGTCGGCACAGGGTGGCCATGGAACTTCCTTGTCTCCTGCCGGGCAGAGGCCTGCGGTTTCCACGCGGGTGCTCCAGGGGGTGTGCGGTCGTGTGCCTGTCAGGTATCCCCGAGTGGGGTCATGGGCATGTTCTCAAACGGGGTAATTAACCGATTAGGGGGATATTCCGGACTCGGTAGCTCACTCGGGTGACGCGGCCTCGCGGGATGCGGCCGAACGGGGGACGGGGAGGGACCTGCGGGCAGCGCGCGGCAGGCAGCGCGCGGCAGGCGGCGGGCGGCGGGCGGCGGGCGGCGGGAAGCGCGTGGGCGGCCGGGGGTCGCCCACACGCCGCTTCCGCCGTGTCGGTCTGGTCCGCCTGGCTCAGTCGGTGAGTTCGGAGAAGGTGAATGCGAACTCCGCGGGTTCCGCGTGCAGTTGGTGCTGCGGAAGCGGCCCCGGGCCGCAGGACTGGGAGCCGATGCCGTGCTGGCGGTGGTCGAGCGTGACCCAGACGGTGTCGCCCGGGACGAGGTCGGTCATGTGCCGTGCCGCGTCGAGCTGTTCGGTCGTCCAGCGGCGCGCGGTGAACCAGAACTCCGGGTCTCCCTCGACCCGCAGCCCCCCGATCTCCGCCCAGCGGACATCGGCCCGGGCCCCGTTCTCCTGCGGCCGGACGTACGGCGTCTGGAGGGCGTCGACGTCCGCGTGCCACAGCCCCACCGCCGACGCGGTCGCCGTGTCCGGGTACGCCTCGCCCGGCCCGCCCCCGAACCAGCGCACCGGGACGTGGTCGCCCGGGGCGGTGCCCGGGAGCCCGAACCGGATGCCGAGCCGGGGCAGCGGCACCCGCCACTCGCCCTCCGGGGTGACCGCGACCGTCAGCCGCAGCCGGGTCCCGTCGGACGTCCACCGGTACTCCGTGGCGAAGCCCACGTCACGGGCCGCCGGGGCCACACGGGTGCGCACGACCAGCGCGTCGCCGCTCAACTCGACCGAGTCCAGGCGGTGTTGCAGGCGGTGCAGCCCCAGCTCGCGCCAGCGCGTCCCGTACAGCAGATCGGGCCGCCAGGGCGCGCCCTCGTCGTTGTCGGTGGGCGCGCGCCACACGTCGAGCCGCAGCCCGGTGACGGCCACGGCGCCGAAGGCAATGGGCGCACCTGTCCGTGCGTCGAAGAGGCCCGGACCGAGGGCGATCCGATCGCCGGAACGGGTGGGACGGACGCCCAGGGCAGGGGGCGCCGGTATCCGTTCCTTTACGGGCAGTTGGGTCCAGGCCATTTCATGCCCCCGCGCTCCCCATGCCGTCGCCTCCGCGAGCACCGCGCGTACCGTCCACCGGGTCTCGGCTCCCGGGGCCGCCCCGATGGGCCGCTCGGGGAGCTTCAGCTCCGCCCGCTCGCCCGGGCCGAGCTCGGGCACCGCGAGCGTGCCGGTGGCCAGGGGCGCGCCGTCCACCTCGTACGACCAGGTGAAGGCGAGCCCGGAGAGGTCGGTGAAGGCGTACAGATTGGTGATCCGGACCGTGCCCGCCCGGCCGTCGCCCTCGATGCGTACCGGCTCGATCACCTTCTTGTACTCGGCCAGACCGGGGGAGGGGGTACGGTCGGGGAAGAGCAGGCCGTCGCAGACGAAGTTGCCGTCGTGCAGCTCCTCGCCGTAGTCGCCGCCGTAGGCGTAGCCGTACGCCGGGTGCTCCAGGCCGTGGTCGATCCACTCCCAGACGAAGCCGCCCTGGCAGCGCTCGTACGTGTCGAACAGGCGCTGGTAGTCGGCGAGTCCGCCGGGGCCGTTGCCCATCGCGTGGGCGTACTCACACAGGACGAGGGGGAGTCGGCGGCGTGCGTGCGGGCCGCCGTCCAGGCGGCGGCCGATGCGTTCGACCTCGGCGTGCGTGGCGTACATCCGCGAGTACATGTCGGTGTCGCGGCAGTCGGGGTCGCCCTCGTAGTGGATGAGGCGGGAGCCGTCGCGGGAGCGGATCCAGTGGGCCATGGCGGTCAGGCCGCGTCCGGTCCCGGCCTCGTTGCCGAGCGACCAGACGACGACCGACGGGTGGTTCTTGTCGCGCTCGACCATCCGGGCCGCCCGGTCGAGCAGCGCGGGGGTCCAGTGCTCGTCGTCCACCGGGTTGTCGCGCCACGCCTGCTCGACGAAGCCGTGCGTCTCCAGGTCGCACTCGTCGACGACCCAGAGCCCGAGCTCGTCGCACAGGTCGAGGAAGGCGGGGTGCGGCGGATAGTGGCTGGTCCGTACGGCGTTGATGTGGTGCTGCTTCATCAGCAGCACATCGCGGCGCATCGTCCGCTCGTCCAGGGCCCGGCCGGTCGCGGGGTGGAACTCGTGCCGGTTGACGCCCCGGAAGAGCAGCGGGCGGCCGTTGACCTGGATCAGACCGCCTGCCAGGGCGACCGTGCGGAAGCCGATCCGCAGCGGGACGCGCTCGCCCGCCGTGGCCAGCACCGCCTCGTACAGGCGCGGGGTCTCCGCCGTCCACGGCTCTACCGGCACGGTCACCGAGGTGCCGGTCGCGAGGTCGATGCCGAGCTCGGGCACGGTGACGCGGCCCGCGGTGTCGCAGTCGACCCGCAGGGTCCCCTCGCCGGTGACGTGGTCGTAGGAGGCGTGGACGTGGTGGTCACCGACGCACCCCTCGGGGCGGTGCAGCAGCGTGACGTCCCGGAAGATGCCGGGCAGCCACCACTGGTCCTGGTCCTCCAGGTACGAGCCCGACGACCACTGGTGCACCCGCACCGCCAGCACGTTCCCGCGCGCCTTCAGGAGCGGCCCGACGGTGAACTCGTGCGGCAGCCTGCTGCCCTTGAAGTGGCCCAGCTCCCCGCCGTTGAGCCATACCCGGGCGCACGACTCGACGCCGTCGAAGCGCAGCACCGCCCCGCCCGCGCCGGCCGGCGGCCAGTCGTCGGGCAGGTCGAAGACCCGCAGATGGTCGCCGGTCGGGTTCTCGGTCGGTACGCGGGGCGGGTCGACCGGGAACGGGTAGAGGTGGTTGGTGTAGATCGGGCCGCCGAACGCGCCGTCGCCCTGGAGCACCCAGTGTCCGGGCACCCGTATCTCGTCCCACGCCCCGGCGTCGTACCCGGGCGCGGCGAAGCCGTGGTCGTGCGCGTCGGCGGTCCCCGCGAGCCGGAACTTCCAACTCCCGTTCAACGAAAGCCGCTTGGCGTCCGACCCGGCGTACCAGGCGCGCGGCGCAAGCAGGCGCTCCCCACCGCCGGGCGAGAGGGATTCGACGTAGTGGACGTCCGTGACGCCCGGGGTGTGGGAGGGCCCGATCACGAGGCTAGGACGGTGATCGGAACGCGACAAGGGGGCGGGCGGGGCCGTCCGCCGGAGACGGCGGGGCGGCGGCGGACGGCATTACCTCGCGGGTAATCGACCCCCACCACCCCCGCCGGGCAGGGTGGAGCCATCGGGTCCCGGGCGGCGCACTCCGGCTGGGGCCCGGGTTCCAGCACCGTGTGCGTCCTTGATCTACATCCCTTCCGGAGGCTGATTTCCATGTCCGAGAACCGTTACGAGACCGCCGTCGCCCGCTACTTCGAGGCGTGGAACACCACCGGCTCGGCCGAGGAGCTGGCCAAGGCCGTCGAGGCCGCCTGGAGCGAGGACGGCCGCTACGCCGACCCGCTGTCCGACGCCACCGGTCACGAGGCGATAGCCGCGGTGATCGGCGGGGCCCACGCCCAGTTCCCCGGCTACGAGTTCCGCCTGGACGGGGCCGTCGACGGGCACCACGAACTGGTCCGGTTCCGCTGGGAGCTGGTCTCGGTCGCGGACGGGTCCGCGCCGGTCGCCGGGTCGGATGTGATCGCGCTCGCCGAGGACGGCCGGATCGCCGTCGTGGCCGGGTTCCTCGACCGCGTACCGCCTACGGCGTGAGCGACTGGAGGTAGGCGAACGTCTCCGGGTCGGCCGGCAGGAACGTCTCGATGGCCAGCTCGGAGACGGTCACGTCCATCGGCGTGTTGAACGTGGCGATCGTCGATATGAACGACAGGACCGTGCCCCGATGTTCGATGCGCATCGGGAGGGCGAAGGGGACGACGGTGTGGTCGGGGGTGTCGTCGTCCACCGCGTCGGGCACGGGGTGCGCCGCGACCTCCTCGTACAGCTCGCGCAGGGTGTCCGAGCGCATCAGGGCGATCTGGCGCTCCATCTGTTCGAGCAGATGGCCGCGCCATTGGCGCAGGTTGCGGATGCGCGGTGCCAGGCCCTGCGGGTGGAGCGTCAGGCGCATTGCGTTGAGCGGTGGAGCGAGCAGCCGCTCGGGCACGCCTTCGGCGAGCATCGCGATGCCCCGGTTCGCCGCGAGCACCGTGTACGTACCGTCGACTATCAGCGCCGGGAACGGCTCGTAGCCCCGCAGCAGCCGCTCCATGCCCTCGCGCAGGGCGCCCATGGACGGGTCGTCCAGGGCCGTCTCCGCGTACTGCGGGGCGTAACCCGCGGCGAGTAGCAGGGCGTTGCGCTCGCGGACCGGGACCTCCAGGTGCTCCGCCAGGCGCAGGATCATCTCCTGGCTCGGGCGCGACCTGCCGGTCTCGATGAAGCTGATGTGCCGCGCGGACGAGTCGGCGCGCAGGGCCAGCTCCAGCTGGCTGATCCTGCGCTGCTCGCGCCAGCCGCGCAGCATCGGCCCTACTCCCGTGTCGATCCCGGCAGTTGTCGTCATGCCCCGACACTAACCCGCGCCACTGACAACGCCCGGCGCCGCATCCCCCACCCGGCCAGCACGATCGCCGCCGCCGCCGCGTAGGCGCTCGTCCGGACGACGTCGAAGGAGCCCGGCATGGCCCACGCCGTCACGTAACAGACGGCTCCCGCCGCCGCGACCGCCAGCCACTCCCAGCGGCCGTCCAGGGCGACCAGCGCGACGAGCAGCAGCGCGTACCACGAGTAGCCGGGTGTCATCAGGAAGAACGCCCAGCCGAGGACCAGCAGGGCGCCGCTCCAGGGGCGTTGCGGATCGCCCCGGCGCAGCACGTACAGGACGACGAGCGCCACCAGGACCAGCGCCGCCGGCAGCGCCCAGGAGTCGGGGAGCACCAGCCTGAGCAGCCCGTACCGGCTGCGGGCGGAGGCGTCGTCGTACCCCTCCTCCTGCGCGTACCCGCCCAGATAGCCGAAGACGGACGCGTGCGAGACGAGGGCGTACGGCAGGTACGAGAGCGCCACGCACCCGGTCGCCGGGACGAGGACGGTCGCCGCGCGCCGCCAGTCCGGGCGGCGGCCCGCCAGCACGCCCGCGAGCGCGCCCGGCAGCACCACGGCGGGCAGCATCTTCGCGGCGATCCCGGCGCCGATCAGCAGACCGCCGACCGCCCGTCGGCTCACCGCGACCGCGCCGAGCCCCGCCACCGTGAACAGCACCGCGAGAGCGTCCACGTGCGCGTTGTTCACCGCTTCGATCGGCACCGCGGGACACCACGCCCAGTACGCGGCCCGCGTCACGTCAACCCCGCGTCGGCGCAGGATCAGCAGCAGGACGCCCGTGGTGGCGACGGCGAGCACGGCGCCGCCCACCTGCAACGGCTTGTGGCGTGCGGCGGCGGGGGAGAGGCCGTGGACGCCGAGGAAGTACGCCTCGGCCACCGGCGGATAGATGGTGTGCACCTTGGGGCGGTTGAGGCGGGTGCAGCGGTCAGCCTCGTCGAACCGGGCGCGGCCCGGTCCCTCGCACGCCGCGCCCCGGGGGAACAGCCAGTCGTCGCGCAGCCCGGCCAGCTCCCGGTCCGCGGGGGCGTGGTCGTACGGCGAGATCCCGGCCGCCTGCACCCGGCCGTCCCAGGCGTAGCGGAACATGTCCGTGCTGGTGGTCGGCGGCGCCGCCAGGCCGGTCGCCGCGACCAGCACCCCGCCCGCCAGGACCAGACCCGGCCGGTGGCGGGCCGGGACCCGCCGCAACGACCACGCGGCCGCCGCGAACAGCAGCCAGCAGGCCAGGTACCACCAGGAGAGCGTGCCCGGGTGGAAGTAGTAGCCGTCCTCGACGACGGTGAGGACCAGCACGGTGGTCAGCGCGGCCAGCAGCACGGCGGTCGGGGCCGAGCGGCGCAGGGCGGCCCGGGAGGCGGCCGGCGGGGCGGCCGGGGCGGTGGCGGTACGCGGAGCGATCACCCGTCCACATTCGCAGGCCGAGGTGCGCCCAGACGGCCCAGCGCACCACGCGTCCGAGAACCGTAAGGTGTCAGGAGCCCTGTTCAGGGTCTTCCGGGGATGTCATGGAGTCATGAAGTCACGACTCCCGCTTCCCCCGCCGCCCTCGGTGCTGCTGCCGTCCTTCCGGGGCGGGCTGCACGACCGGCGCACCGCGACGGCGATCGGCCGGCTGCTCGGCGTGGCCATGCTGGTCTGCATGGTCACCGGCGTGCTGAGCCACTACCTCCAGCACCCGCCGGGCTGGCTGGCCGACGACCTGCCCGCCCGCCCCACCTGGGGGTACCGGCTGAACCAGGGCCTGCACGTGGGGGTGGGCATCGCCGCGATCCCGCTGCTCTTCGGCAAGCTGTGGACCGTCTACCCGAAGCTGTTCGTGTGGCCCGCGTTCACGGGCGTACGGCACGCGCTGGAGCGGCTCTCGGTGGCGGTGCTCGTCGCGGGCGCGGTCTTCGAGCTGCTGACCGGGCTGCTCAACACCGTGCAGTGGTACCCGTGGCCGTTCAGTTTCGTGCCGGTCCACTTCGCGGTCGGCTGGCTCCTCGCCGGCGCGCTGCTGCTGCACCTGGCCGTCAAGTGGCCGGACATCAGGGCGCACTGGTGGCAGCGCTCGGCCGCCATGCGCGCGTTGCCGCAGGAGCCGGAGAACGCGCCCGACCGGCGCTCGCTGCTCACCGGGCTCGCGGTGGCGGTGGGCGCGGTCACCGTGACGACGGTGGGCCAGTCCCTCACCCCGCTCAAGGACCTCGACCTGCTGGCGCCCCGTCACCCCGACCACGGCCCGCTCGGCGTGCCCATCAACCGCACTGCGGCGGCGGCAGGGACAACGCGGGTGGACGGGGCGGCCTGGCGGCTGACGGTGGCGGGGCCGCGCCCGTACGAGCTGACGCTCGACGAACTGGCCGCGCTGCCCCAGTACGAGGTGGAGCTGCCCATCTCGTGCGTCGAGGGGTGGAGCAAGAACGCGCACTGGACCGGCGTACGGATCAAGGACCTCACGGAGCGGGCCGGGGCGCCCGGGGCCGGGCTGCGGGTCGTCTCGCTCGAACAGCACGGGGCGTACCGCGTGATGGAGATGGGCCGCTCCTACGCGCGCGACCCGCTCACCCTCCTCGCCCTGCGGCTCAACGGCCAGGTCCTCACCCCCGACCACGGCTATCCGGCCCGCATCATCGCCCCCAACCGGCCCGGGGTGCTCCAGACCAAGTGGGTCACGCGACTGGAGGTGCGGTGATGGTGGCGCGCTACGTGGTGGGCGCCTGCGGGGTCGCCCTGATGGGGCTCGGGGTGTCGCTGGTGTGGGCCCAGGCGCCGTGGGACGTGGCGGTGTGGCTGGTCGGCGCGGTGGTGCTGCACGACGGGCTGATCGCGCCGCTGGTGCTGCTGGTGGGCCTGGGGGTCGCGGCGACCCGCCCGGGTCTGCGCGGCCCCTTGCGGGCGGCGCTGGTGACCGGCGGCTGCCTCACGGCGATCGCGCTCCCGGACATCCTGCGGCCGGGCCCGTTCACCAACGCGACGGTGGTGCCACTGGATTACGTGCGCAACTGGCTGGTGCTGCTGGGTGTGGTGGGGGTGGGCGCGGCGCTGGTGGTGGTGGGGAAGCGGCTACGGGCGGGGCGCGCGCGGCGCCGCGGGTAGGGGCGCGGGGCTGTGGCGTGTGCGGCTCCGCCGCGTGGGCGCGACCAGCCGCCCGCGGTCCGCGGCCGAACGCACCGCGGCTACAAGGCCCGCGCCCGCTGCATCGTCTCCGCCCCCTCCCACACCGTCAAGAACGCCAGCCGCAGACACGCGGCCAGCGCCGGGTGCTCGATGTACAGCGCGGTCGTCGCACCCGTCCCCGCGACCGGGTCCGGCATGTCGCACAGCACCAGTGACGCGTCCGCGATCACCAGCTTGAGGGGGAGCTCCTCGGTGAAGCGCGCCTCCTCGCCCGCCTCGCCGAAGCGGGCGACGTTCTCCAGGACCTCCTCGTCGCGGAGCGCGTCGTAGGTGTACAGCGCCCGCACCATGCCGCCGACCCGCCGCAGCCGGCGGGCGGCCCTGAGACCGGGGAGGTTGGCGGCCGGTGCGACGAACGGCGGGCGGCAGAAGGTGAGGAGCTCGCTCTCCGCCTGGTCCTGGATGTCCGCGAACCGCTCGGCGATGGTCCTCGGGTCCCGCAGTACCTCGATGTAGTCGAGCGGGTCGGTCTGCGAGCGCCCGGCCTCCCAGAGCGGCAGCAGCGCCGCCGTGAGCCCCGTCGAGACGTGTTCCAGCCGTTCCACGGCCTCTCTCTGACGCGCCATCAGACGCGTCAGCGCGAGCTCCGGTGCCACCGCCCCGAAGGTGGCGACCCGGCCCCGGTGCGCGACCGCCAGCTGTGCCCTGACCAGGCCGTCGAGCACGTCGTAGATCCGCTGGCGGGGCACCTCGGCCTCGCGGGCGACCTCGGCGGCCGTATAGGAGTCGCGCCGCACCAGCGCGAGGTACACGCGCGCCTCGTAACGCGAAAGTCCCAGGGCCACAAGGCCGTTCACCGACTCCTGCTCCGGCTCCATGGTCAACCACGGTATACGCGATCAGTGCGGTGTGATCCGGCCGTGCGCCCAGGGGAATTCCCGGGAATACCCGTGAATCCTTGCCTTTCGCTTTGCCCGTACGGGAGTTGTCGGCGCCGGGCGGCCGTCCTACCTTCAACCGTGCCACCACTCAGCCGGGTGGCACCTTCTCCGAGGCGATCTTGTCATGAACGCGCCATAGAAGATCCATCGACGGTCGCCTTCCGCTCGCTCCTCATCCCGGCGAGCCGACCCCCCATGGAGGGCAGTTCCATGTACGCGAAGAGACCCTTGGGCCTCAGAAAGCCGACCGGCAGAGCCGCCACCGCACTCGTGTCCCTCGTGGCGCTCGCCACCGGCGGACTCCTGGCCGCCGCCCCGTCCGTCTCCGCCGCCCCCACCGGCAACGGCGCCACCGCCCAGACCGCCGCCCCCACCGAGCGGCTGTGCGCGCAGGCCACCCAGCCGGGCCGGATGTCCTGCCTGGCCCTGGCCCGTACCGACGTGAAGCACCACCTCGGCGTCGTGCCGGACGCCGCACCGTCCGGCTATGGCCCCTCCGACCTGCAGAGCGCCTACGCCCTGCCGTCCGGCGGCTCCGGCGCCACCGTGGCGATCATCGACGCCTACGACGACCCCAACGCCGAGTCGGACCTGGCCACGTACCGCTCGCAGTACGGCCTGCCCGCCTGCACCGCCGCCAACGGCTGCTTCAAGAAGGTCGACCAGAACGGCGGCACCAGCTACCCGACGCCGGACTCCGGCTGGGCCGGGGAGATCTCCCTCGACGTCGACATGGTCAGCGCCGTCTGCCCGTCCTGCCACATCCTGCTCGTCGAGGCCGCCCAGCCCACGATGGAGGACCTGGGCGCGGCCGTGAACCGTGCGGTCACCATGGGCGCCAAGTACGTCTCCAACAGTTACGGCGGTGGCGAGGACTCCACCGACCCGTCCTCCGACTCCGCGTACTTCAACCACCCCGGCGTCGCCATCACCGTCTCCTCCGGCGACAGCGGCTACGGCGTCGAGTACCCGGCGGCCTCCCAGTACGTGACCTCGGTCGGCGGCACCTCGCTGAGCCGTGCCGGCAACGCGCGCGGCTGGTCCGAGTCGGTCTGGGGCACCAGCTCCGGCGGCCAGGGCGCGGGCTCCGGCTGCTCCGCGTACGACCCGAAGCCCTCCTGGCAGAAGGACACCGGCTGCGCCAAGCGGACCGTCGCCGACGTCTCCGCGGTCGCCGACCCCGCCACCGGGCTCGCGGTGTACGACAGTTACCAGGCCGGCGGCTGGAACGTGTACGGCGGCACCAGCGCCTCCTCGCCGATCATCGCGGGCGTCTACGCCCTGGCGGGCACCCCGGCGGCGGGCAGCTACCCGGCCTCCTACCCGTACGCCCACGCGTCCTCGCTGTACGACGTGACGTCCGGCGCCAACGGCTCCTGCGCCACCTATCTCTGCAAGGCGGGCGCCGGTTACGACGGCCCGACCGGCCTCGGCACCCCGAACGGCGCCGCCGCGTTCACCGGCGGCACCAGCCAGGGCAACACCGTCACCGTGACCAACCCCGGCAACCAGAGCACCCAGATCAACACGGCGGTCTCCCTCCAGATCAAGGCCACCGACTCGGATACCGGCCAGACCCTGACGTACAGCGCCACGGGCCTCCCGGCGGGGCTGTCCATCAACTCCTCGACCGGTCTGATCTCCGGCACCCCGACGGCCGCCGGCACCTCCAGCGTGACCGTCACCGCCAGGGACACCACCGCGGCCACCGGCAGCACCTCGTTCAGCTGGACCGTCACCCAGACCGGCGGCTGCCGGCCCGCCCAACTGCTCGGCAACCCCGGCTTCGAGACCGGCTCGGCCGCGCCCTGGTCAGCCACGTCGGGCGTCATCGACAACAGCAGCGGCGAGCCCGCGCACTCCGGCTCCTGGAAGGCCTGGCTGGACGGCTACGGCACGACCCACACCGACTCGCTCTCCCAGACGGTGACCATCCCGCCGAACTGCCACGCCACGCTGACGTACTACCTGCACATCGACACCCGCGAGACGACCACCTCCACCGCCTACGACAAGCTGACGGTGACGGCCGGCTCGACCACCCTGGCCAGCTACTCCAACCTCAGCAAGAACTCCGGCTACGCGCTGAAGACCTTCGACCTGTCGTCGCTCGCCGGGTCCACGGTGACCCTCAAGTTCAACGGCACCGAGGACTCCAGCCTGCAGACGTCGTTCGTCGTCGACGACACGGCGCTGAACATCAGCTGATCCCCCCACGGTGAAAGGGCCGGGCTCGGACTCCCACCCAGAGTCCGGGTCCGGCCCCGCGCTCACGTCCGGCGCAGCACGACGAACGGGCGCCCGGCGGCCGTCCACCGCTCGGCCGCCCGCCAGCCGGTCGCCTGCGCGTACCGCAGCAGCGCGGCCGTGCCGAGCCGCGACCAGGGGAAGTCCGCCCCGAAGGCGCCCCGGCCGTCGGCCACCCGCACCTCCACGCGCTCGTCCACGTCGAAGGTCGCCGCCTCCACGATCAACTGTCCGTCGTCGTCCACCAGTTGAGCCACCCTCGTCAGCAGCGCGGCCGGGTCGCCGCCGATGCCGATGTTGCCGTCGAGCAGGAGCGCGGTGTGCCAGCGGCCCTCGCCGGGCAGCGGGACGAAGACCGACCGGCACAGGGCACTGCCGCCCGACCGCTGGGTGCGGCGGACCGCCTCGGGGCTCACGTCGACGCCGAGCGCGGCCGTGCCGAGCGCGGCGAGCGCCACCACCAGGCGGCCGGGCCCGCACCCGATGTCGAGCACGGCGCCCCGGCACCGGCGCAGCACGGTGAGGTCGGCCGAGTCCGGCGCCGCGCACCACCGCTCCACCTCAAGGGGCAGCAGCCACCCGTCCTGGCGGTGCAGGAACAGCGGCCCGCGCCCGCTGCGCAGGGCGTCGGTGTACGGATCGGCCCGCCAGGCGAGCGCGGCGGGAGGGGCGGTCGTGGTCATCGCCCGACGTCCCGGGCTCCGGCGCCCGCCCTGACGGCGCCGCCCCCGCAGGAGGCCGCCGCCCGCGCGAACCGGCCGTCCGGCGCCAGCGCCGCCACCTCGCGTACGTCGGCCGCGGTGTCGACGTCGCGCAGCGGAGGCAGCTCGTGCACGGTGAGCCCAGCCTCGACCAGCCGCCGCCGCTGGACCGCGCCCGTCTCGGGGACGGACATGGGCACGCCCAGCAGCAGCGAAGGATCGGGGGCGGTCAGGCCGAGCGACCAGAAGCCGCCGTCGGCCGCCGGGCCGAACCACGCCTCGCCCGGCCCCCAGCCGGCCAGCGCCGGGGCCAGCAGGGCCGGGCCCACCTGCGGGGTGTCCATGCCGATGAGCAGGGCCGGGCCCGGATCGAGCGCGAACGCCGCCGCCAGCCGCTCGTCCAGGCCGCCCGCGCCCTGCGGGACGACCTCGATGCCCGGCGGGAGCCACGGGCCGGGCGCCCCGTCGAGGACCAGCACCCGGCGCCGGGCGGGCGCGGCGAGCACCGCGTCCAGCGTGTCGGCGAGCGAGGCCTCGGCGATGCGCGCGGCCTCCTCGGGCGAGTACGGCGGGGTCAGCCGCGTCTTGACCCGGCCCGGCACCGGCGCCTTGGCGATCACCAGGAGGGCGACCGGCGCGCCCCGCCCCGTCACCGGGCACCCGCCGTCGTGGCAGGGAGCGACGGCCCGGGCGGCAGGGCGAGCACCGCGCGCATGTCCCGCACGGCCTGCCAGGTGCCCCGCCAGGTGCCGGTCACCTTGGACCTGCCGGTGCGCGGCAGATACGGCACGTCGTGCTCGCGCACCCGCCATCCCGCGTCCGCCGCGCGCACCACCATCTCCAGCGGATAGCCGCTGCGCCGGTCCGCGACACCGAGGGCGAGCAGCGGCTCGCGCCGAGCCGCCCGCAGCGGGCCCAGATCGTGCAGCCGCAGCCCGGTGCGGCGGCGCAGCATTCTGGACAGCGCCAGGTTCCCGGCGCGCGCGTGCGCGGGCCAGGCCCCGCGCGCGGTGGGCCTGCGCCGCCCGAGGACGAGGTCGGCGTCACCGGCGGCCACCTCCCTTACGAAGGGCGCGAGGAGCCCGGGGTCGAGCGAGCCGTCGCAGTCGCAGAAGCAGACGTAGTCGGCCCGGGCCGCGAGCAGCCCGGCGTGGCAGGCCGCGCCGAAGCCGCGCCGGGCCTCGTGCACCACGGTCGCGCCGAGCGAGCGGGCGATCTCGGCCGAGCCGTCCGTCGAGCCGTTGTCGACGACGACGGCCCGCCAGCCCTCGGGGATCCTGGCCAGTACCCAGGGCAGTGCCCCGGCCTCGTCGAGGCAGGGGAGTACGACGTCCACCGTCGTGGGGATCGAGTCGGTCACGCCCCTCACGGTACGAAGGCGCGGCGGACAAATCGGGACTTCGGGTTCTTACGAAACAGGGACATCGTTCCGCGTCCGCCATCCGGGTGGCGACGCGGGGAACCGCCGGATGCGACGCTGTCGCCATGCACAACGCCGAGCACCGCATCCTCGTCGTCGACGACGACCCGACCGTGGCCGAGGTGGTCACCGGCTATCTGGAGCGCGCCGGATACGAGGTCGAGCACGTCGGCGACGGCCCCGCCGCCCTGCGCGCGGCCGCCGCGCGCCGGCCCGACCTGGTCGTCCTCGACCTGATGCTGCCGGGCATGGACGGCCTGGAGGTCTGCCGCACGCTGCGCGGCACCGGCCCCGTACCGGTCATCATGCTCACCGCGCGCGGCGACGAGGACGACCGCGTCCTGGGCCTGGAGGTAGGCGCGGACGACTACGTCACCAAGCCGTTCAGCCCGCGCGAGCTGGTGCTGCGCGTCGACTCCGTGCTGCGCCGCAGCCGGGCCGCCGCCGCCCGGCCCGGCCCGCCGGTGCGGCGCGCGGGCATCGTGCTGGACCCGGCCGCCCGCCGCGCCACCAAGCAGGGCGCCGAACTCGCCCTGACCCTGCGGGAGTTCGACCTCCTCGCCTATCTGATGAGCCACCCGGGCGAGGCCGTCACCCGCGAGCGGCTGATGCACGACGTGTGGGGCTGGGAGTTCGGCGACCTGTCCACCGTCACCGTCCACGTACGGCGGCTGCGCGGCAAGGTCGAGGACGACCCGGCCAAGCCGAGGCTCATCCAGACGGTGTGGGGCGTCGGATACCGCTTCCAGGTGCCCGCCGAGGACGACGGCGGCGGGCCCGGCGCGCCCACGGACCCGGACCGCGCCGGGACGGAGGTCTGACATGAGCGATGTCCTGCTCATCGCCGTGTACGCGTTCCTGGGCGCCGCCGCCGCGGGCCTGCTCGGGGCCCTCGCACTGCGGCTGCTGCGCCACCGCTCGGTCACCGCCTCGCTCGCCGTGGTCGCCGCCGTCGCGGTCAGCGCCATGCTCGCCGGGACGCTCGCCGTGGCCTGGGAGATGTTCCTGTCCTCGCACGACCTGAAGGTCGTCACCCTGGTCATCGCGATGGCCGCGGCCGTCTCGCTCGCCACCGCGCTCATCCTGGGCCGCCGGGTCGTCGCCAGCAGCCACCAGCTCGCCCTGGCCGCCCGCTCGTTCGGCGACGGCGGCAGCTTCGCCGCGCCCGAGGGCCCGGCCACCGCCGAACTCGCCGCGCTCAGCCGCGAGCTGGCCGCCACCAGCGCCAGACTCTCCGCGTCCCGCGAGCGTGAACGCGCCCTGGAGACCTCCCGCCGCGAGCTCGTCGCCTGGATCTCGCACGATCTGCGCACCCCGCTCGCGGGGCTGCGCGCGATGGCCGAGGCCCTGGAGGATGGCATGGCCAAAGACCCTGAGCGCTACTTCCGGCAGATCCGCACCGAGGTCGAGCGCCTCAACGGCATGGTGGGCGACCTCTTCGAGCTCTCCCGCATCCACGCCGGCGCCCTCGCCCTCAACCCGGCGCGGATGTCCGTCCACGACCTGGTCGGGGACGCGCTGGCGGGCGCCGACCCGCTCGCCCGCGAACACGGCGTACGGCTGGTCGGCGGGCGTGTCGAGCCGGTCCCGGTCGAGGTGGACGGCAAGGAGATGACCCGCGTCCTGGCCAACCTGCTGGTCAACGCGATCCGGCACACCCCGGCCGACGGCACGGTCGCGGTCGCGGCCGAGGCGCGCGCGGAGTCGGTGGTGCTCTCGGTGACCGACGGCTGCGGCGGCATCCCCGACGACGATCTGACCCGCGTCTTCGACACCGGCTGGCGCGGCACCGAGGCGCGCACCCCGCCGGGCGGCGCGGGCCTGGGCCTGGCGATCGTGCGGGGCATCGTCGAGGCCCACGCGGGCAGCGCCGCCGTCCACAACGTGACCGGCGGCTGCCGCTTCGAACTGATCCTCCCGGCGGCCCGTTTCTGACGTAACGTCAGACCACGGCCGGGCGCAGCTCCGCCCGCGACGCTCCTGACGTAACATCAGACCACAGCCGGACGCAGCTCCGCCCGCGCGAACTCCGCCATCCCCTCCGCGAAGCCCACCACCGGCCGCCAGCCGAGCTCCCGGCGCAGCCGCGCCGAGTCGGCCGTGATGTGCCGGACGTCCCCGAGCCGGTACTCGCCCGTCACCACCGGCGCGGGCCCGCCGTACGCCCCGGCCAGCGCCTCGGCCATCTCGCCCACCGTGTGCGGGGTCCCGCTGCCCGTGTTGTACGCGGTGAGGGTCCCCGGCGGCCGCTCGTGCAGAGCCTCCAGGGCCACCGCGTTCGCCGCGGCCACGTCCCGTACGTGCACGAAGTCCCGGCGCTGGCGGCCGTCCTCGAAGACCCGGGGCGCCTCGCCGCGCGCCAGCGAGGAGCGGAAGAAGGAGGCGACACCGGCGTACGGGGTGTCGCGCGGCATCCCCGGCCCGTACACGTTGTGGTAGCGCAGCGACACCGCACGGCCGCCGGTGGCCCGCGCCCACGCGGCCGCCAGGTGCTCCTGGGCCAGCTTGGTGGTGGCGTACACATTGCGTGGGTCCGCGGGCGCGTCCTCGCTGACCAGGCCCGGCGTCAGCTCCGCGCCGCAGCGCGGGCACAGCGGCTCGAACCGGCCGGCCGCCAGCTCCTCGTACGGCCGTGGCCCGGGGCGTACGGGGCCGTGGCGCGGGCACTCGTAGTGCCCCTCCCCGTACACCACCATCGACCCGGCGAGCACCAGGTCCCTCGGGCCCGACTCGGCCATCGCGGCGAGCAGCACCGCCGTGCCCAGGTCGTTGCAGGCCACGTAGTCGGGCGCGTCGGAGAAGTCCGTGCCGAGGCCGACCATCGCGGCCTGGTGGCAGACGGCGTCCACCCCGCGCAGCGCCCTGGTGACCGCCTCCGGGTCGCGGACGTCGTCGCCGGGCCGGACCGCGCGGTCGAGGACGACTGGTTCATGGCCCCGGGCGGAGAGGGCCGAAACGATCTGCGAGCCGATGAAGCCCGCGCCTCCCGTGACAAGTACACGCATAGGGGCGACGCTACGGAGACGGAGCCGAAGATGCCGCGCTCCGCACCGCACCGTCACCACCTCGTAAGGAGTCCGGTCATGCCCGTTGAGCCGCTGTCGCAGAAGGACATCGAGGACCGCCTGCGCGAACTGCCGGGCTGGTCGCTCCCGGACGGCGAGGAGCGCCTCGCCCGCACCTACCGCCTCGCCTCGCACTTCGCGGCCACCGCGATGGTCATCCACATCGCGCAGATCCAGGACGAGCTGAACCACCACTCCGATCTGACGCTCGGCTACAACACCGTGGCGCTCACGGTGAACAGCCACGACGCGGGCGGCCGGGTGACCGAGAAGGACTTCGAACTCGCCCACCGCGTCGAGGCGATCGCTCCCGGCCACGGCGCGGGCTGACCCCCCGGGGCGCGCGGGCCCCGGGAGGCGCCGGGGTCACGCGTCGAGCGCCGCCAGATCGAGGCTCGCCAGGCGCTCCAGGTCGGCCAGGATGTTGATCTCGACGATCCTGTCGTCCTGGACGGTGAAGCCGAGCACCGCCATCGTCCGCCCGTCCGGGGCGTTGACCACGCCCATGGCGCCGTTGACCAGCGCCGGGCGGGCGAACTGGGCGTACTGCGCGAAGGACAGCGCGTTCTGGACCACGGCGTGGGCGCCGAGCACCGTCTTGGACGGGGTGAGCGAGCCCGGCCCGTAGTCGGCCCGGAGCACGATGTCCGGGTCGAGGGTGGCGAGCAGGCCCTCGAAGTCGCCGCCGCGCGCCGCCGCGAGGAAGGCGTCGACGACCTTGCGCTGCCGGTTCAGGTCCGGGTCGGGGACGGCCCGGCCCTGCACCCGGCGGCGGGCCCGGCTGGCCAGCTGCCGGGTGGCCGCCGGGGCGCGGTCCACGATCGGCGCGATCTCCTCGAACGGCACGCCGAACATGTCGTGCAGCACGAACGCCAGCCGCTCGGCCGGGGCCAGCGTGTCGAGCACGACGAGCAGCGCGAGCCCGACCGAGTCGGTCAGCAGCGCCTCGTGCTCCGGGTCCACCCGGTCCGGGCGGTCCACGATCGGGTCGGGCACATGGACGTCGAGCGGATCCTCGCGCCGCGACTGGCGCGAGCGCAGCATGTCGAGGCAGACCCGCGAGACGACCGTGGTCAGCCAGCCGTTCAGGTTCTCCACGCCCTCGCTGGAGCTGGCCGCCCGCAACCAGGCCTCCTGGACGGCGTCCTCCGCCTCGCTCAGTGAGCCGAGCATCCGGTAGGCGACCGCCCGCAGACGCGGGCGGTTCTCCTCGAAACGCTCCGCCAGGGATTCGTTCTCGTCCATCGGTCAGCTTCCTTCGTCGCGGCGTGTCGTCAATGCGGTGACAGACGAAAACCTAGTCCGAAGGAATGACGGCTACTCGACGGCAGGCCCCGATTGCGGTAATCGGATGCTCACGGAGGGCGTGGTGTTGGTCACGGCACGTTCAGGTCACTTGGCCTGAGATCGACGGTTGAGGCCGCCGAATGCGCCCGGCGGGCCGCCCGGCACCATGCTCGCCGGGGTGCCCGCGTGGCGCCCGCCGGGGTGCTCAGCCCTGCCAGTCGCCGGCCTCCGCCGCGCCCCGCACGAAGTCCGTGAACGCCTTGGGCTCGCGGCCCAGGACGCGCTTGACGCCGTCCGTGGTCGAGGAGTTGTGCCCGTCGAGCAGCGTCGCGAACAGCTCCGCCAGCCACCGCGCCTCCCCCTCGTCGAGGCCGTAGTGCCCCAGCAGCTCCGCGTACGCGGCCTCCGAGACCGGCACATACCGCACCGCGCGGCCGGTCGCGGCCGACAGCGCCGCCGCGACCTCGGCGAAGGTCAGCAGCTGAGGGCCCGTCAACTCGTGGACCAGGCCCGCGTGTCCGTCCTCCGTGAGGGCCTTGACCACCACGTCGGCGATGTCGTCGGCGTCCACCCACGGCTCGGCCGTCTCGCCCGCCGGGAACGCGATCTCGCCCCCGAGCACGCCATCCGTCATCGCGCCCTCGCTGAAGTTCTGGGCGAAGAACGCGGCGCGTACGACCGTGAGGTCCGCGACCGAGTCGCGCAGGGCGTCCTCGGCGAGCGCCGCCGCCGGCTCACCGCGCCCGGAGAGCAGCACCACGCGCCGCACACCGTGCTCGACGGCGAGCCCGCCGAAGATCCGCATCGCCTCGACCGCACCGGGTGCGGCGAGGTCCGGGTAGTACGTCACATAGGCGGCGTCCGCACCCGCCAGCGCGGGACCCCACGTCGACTCGTCCGCCCAGTCGAAGCGCACCTCGCCGCTGCGCGATCCGGAGCGGACCGGCACGCCCAGCGCGGTGAGCCGCTCGACGACGCGGTGCCCGGTCTTGCCGGTGCCGCTGGTCACCAGCACGGTGTTCGCCGTGGTGGTGGTGTTGTTCTGAGTGGTGTTCAGCTCTGTGTTCGTCATGTGTCCAGAGTCGTGCGTACGGCGTCGACTCTCCATGCTTCATGGGCTCATGCGCATACGTCTGCGTCCAGGCCGGAGCCGTGGGCCGGTCCACGGCTCCGGCTAGGCTCGGCGCCATGGACGCACTTGCCGGACTTCTCGACGGGCCGCGTGCCCGAGGGGCGTTTTTGCTGCGGATGGTGATGGAGCCGCCGTGGTCCGTACGGATCGAGGACCGGGCGCCCATCTGCCTGATGTCGCCGACGCGGGGCGAGGCGTGGATCGTCCCGGACTCCGGGCCGCCGGTCCTGGCCCGGCCCGGTGACATCGTCGTGGCGCGCGGCCCTGACCCGTACACCGTCGCCCACGCGCCGGACGCCGAGCCGTCCGCCAGGATCGGGCCGGGCGGGGTGTGCACCACGCTGCGCGGCGAGCCGCTGGCGCAGTCGATGGAGCTGGGCGTACGGACCTGGGGCAACGCCGCCGACGGCTCGGCCACCATGCTCGTCGGCACGTATCTGATGGAGGGCGAGATCAGCGGGCGGCTGCTCGCCGCGCTGCCACCGCTGCTCGTCCTCACCGCCGAGGAGTGGAACTGCGCGGTGATGCCGCTGCTCGACGAGGAGATATCCCGGGACGAGCCGGGCCAGAGCGTCGTCCTCGACCGGTTGCTCGACCTGCTGCTGATCGCGGTGCTGCGGGCCTGGTTCAACCGGCCGGGCGCCGACGCGCCCGCCTGGTACCGGGCGATGGGCGACCCGGTGGTGGGGCCCGCGCTGCGGCTGCTCCAGGACGATCCCGCGCACCCGTGGACGGTCGCCGCGCTCGCCGCGAAGTGCGGGGTCTCCCGAGCCCAACTGGCCCGGAGGTTCGGGGAGTTGGTGGGGGAGCCGCCGATGGCGTACCTGACGGGCTGGCGGCTCTCGCTCGCGGCGGACCTGCTGCGCGAGAGCGACCTGACGGTCGAGGCGATCGCGCGCCAGGTGGGGTACGGGGGCGCGTTCGCGCTGAGCGCCGCGTTCAAGCGGGTGCGCGGCATCAGCCCGCAGGAGCACCGGACGAATTGCCGAAACGGCAAAGAGATTCCCGAGCCGGGTGCGGCCGGGGGGAGGGTGGAGCCATGAGCGACTCGCGCGGCCACGACGGCCGGAACAGCCAGCAGGGCCAGGACAGCCAGGACAGCCACGACGACGCTGCCCGACGGAGCCATCACGCCCACGCCCCCGCCGCCGGACATGGCCAAGGCCACGGCCACGGCGACGGATGGGCGGACTTCGACTGGGAGTCCCTGCTTCCGCTCCTGGTGGGAGAGGCCGAACTCTTCTCGGGGGCGTACCGGGATGCCGCCGCCTGGATCGGTGAGCAGCGGCCCGCCGACGAGGTGCGCCGGATCCTCGACATCGGCAGCGGCCCGGGCGTGGTGACCTGTCTGCTCGCGCAGGCATTCCCGCGGGCTGAGGTCGTCGCCGTCGACGGCAACCGGGCCCTCCTCGGCCACGCGCTGGCCCGTGCGGAGCGCCTGGGCGTGGCGGACCGCGTCCGTACGATCGAGGCCGAACTCCCCGAGGGCTTCGGCCTGTTGGGGGCGGCCGACCTGATCTGGGCGGGCAACTCGCTGCACCACCTGGGCGACCAGCGGGCCGCGCTCGCCGGGTTCGCGGGCCTGCTGCGGCCGGGCGGCACGGTGGCCCTCGCGGAGGGCGGGCTGCCCACGCGCCGGCTGCCCCGCGACATCGGCATGGGACAGCCGGGCCTGGAGGCGAGGATGGACGTGCTGGTGGACGAGCGGTTCGCGCTGATGCGGGCGGAGCTGCCGGACGCCAAGGAGGAGACCGAGGACTGGGGGGCGCTGCTCACGTCCGTGGGGCTGACCTCCCCGGCCACCCGCAGCTTCCTCGTCGACTTCCCGGCGCCGCTGGACCCCGCGGTGCGGGAGCAGGTGGTGTCCACCTTCATCTGGAACTCGGAGACGGTGGGGGAGGCGCTGTCGCCGGAGGACGCGGCGGTGCTGCGGCGCCTGGTCGACCCGGCAGACGAGGCGGGTCTGGCACGGCGACCGGACGTGTTCTTCCTGGCGGCGACGTCGATCCACACGGCACGACGGGCGGGCTGAGAGAGGCGTCACGGGATCGGTTACGCGGTCCGTTACGGGGATCGGTTGCGCGGATCCGTTACGGGGATCGGTTACGCGGATTGCGGGGCCGGGCTGCCGCCCCGGGCCGGGCGCGTACGGCGATGCCCGCCGCTCAGGACAGCGTCGTAGCAACTGTCCGAGCAGCGGGTGGTTGTGGACTCGGGGCCGGTCGAGGGCCGGGCCTCAGTGCTCGTCGAAGTGGTCCGGGTCCGGGCCCAGGCGCTTGGCCTCGTCGAGGGCGGCGATGGCCGCGATGTCCTCGGTGTCGAGCTCGAAGCCGAACACGTCGAAGTTCTCGGCGATGCGCGAGGGCGTCACCGACTTCGGGATGGCGATGGTGCCGAGCTGGAGGTGCCAGCGCAGCACGATCTGCGCCGGGGTCTTCGCGTACTTCTGCGCGATCGCGACGATGGTCGGGACCTCGAGGAGACCCTTGCCCTGGCCCAGCGGCGACCAGGCCTCGGTCGCGATGCCGTGCTCGGCGTGGAAGGCGCGCAAGTCGGCCTGGGCGAGCTGCGGGTGGAGCTCGACCTGGTTGACCGCCGGGACCACGCCCGACTCGTCGATGACCCGGCGCAGCTGCGGCTCCTTGAAGTTGGAGACGCCGATCGCCTTGGCGCGGCCGCTCTTCGCGATCTCGCCGAACGCGTTCCAGATCGACACGTAGTCGTCGCGCACCGCGCGCGGCCAGTGGATCAGATACAGGTCGACGTAGTCGAGGCCCAGCTTCGCGAGCGAGGCGTCGAACTCACGCAGGACGCTGTCACGCGTCCACGTCTCACGCGCGCTGTTCCACAGCTTCGTGGTGACGAAGAGTTCTTCGCGAGCCACTCCCGACGCCGCGATCGCCTTGCCGGTGCCCACCTCGTTCTCGTAGATCGCGGCCGTGTCGATGGACCGGTACCCGGTCTCGATCGCGGTCGTGACCGCCTGCGCGGCCTCGTCGTCCGGCACCTGCCAGACACCGTAACCGAGCTGCGGCATCTCGACGCCGTTGTTGAGGGTGATGGAGGGGACCTTGCTCACGAGCGGTCGATCCTTACGTCGTCGGTTGGTACTCAGTCCGTCAACGAACAAGCGGACGGAACCATTCCCCAGTCGTGACCGTGGCTGAATCTCCGCGCCACAGATCCGGCCTTCTCGGTTCAGACCACATGAGGCCTGGCGGGGCTCGGCCTGCGCCGAATGGCCCAACAGGGCTGTGTCCCAACGCATTTGAGTCTGCGCGACCCATTGACATCAGGCGCCTCAGGCACTGCTATGCAGTGTTGGTTAGGAATCTTTCCTAACCGCCCTCTGGGGGACGCCCATGGCTCCCCATGGCTCCCCATGCCCCCGTGACTCCATCCCCCACGCTCCCCCCTCGAAAGGACCTCCCATGCGCATCGCCGCTCCCCGACGCCGCACCGCCGCAGTCGCCGCCGGTCTCAGCTGTCTCGTTCTGCCCCTGGTCGCCTCCGTGCCCAAGGCCGTCGCGTCGCCGCCGCTCGCCGCGGGCGCCATGGCCGCCGCCCCCTACGAGTACCTGGGCTGGGGCAACCCGCAGAAGCCGACCGACGTCATGGCGGCCACCGGCGTCAAGTGGTTCACCCTCGCGTTCGTCCTCTCCGACGGCGGCTGCAACCCGAAGTGGGACGGGTCGCGGGCGCTCACCGGCGGCTCGGACCAGTCCGCGATCAACGCCATCCGGGGCGCGGGCGGCGATGTCGTCGTCTCCGTCGGCGGCTGGAGCGGCAACAAGCTCGGCGAGAAGTGCTCCAGCGCCTCCGCGCTGGCCGGGGCCTACCAGAAGGTGATCAACGCGTACCACCTCAAGGCGCTGGACATCGACATCGAGAACACCGAGTTCTCCAACGGGACCGTACGCAAGCGGGTCGTCGACGCGCTGAAGATCGTGAAGACGGGCAACCCCGGGATCGTCACCTACGTGACCATGGGGACCACGCCCGGCGGGCCGGACGCCAACGGCAAGGACCTCATCAAGAAGGGCGCGGCGGCCGGACTCGCCAACGACGGCTGGGTCATCATGCCGTTCGACTTCGGCGGCCACAGCGGCTCCATGGGCTCGGCGACCGTGAGCGCCCTCGAAGGGCTGAAGGCCGCGGTGAAGAGCGCGTACGGCTACGGCGACGACACCGCGTACCGGCACATCGGCGTGTCCTCCATGAACGGCAAGACCGACGAGGCCGGCGAGACCGTCACCACCGGCGACTTCCAGACCATCCTCGGCTACGCGAGGCAGCACCACATGGCGCGGTACTCCTTCTGGTCGGTCAACCGGGACCGGCAGTGCGGCTCGGGCGGCGGCGCGGGGGACTCGTGCAGCGGGGTCTCCCAGGCGCCCTACGCCTTCACCAAGATCGTCGTCCAGTACGCGGGCTGAGCGGGAGCGACGAGGCGCCGACCGTTCAAGGTGCCGATCAAGTGCGCGGAGCGTGAGATGAGTTGACCTGCTGACGCGGGATGGCGCGCCCTGTACCACGACGGCTCAGTGGTACAGGGCGTCCACCTCCACCGTGTAGGCCTCCTCGATGGCCCGTCTCTTCAGCTTCAGCGACGGGGTGAGCAGACCGTGCTCCTCGGTGAACTGATGGGCGAGGATCCGGAAGGTACGGATCTGCTCGGCCTGGGAGACCAGGGTGTTGGCGGCGACCACCGCGCGCCGCACCTCGGTCTCCAGATCGGGGTCGCGCACGAGCTCCGACGCGGTCATCGACGGCTTGTTGCGCATCGCCAGCCAGTGGTCCACGCCCTCCTGGTCGAGGGTGACCAGGGCCGCGATGTACGGGCGGTCGTTGCCGACGACAATGCACTGGGCCACCAGCGGATGCGCCCGCACCCGCTCCTCCAGGGCCACCGGCGAGACGCTCTTGCCGCCGGAGGTCACCAGGATCTCCTTCTTGCGGCCGGTGATGGTGAGGTAGCCGTCCTCGTCGAGGGCGCCGATGTCGCCGGTGCCGAGCCAGCCGTCCTTGAGTACCTTCTCGGTGGCCTTGGGCTCGTTGAGGTAGCCGGAGAAGATCTGGCCGCCGTGCAGCCACACCTCGCCGTCCTCCGCGATGTGCACGGTGGTGCCCGGCACGGGCTGGCCGACCGTGCCGAACCGGGTGCGCTCGGGCGGGTTGGCGGTGGCGGCGGCCGTGGACTCGGTCAGGCCGTACCCCTCGTAGATCGTGACGCCCGCACCGGCGAAGAACAGCCCCAGGCGGCGGCCCATGCTGGAGCCGCCGGACATGGCGTGCCGCACCCGCCCGCCCATCGCCTCGCGGACCTTGCCGTACACCACCTTCTCGAAGAACTGGTGCTGCATCCGCAGCGCCGCCGAGGGGCCGGGCCCCAGGCCGAAGGCCTTCTGCTCCATCGCCTCCGCGTACTTCACCGCGATCTCGACGGCCTTGTCGAAGGGGCCGGTCTTCCCGTCCGCCTCGGCGCGCCGGCGGGCGGCGTTGAAGACCTTCTCGAAAATGTATGGGACCGCCAGGATGAAGGTGGGCCGCAGGGACTGGAGGTCGGGCAGGAGCGCGGAGGCGGAGAGCGCGGGCTGGTGGCCGAGCTTGACCCGGCCCCGGACGGCCGCGACCTCCACCATCCGGCCGAAGACGTGCGCCAGCGGCAGGAAGAGCAGGGTGGAGGCCTCGTCGCCGGGGCGCGAGTGGAAGACCGGCTCCCAGCGGGCGACCATGGTGTCCGCCTCGAACATGAAGTTGGCGTGGGTGATCACACAGCCCTTGGGGCGGCCGGTGGTGCCCGAGGTGTAGATGACGGTCGCGGTCGACTCGGGAGTGACCGCGCGGCGGTGGCGGTGGACCACGTCGTCGTCGATCTGCCCGCCCGCCGCGAGGAGTTCGGCCAGCGCCCCCGCGTCGAGCTGCCACAGCCGTTTGAGGTGCGGCAGCCGGTCCACGACCGAGCCGATGGTCATGGCGTGGTCCTCGTGCTCGACCACGCACGCGGTGACCTCGGAGTCGTGCAGCATCCAGAAGACCTGCTCGGCGGAGGAGGTCGGGTAGATGGGCACGGGCTGGGCGCCGATGGACCACAGCGCGAAGTCGAAGAGCGTCCACTCGTAGCGGGTGCGGGACATGATCGCCACCCGGTCGCCGAACCGGACTCCGTCCGCGATCAGCCCTTTGGCGAGCGCCAGCACCTCGTCGCGAAAGCGTGCCGAGGTCACGTCCTGCCACTGGCCCGCCGCGTCCTTGCGGGCCAGCGCGACCCGGTCGGGATCGTCCAGGGCATGGTCGAACACGACGTCCGCCAGCCCGCCGACGTGAGGCGCCGTCGCCATGGGTGGGACAGTGAACTCGCGCAATACCTTGCTCCTTGTGGCGCTCCGCACAGCGCCGGTGACGGTACCCCACCCGGGGTCCCGGCGGGAGGGGCGTCAAGGAATCCGGTCAAGTGCGACAGTGACCAGCATCACCACAGGTCAGCCCGGTGGGCGCGGCCATGCCCCGGCCGGCCGGCCCGCATTCTGACCCTGGAGTCAGATGCGGGCGGTTTTTTCTCCACGGAATCTGTACGACCTGGTTACGCCCGCTCTACGGGGACCGCATCGTTGGTACGTACCTGGGCGGGCGCGGCCACGGGCGTGCGCACCAGCGCGAACACCGCGACCCCGGCCACCACGGCGAGCGCCCCGGCCGCCACCGCGGCACCGTTGAGCCCCGAGGCGAACGCGGTGTGCAGCGCCTCGTCGGGCACCCGGCCGCGCAGCGAACCGGCCGCGCCGCCCGCGAGCGCCCGGGCCTGCGGCGCGCTGTGCAGCGAGTCGGCCATCCGGGAGGTGGCGAGGGTTCCGAACACCGCGATGCTCACCGCGTAGCCGAGCTGGCGCACGGTGTTCATCGCGCCGGTCGCCATCCCGCTGCTGCGCTGCGGCACCGAGGCGAGCGCCGCCGACGCGAGCGCCGGGCTGACCAGCCCCACACCGACGCCGGTCACCACCAGGCCCGCCACCAGGGCCGTCCAGTCGGAGCCCGCGTCGAGCAGCGACTGGCCGAACAGACCGGCCGCGATGAGCAGCAGCCCGACGCAGATCAGCAGCCGCTGGGAGACGCCGTGCAGGAACCGGCCCCCGAGCGCCGAGGTCACGAACGACGCCAGCGCCAGCGGCACGAGCGCCAGACCGCCGGTCACCGGGCTCATGCCCATCAGCGTCTGGAGCCAGATCGAGGTGTACGGGAGCACCCCGAAGGCGGCCGAGTTCAGGGCGAGCGCCGCCACCAGGACGCCGACGAACGCCGGGCGCCGCAGCAGCGACAGATCCATCAGCGGCCGTTCCGTACGGCTCTCCACCACGACGAAGGCCAGCAGCGCGGCCGCCGAGGTGGCGAAGGAGAGCAGGGTGCGCGAGGCGCCCCAGCCGTCGGTGCCCGCGTTCACCGCCCCGTAGGTGAGCGTTCCGGCGAAGAGCGCGAACAGGGCCGTGCCCGCCCAGTCGGTGCGGCCGGCCGCCGGGCTCTTGGACTCCGGGACCACCCGGACCGTCAGCCACACCGCGGCGGCGCTCACCGGCAGGTTGACGAAGAATATCCAACGCCAGCCGAACCCCTCGGTGAGCAGCCCGCCCAGGATCGGGCCGAGCGCCGCGGCCGCGCCGTTGACCGCGCCCCACACGCCGAGCGCCACCGAGCGGTCGCGGCCCTGGTAGGCGGCGCCGAGCAGCGGCAGCGTGGTGGCGAACATCGCGGCGGCGCCGACGCCCTGGAGCGCGCGCATCGCGATCAGCGTCCCCGCGTCGCCCGCGAGGCCGCAGGCGAGCGAGGCGCCCGCGAAGAGCACCGTGCCCGCCGCGTAGAACTTCCGGCGCCCCGCCGCGTCGGCGCCCGCGCCCGCGCCGAGCAACAGCGCGGCCAGCGCCAGCGCGTACACGTCGATCACCCACTGCAGGCTCGACAGCGAGGCGTCCAGCGAACTCGCCATGTCCGGCAGAGCCACGGTGACGATGGTGACGTCCAGCAAAAGCATGAACGTCCCCAGGGACACGGCGACCAACGGACCCCACTTGCGCATTGCATTCCTCCGACCTTGTGCGTTCGACGTCCCGTACGATCGGTCCCGGCCGGACCGAAGTTCCACCCAGTCCGCCTCTCACGCAGGAATCCGACATCGGAAGGGCTCAGGCCGATGGATTCACCCGAGTTCGACGAGCTGGACCAGCGGCTTGTGAGCGCGCTCGTCCTGGACGGCCGGGCGCCCTTCAGCAAGATCGCCGCCGTGCTCGGCGTCTCCGACCAGACCGTCGCCCGCCGCTACCGCAGGCTGTACGCGGAAGGCGAGCTGCGGGTCGTCGGCGTCCGCGACACCGAACGGCTCGGCCACGCCCGCTGGATGCTGCGGCTGCGCTGCACCCCCGACGCGTCCGTCTCCATCGCCACCGCGCTGGCCCGGCGCCCCGACACCGCCTGGATCGGGCTGACCTCGGGCGGCACCGAGGTGGTCTGCACGACCGAGGCACGCAAGCCCGAGGACCACGAGGCGCTGCTGCTCGGCAAGCTGCCGCGCACCCCGAGCATCATGGAGATCGGCGCCCACCAGCTGCTCCACGTCTTCTACGGAGGACGGCTCGGCTGGTTCACCAAGGACTCGGCGCTCACCGCCGAGGAGCGGGCCGCGCTGGCGCCCGAGCCGGTGGAGCCCGCCTGCGGTCCGATCCGGCTCGACGCGGAGGACGAGGCCCTGATGGCCGCGCTCGCGCGCAACGGCCGGGCGAGCCATCCCGAGCTCCAGAAGGCCACCGGACGCTCGGAGTCCGCCGTCAAGCGACGGCTTGACCAGCTGCTTCGCAGCGGCGCGCTCTTCATCGACGCCGAGTTCGACTCGACCCGGTTCGGCTTCCGGACCAGGGCGCTGCTGTGGATCACAGTGGCGCCCTCGGCGCTGGCGGCCGTGGGCGCGGCCCTCGCCTCCCACACGGAGGTCGCCTTCGCCGCCGCCACCTCGGGCCCCGCCAACCTCGTCGCCGTCGTCATCTGCCGCGACCCGGCCGGGCTCTACGCATACCTCAGCGAGAAGCTCGGCACGCTGGAAGGCGTCCAGCACGTCGAGAGCGCGCCCTTACTGCGCCAGGTCAAGCGGCTGACGTACGCGGGCTGAGGCCGCTCGCCAGGATCGCCGCCGCCAGCGCGTCCGCCGCCTCCTGCGCCGCGGGGCGGCGCCCGCCGTGCAGCAGGACGAACTCCACCGGCCCGAGCTCGGGCAGCCCCGACCTCGGCGGCAGCGGTACGAGCCCGGGCGGGACCAGACCGCGGCTGTGCGCCATCACGCCGAGCCCCGCCCGGGCCGCCGCGACCAGTCCGCTCAGGCTGCCGCTGGTGCAGGCGATCCGCCACGGCCGCCCGTGGTCCTCCAGGACCTCAAGGGCCCGGGCGCGGGTGATGCCCGGTGGCGGGAAGAGGATCAGCGGCACCGGCCGGCCGGGATCCAGGCGCAGCCCCGGCGCGCCGATCCAGCACAGGGTGTCCTGCCAGACCTGCTCGCCGTGCGTGTCGCCCGGGCGCCGCTTGGCGAGCACCAGGTCGAGGCGGCCCGCCTCCAGCCGGCGGTGCAGGGTGCCGGAGAGCTCGACCGTCAGCTCCAGATCGACCTCCGGGTGGTCGCGGCGGAACGACTCCAGGACCTCCGGGAGCCGGGTGAGCACGAAGTCCTCGGAGGCGCCGAACCGCAGCCGTCCGCGCAGCCGGGTCCCGGTGAAGTAGGCGGCCGCCCGCTCGTGCGCGGCCAGGATCGTCCGGGCGAAGCCGAGCATCGCCTTCCTGTACGGAGCCCGGCTCTCCACTCGGGAGGCGCTGGACGGGCTGCGCCACTGGCGGTCCACGGGGCGGTCCTGGCCTGTACGTTCGTGCTCTTCCCGCTGCTCGGGCTCGCCGCGCGCGCTCTGGTTCCGGTGGTGCTGACCCCGGACCTCTTCCACGGGCTCCTGTTCCTGTGCCTGGTCCCGTCGACCATCCAGTCCTCGATCGCCTTCACCTCGATCGCGCGCGGCAACGTGCCCGCGGCGATCTGCGCGGGCTCGTTCTCCAGCCTGGCGGGGATCTTCGTGACCCCGCTGCTCGCGGCCTTGCTGCTGGGCGGGAGCGCCGGAGGCGTCTCGGCGGACTCGGTGCTGAAGATCGCCCTCCAGCTCCTGGTCCCGTTCGCCTCGGGGCAGTTGCTGCGGCGCTGGGTGGCAGGCCCGCTGGCCCGGCACAAGAAGGTGCTGAGCCTGGTGGACCGGGGCTCGATCCTGCTGGTCGTCTACACCGCGTTCAGCGAGGGCATGGTCCGGGGCATCTGGCACCAGGTGAGCCCGGCCCGTCTCGGCGCGCTGCTCGGGGTCGAGGCGGTGCTGCTCGCCGCGATGCTCGCGCTGAGCTGGTACGGGGCGAAGCGGCTCGGGTTCGGCCGGGGCGACCGGATCGCGATCCAGTTCGCCGGATCCAAGAAGAGCCTGGCGGCCGGGCTGCCCATGGCCAGCGTCCTGTTCGGCGCCCAGGCCGCCCTCGCGGTGCTGCCGCTGATGCTCTTCCATCAGATGCAGCTGATGGTCTGCGCGGTGATCGCCAGGCGGCGGGCGCGCGATCCGCTGGAAGAGGCGGCGCCCGGCCCGGTCTCCCGGGGCGCCGCCCTGCCCGCCGTCCTCACGCGCCGCCGGTGACGAGCACCACCTTGCCCAAGTTGCGCCGGGATTCGATCAGTTCATGGGCGCGGGCAGCCTCCTCCAGCGGCAGCTCGGCGTGGACGGCCGCGCGCAGCTCGCCGCTTCGGTGCAGCTCCCACAGCTCGTCGCGCCAGGCCGCGTACAGCTCCGGTTTGCCGCGGGCGATCAGCGCCATCTGGAAGGCGATCACCGACTTGCCGCCGACGAGCAGGTCGTAGACCTCGACCGTGCCGCCGCCGGAGCTGAACGCGACCAGTCGGCCGCCGGGCGCCAGTGCCTTCACCGCCGGGGTGAGCAGCTCGCCGCCGACGCCGTCGAGGACGACGTCGACCGGCTCGCCCCAGGACTCGTCGCCGTAGAGCACGACCTCGTCGGCGCCCATCTCCCGTACGAAATCGGCCTTCTCGGCCGAGCTCACGGCCGCGACCACCCGGCTCGCGCCGCCCGCCCGGGCCAGCTGGAGCGCGATCTGCCCGACGGCGCTCGCGGCCGCCGTCACCAGGACCGATTCGCCCCGCTGAGGCTGCGCCGACTCGTAGGCGCCGCGCGCCACCAGGCCGCTGCGGACGAGCGCGACCGCCTCGACGGACGAGGCGTGGTCGGGGATGCGGGAGGTCATGGCCTCGTGCAGCACGGCCAGTTCGGCGTATCCGTGCGAGAAGCAGAGCCCCGTCACACGGTCGCCCGGCGCGAACGCGCTGACGCCGTCGCCGACCGCGACCACCGTGCCCGCGACCTCGCCGCCGAGCGGGAACGGCTCCCGGCCCTCGCGCACCTTGCGGACGACGGGCAGGGTGATGCCGATCGCGTCGGTACGGATCAGCAGCTCGCCGGGGCCGGGCGCGGGGGCCTCGACGTCCTCGGAGAACAGGACCTCGGGGCCGCCGTTGACCTCGAAGCGAACACGGCGCATGGACCCTCCCGGGGGCGTGGACGAATTCGTTGGTGGCTCCAACGGTTCTCACCGTAGACCGAAAGTCATTGGGAAGTCCAATGGTTTCTGGGTAAGGTCGACGCCATGACCGAACGCGCCGAGTCCCTCCCCGCGCTCCAGCGCATCCAGGCCCTGCCCAGCTGGGTCCTCGGCCGGGCGGCCGCCCGTGGCCGCGGCCTCGTGGCGGCGGCCATCGCCCACGAGGGCGCCAAGATGTGGCACCACGCCGTGCTGGCGGCCGTCTGCGAGTACGGGCCGCTCGCCCAGGCCGAGCTCGGGCGCCGGATCTCGCTCGACCCCAAGGACCTGGTCGGCGTCCTCAACGACCTCCAGGCCGGCGGGTACGTCGTACGCGAGCCGGACCCGCGCGACCGCCGCAAGAACGCGGTCACGGTGACCCCCGAGGGTGAGGCGATGCTGGAGCGCTGCGCGGCGGCGGCCGAGCGGGCCAACGCCGAACTCCTGGCCCCCCTGAGCCCGGCCGAGCGCGACCATCTGATGGCGCTGCTGCGGCGAATCGGGGCGGAGGACCTGGAGTAGCCGCGAGCGCTTGGCGGGCGGACGGCGGGGGCGGGTCGGCACGGGGGGGGTGCCTCTATGTCTTTCGTCAAGGACGTGGTGCCGGGTTTGAGGTTGTTTGGGGTGGTCATGCGGCGAGGGTGACGGTGGGGGTTCGGGACTCGTAGAAGGTGCCGTCGCGGAGCATGGCGAACAGGACGCTGATGCGTTGGCGGGCGAGGCGGAGGAGTGCCTGGGTGTGGGTTTTGCCGCGGGCGCGTTGGCGGTCGTAGTAGGTGCGGGAGGCGGGGTCGGCGTTCATGCAGGCGAAGGCGGAGAGGAACATGGCCCGTTTGAGCTGCCGGTTTCCGCCGCGGGGTGCGTGTTCGCCGTGGATCGAGGT
>NZ_JBFAAD010000005.1:0-26145 GCF_040639555.1 Streptomyces sp. NPDC023838
CGCGCAGTTCCCCGCGCCCCTGGAAGCGCCCCTCCGGGGCGCCCAGGGGATTGCCGCGCAGCGGCATCTTCAGGGGCGCGGGGAACTGCGCGACCAGCCACCGACGGCCCGCAGACGAACCCCGGGCCCCCTTACAGCAACTCCCTCAACTTCTCCGCCAGCAAGTCCCACCGCCACTTCTCCTCCACCCACGCCCGGCCCCGCTCCCCCATCCTGCGGCGCAGGTCCGGGTCCTGGAGGAGGGTGACGATGCGGTCCGCCGACTCCTCGGGGGCGCCACCGCGCACCACCCACCCCGTCTCCCCGTCCAGCACCGCGTCCGGCGCGCCGCCCGAGTCGCCCGCGACCACCGGCAGGCCGGTCGCCGACGCCTCCAGGTAGACGATGCCCAGGCCCTCGACGTCGAGCCCGCCCCGGCGCGTACGGCAGGGCATGGCGAAGACGTCGCCGGCGCCGTAGTGCGCGGGCAGTTCGGCCCACGGCACCGGGCCGGTGAAGCGGACCGAGTCCGCGACCCCGGTGTCCTGGGCGAGCTTGCGGAGGTCCTTCTCGTACGGGCCGCCGCCCACGATCAGCAGCACCGCGTCCGGCACGCGCGCGAGGATCGCGGGCATCGCGAGGATCAGCGTGTCCTGGCCCTTGCGCGGCACCAGCCGCGAGACGCAGACGACCACCGGCCGGTCGGTCAGGCCCAGACGCTCGCGCACCGCGGCGCCGCCCGAGTCCGGATAGAAGGTCTTCTCGTCGACGCCCGGCGGCAGTTGGACCATCCGGTCGGCGGCCCGCTCGGTGAGCGCGGTCGCGATCCGGGAGCGGGTGTACTCACCCAGATAGGTGATCGTGTCCGTGCCCTCGCCGATCCGCCGCAGCAGCTGCCGCGAGCCGGGCAGCTGGGCCCAGCCCGCCTCGTGGCCGTGTGTGGTGGCCACGATCCGTTCCGCGCCCGCCCTCCGCAGCGCGGGCGCCATCAGGCCGAGCGGCGCCGCGGCCCCGAACCACACCGAGGAGCAGCCGTGCTCCTTGAGCAGCCCGGCCGCGCGCCGGGTCACCCGGGGCGTCGGCAGCAGCATGGTGGTGCGGTCGCGCACCACGGTGAAGGGCTGTTCGGCGTCGAAGGCGGCGGTCGCCTCGACGCCCTCCCGGCTCCGCTTCCAGGTGGAGGCGTAGACGACCAGCCGCTCCGGGTCCAGCCGCAGCGCCATGTTGTGCAGGAACGCCTGGATCCCGCCGGGGCGCGGCGGGAAGTCATTGGTCACGATCAACGTCTTGTGCATCGCCGCCGACAGTACCGAACGGCCCCGCCTCGTCGCTCACGCACGGCCCCGCCCGGCATCATGACTGCTCGAAGTTCCAGAAAGCCGGTCTTACGGACGAGGTGGGCATGTCGGCTGGAAACGGCGCACGGACCGCGAAGAGCATCCGGGCCGTGGTGGCGGTGTTCGCCGTCACCCGGTGTCTGCTGCTGCTCTGCGTCCTGCGGGTCCTTCCCGTCCCGGGCCCGGACGTCACCAGCGACGTCTCGGTCATCTACCAGGGCTGGTACGAGGTCCTGAAGACCGGCACGTATCCGCTGGACGACGTCACCTGGCAGTACCCGCCCGCCGCCGCGCTCGCCATCCTCTCCCCCGCCGCCGTCCCCTTCCTCGACTACGCCTCGGGCTTCTTCGTCCTCGCGCTCCTCGCCGACGCGCTGGTCTTCGGGCTGCTGCTGTACACGTCCGGGTGCCCCGGCAAGTCCCGCGCGGGCGCCCGGATCTGGGTCTGGGGCGTACCGCTGCTCGGGCCCACCGCGTACGCGCGCTACGACCTGATGGTGACGGCGGTCGCGGTGGCCGCGCTGCTGGCCGGGCTCCGCCACCCCCGGACCCTCGGCGCGCTCGCCGCGTTCGGCTCCCTGCTCAAGGTCTGGCCCGTGCTGCTGCTCACCCGGGCGCCGCGCCGGGCCTGGGCCGCGGCGGCCCTCACCGCCACGGCGTTCCTGCTCGGCTGCCACGCGGTCGCGCCCGGCGCCTTCGCCTTCCTCACCTTCCAGCGCGACCGCGGCACCGAGGTCGAGTCGCTCGGCGCCCTCGTCTTCCACGTGGCCCGCCACCTCGGCTGGCACGGCCGGGTGCAGCTCAACTACGGGTCGGTGGAGTTCCTCGGCCCGTACGTGGGGCTGGTCTCCACCCTGGCGATGGGGCTGACGGCCGTGGCGTTCGGCTGGCTGCTGCTGTGGCGGCTGCGGGCGCGCCGCACCGGGCCGAGCACGCTCGCGGACGCCGCCTTCACGGCCGTGCTGCTCTTCACCACCACCAGCCGGGTGATCAGCCCGCAGTACCTGATCTGGCTGGTCGGGCTGGCGGCGGTGTGCCTGGTCTTCCGCGGCGCCCCGATGGCCCGCCCCGCCCATCTGGTGCTGGCCGCCGCGGGCGTGACCCTCCTCGAATTCCCCCTCTGGTTCTCGCACGTGGTGGCGAGCGACTGGCTCGGGGTGCTGCTCCTGTTCGTCCGCAACGGGCTCCTCGCGGTGGCCTCGGTGAGCGCGTGCCGCCGGCTGTGGCGGAGCACGGTCCCGCGGCCCCCGCTGCCCGTTCAGCAGGTCCGCACCAGGGTGTTCTCGGTCCTGGTGCGCTGATCCGCCGTGCGCAGCCGCCGGTGCATGCGCACGACGGCGGCGCACTGGAGCCCCATGGACAGTGCCATCGCCAGACAGATCCCCGGCAGCCCGAGCCCGGACAGGCCGAGGGCGAGCGGCAGTTGGAGGGCGACGCCGCACGCGGTGATCCCGGCGAGCGCCGGACTGCCGCCGCTGCCCTCGAAGACCCCGCCGAGGGCGATGAAGGCGGAGAGCAGCACGAGGTACGGGCCGAGGCAGCGGAGATAGAGCGTGCCGGCCGCCGCCACCTCGCCGGTGGCACCGAACCCCGCCATGATCCAGGGCGCGGACACGAGCAGCAGCAGCGCGGCCGTCAGCCCCAGCGCCCCGGAGACGAGCGCGGCCTCGCGCCCCACCGCGACCCGTTCGTCCTTCCCGGCGCCGAGGAGGTGGGCGGTGTGGATCGAGGCGGCCTGGCGTACGGAGTAGAAGGCCATGGTCGCCGCGTACATCGCCTTGGTCGCGATGCCGTACGCCGCGACCTCGCCGACGCCGATCCGGGCGACCACCGCGACCAGGGCCAGCGCCCCGGCCATCCGGACGACGAAGTCCAGCGACATGGGGAGCCCCGTGGTGAAGGTGCGGCGCAGGGCGGCGGCCCCGGACCCGCGCGGCGCGGCCCGCCGGGCCGCGCGCAGCGCCGGTTCGCGCCGCAGCGCCCCCAGGCCGACGGCGAGCGCGACGGCCCGGCCGGTGACGGTGGCCAGGGCCGCGCCGCGCACGCCCAGGCCGCAGCCGAGGATCAGGAGCGGGTCGAGGACGAGGATCAGGGCGTTGGCGAGGAAGGCGAGCCGCATGGGGGTGCGGGTGTCGCCCGCGCCCTTGAGGATGCCGTCGACGACGTTCGTGGCGAAGAAGACCGCCGTGCCGGGCAGCGCGATCGCGAAGTAGCCGGACGTCAGGGCGAGTACGCGCCCGTCCGCGCCGCCGAGCACCAGGCGGGCGAGCGGCTCCCGGCAGAGGTAGCCGCCGACCGCGACCACCGGCGTGATCAGCGCCCACAGCGCCCAGCCGCCGCGCACCGCGGCCCGTACCCCGCCCGGGTCGTCGGCGCCCCTGGCCCGGGCGACCAGGACGGTGGTCCCCGTGCCCGCCATCAGGATCAGGCCGAGCAGCAGGTTCTCCACGTTCGTGGCGACGGCGACCGCGGCGACCGGCTCCCCGCCGAGCCGGGCCACCCAGACCATGTTGATCACTCCGGCCGCGACCCCCGCCAGGAGCTCGAAGTAGACCGGATACGCGAGCGAGATCAACCGACGGCGGTGTGACACGCGAGTTCCCCCTCTTTTCGCTGTACCTCGATTCGAGGTACAGCGAAAAGAGATACCATGGCCGGGCCGAAAGGAGAAGTAGGTGCTGGAGCTGACGATCCTGGGGTTCCTCGACGAGGAACCGCTGCACGGCTATGAACTCAAGGAGCGCATCAAGGGGCTGAGCGGCCACGTCCGGCCGGTGAGCGACGGCGCCCTCTACCCGGCGATCACGCGCCTGGTGAAGGCGGGCAAGCTGGAGCAGCACACCGGCCCCGGCAGCGGCGCCGCCCCGCGCCGGATCCTCTCCCTCACCGGGGCGGGCCGCGCCGAGCTGCTGGAGCGGCTGCGCCACCCCAAGGACGTCGACATCACCGACGGGCAGCGGTTCTTCACCCTGCTCGCGTTCCTCGGGCGGCTGCCCGACCGGGCCGAGCAGGCCGCCGTGCTCCGCCGCCGCCAGGCCTTCCTCGCGACCCCGGCGAGCTTCTTCTACCGCGACGGCGAGCCCGTACGGGCCGAGGAGGCGCCGGACCTCTTCCGCCAGGGGATGCTCAGGATCGCCCGCGCGACCGGCACGGCCGAGAAGAAGTGGCTGGCCGAGGCGATCGAGGCGCTGGAGGCCTGACCCCGAAGAGGACCTCGGCCCACCTGGTCACACACACGCGGGCCCACAGCCGGCCCGGCGGGTCACACACGGGCCCACGGCCGGCCCGGCTGGTCGCGCACGGGCGCACGGACGGCTGGTCGCGCGCTCAGGCCCGCCGTCAGCCCAGCTGGTCGCGCACATAGGCCCGCCACAGAGCCGTGAACTCCTTCGGCGCCATGGACAGTTCGTCGCTCATCGCCTTCTCCAGCGCGCCCTCGCGGTGCTTCTGCCCGCCCACCTTCGCGTAGAAGGCCGCGAGCTTCGCCTCGCCCCAGCGCTGGGCGATCATGCGGCAGGCCAGCCAGCCGCCCTCGTACGCGCGCGCCAGCCGGTCCGCGCCGCCCTCGAAGCCGAAGTCGGCGTCGGCGGGCAGGTCGTCGGGCGCCCGGCCGCCCCGGACCGCCTGCTGGAGCTCGGGGGCTGCCTCGGCGGGGGTGCGGCCGGTGCCCCGGTAGCCGACCCAGTCCGCGTAGCCCTCCGAGAGCCACATCGGGGTCGCGGCGGAGGTCCGGGCGCGGGTGGCGACATGGGTGGTCTCGTGGGTGAGGACGACCCGCTGGCCGAGGTCGCCCAGTACGCCGTACGCCTCGGGGTTGACGATCACCCGGTCCGCGGGGCCCGTCCCGGCCCCGCCCGCCTCGCCGGTGGTCACCGCGGCTATCCCCCGGTACGAGGCCGGGGGCGCGCCAAGCAGCGCCGCCATCGCGTCGAGCGAGGCGGGCACCAGGACCACCACCCGGCCCGCCCAGCGGCCGGACCAGGCGGCCGAGACGGCGGGCACCGCGCGGTCGGCGGTGTGGGCGATCCGCTGGAGCGTCCGCCGGTCCTGGCCGACGCCGAGGACCAGGCTGTGCGCGCCGCGCAGCACGGACACCGGGCCCTGCTGCCACAGCGGCTCGGCGGCGCCCTCGCCCGGCCGGTCGCCCGTCACGTACCAGCGCCCGGCCCGCTCGTCGAGCTCGACGACCCTGGCCGAGGTCACCGGCGCGCTGTCGTACCCGTCGAGCCGGTAGCGCAGCTCGACCTGGGCAGTGGCCCGGTCGCCCTTGCGGCTGACGTCGGTCACCCGGTACGCCCAGGCGCTCAGCGGCACCTGGCGCAGATTGGCGAACTCGGCGCGCTGGGCGTCCCGCAGCGTCCCCGCGCCCGGGTCGAGCGCGGCCAGATAGCCGCGCTCGTCGTGCCCGAGGACGGCGGCGGCCCGTCCGTCCAGGGTGCGCTGCACCTGGCCGGTGACGGGGTCGGGAGCCGGGGCCGGGGCCGAGCAGGCGGAGAGGGACAGCAGCGCGGCGAGACCGTATCCCGCCGCGCGCCGTCGCCATCTGCCGGTCAGCCAGCCGTACGCCATCCTCCCGATCGTACGTTCACACGCGGGTGACCGAGGAGATGGGCATCATGCCCACCGGGTCGTAGCGCACCGGCGCGCCGGGGTAGGGGGCGTGGATCACCTGGCCGTTGCCCACGTACATCGCGATGTGGCTGGCGTCCGAGCGGTACGCGACCAGGTCCCCGGGCCGCGCCTCGGAGAGCGGGACCCGGCGCCCGGCGTACCGCTGCGCCTGCGAGGTGCGCGGCAGCCCCACGCCCGCGTGGGCGTAGGACCACTGCATCAGGCCCGAGCAGTCGAAGCCGGACGGGCCGTTGGCGCCCCAGATGTAGGGCCGGCCCACCGCCTGGCGGGCCGCCGCCACCGCGGCCGCCGCGCGCCCGGAGGCGGGCACCGCCCCGCTCAGGTCGGGCAGTTCGCCGCGCCCGGTGCGCGAGGCCCGGTCGAAGGCGGCGCGCTCGGACATCGGCAGCGCCAGCAGCACCCGGCGGGCCTGGGCGAGTTTGGACTCCACGGTCCGCTTGTGCCGGGCGACCTCGGCCCGGCTGCGCTCCAGCTCGGCGAGCTTGCGGGAGGCCTCGGTGCGCTGCTGGCCGATCCGCCGCTGCTCGTGCTGGAGTTGGCGCAGCTCGGCGCTCTGGCGCTCGCCGATCCGGTCGAGGGCCGCGGCCTTGTCGAGATACGTGTCGGGGTCCTCGGAGAGCAGCAGCGCGAGCGAGGGGTCGAGGCCGCCCGAGCGGTACTGGGCGCCCGCGATCGCGCCGAGCGCGCCCCGCATCCGGTTGATGCGCTCCTGGCCGCGGGCGACGCTGTCCTGGGCGTTCTTGACCTGCTCGCGCAGCTGGTCGGCGTGCTCGTCCGCCTTGTTGTACTGCTCGGTGGCCTCCTCCGCCTGGGCGAAGAGCCGGTCGACCCGCTCCTTGCCGGAGTCGCCCGGGTCGGCGCTCGCGGGCGCCGCGAAGGCCGCGGCCGCGGTGGCCGCCGCGGCGGACAGGACGGTGACCCGGGTGCTCTGGGAGAGGCCGGACTGCGTGGGACGGCGATGGGACGCCAAGGGAAGCCGCACTCCTTCCGCTGGTGCGGGCCCCTGCCGCCCGGGCGGGCGGACGAGTTGGAGGAGTCACGGGGGCACCGCACGGCGGACAGTAGCCGGGCGACCACACGGGGTTCAAAGACCCTGGCGTCTACGCAAAGTGACGCCCCGCCGGAGATCACAGGTCACCGGCGGGGCGTGGCGTCAGCATGAGTTGCCGGAATTCGCCCGTTCGGAGGGCGACGGCAATCGATTTGTTGCGCGCTGGAGGGCGCGTGGGCGACCCGGAGGTCAGGCGATGCGGACACCGAACTGGAACGGCATGTTGTCCATCGCCTCGTAGCGCACGCTGGCGCCCGGCTTGGGGGCGTGCAGCACCTGGCCGTTGCCCGCGTACAGGCCGACGTGGTGCAGGTCGCCGTAGAAGAGCACGAGGTCGCCCGGCTTGAGCTGGCTGCGGCCTATCTGCGTGCCGGCGCCGGCCTGGGCCTGCGAGGTGCGCGGGATGGAGACGCCCGCCTGGCGGTAGGCCCAGGAGGTGAGCCCGGAGCAGTCGTACGAGGCGGTGCCGGTGGCGCCGTACACGTACGGCTTGCCTATCTGGCTCTGGGCGGCCGAGAGGGCCGCGGCGCCGCGCTGCGAGGCGGGGACCTCGTGGCCGAGGTCGGCGCGCTCGTTGGTGCGGTTGGCGCGCGCGTCGTCGGAGGCGAGCGAGGCCTTCTCGGCGGCGGTCAGCGAGTTGAGGAGCTTCTGCGCGGCGGCGAGCTTGGACTGGGTCTCGGCCTTCTTGGTGCCGAGCTCCTTGCGGGTGTCCGCGAGGTCCTTGAGCTTGTCCTGGGCTTCCTTGCGCTGCTGCGCCAGGCTGCGCTGCTTCTCCTGGATCTTCTGGAGCGCCTCGGTCTGCTTGGCGCTCAGCTGGTCCAGGGAGGACGCCTTGTCCAGGAAGTCGTCCGGGTTGGCGGAGAGGAAGAGCTGCACCGAGGGGTCGATGCCGCCCGAGCGGTACTGCGCCGAGGCCATCGAACCGAGGCCGTCGCGGAGCTTGTTGAGCTCCTCCTGGCCGCGGGCCACCTTGTCCTGGAGCGCGCCGACCTGCTTCTCCAGCTGCTCCTGCTTCTCCTTGGCGCCGTTGTACTTCTCGGTCGCCTGCTCGGCCTCGTCGTAGAGCTTGTCGACCTTGGACTTCACTTCGCTCTTCGACGGCTTCGGGTCCGCGTGCGCGGCCTGGGACGTGAGAGCGACGGCTGCGGCGGCGGTCGCGGTGAGCACGGTCACACGGGTACGGCTCGCAGGCTTGGGTCGACGGTGGGACGCCACGAAGGCGAGCTCCTTCTTCCTCAGCCGCCGAACAGCGCAGACTCGGCGGGACCCTCACGGTCACCCCGGACGAGTGATCTACCGCGTGAAGGTTCGAGCCCCGACCCTAGTGACCCTGTTGTGATCAGTTCAAATCCTGATGGGAAAAAATTCGATCGCCGGGAGGATTCTTTACAGTCATCCCACGCGTAGTAATGGGCACTTGACAGAGCGCTGGGAACCGATCACCCGAATTCGGGCATTGAACGCAGGAGTTGCTAGACGCGCGAAAGCCGCTTCAAGAGCATGACGGACGCAACGGGCCGCGCTCCGGCCTTGGCCACCCCGTCCGCCACCTCGCGGTCGGTCGAGACGACCACCACCGGCCGCCCGGACGGCTCCGCCCGCACCAGCTGGCGGATCAGCTCGTCGGCGGTCACACCGGCCTTGGAGAAGAGGACCCGTACGCCACGCGGCGGCGCCAGCAGCACCGGGGCCGCGAGCTCCGCCCCGTCGAAGACGCAGGTCACCTCGGCGCCGGTCTGCGCGGCGAGCACGGAGAGGCCGCCGAGCAGCCGCAGCCGCTGCTTCTCCAGCGGCATCGTCGGATAGCCGGTCTTGGTGACGTTGTAGCCGTCCACCACCAGATGGACCTGCGGCAGCGCGAGCAGCTGGTCCAGGAGTGCCGGATCGGTCTCCGAGAGCGCCCGCGCCGCGATGTCCTTCGGGGTCATCTGTCCTGGTTCGACCGCGTCCACGGTGTCGGCGGGCCGCACCGAGGCCGGGGGCAGGGCGAGTTCGCGCCGCAGCCCGGACGCCGCGTCCAGGACCGTGTCGAGCAGCAGCCGCAGCCGCATGTCCTCGATGGAGCGGCCCTCGCGCACCGCGCGGCGGCTCGCCTCGACGGACGCCTCGGCCTCGGTGAGCCGGGTCCTGATCCGCCGCGACTCGCTCTCGGCGGCGGCCACCCGCGCCGCCGCCTCCGCTCTGATCCCGTCGATCTCCCCGGTGACCTTGCGCAGGGCGGCCTCGCCGCGCTTGACGTCGCTGAGGGCGCTGCGCAGCTTGCGCTGGAGCGCTTCCGCCTCCTTGCGGGCCGCGGCCAGGTCGGCGCGCAGCTCCTCCTGCTCGGTGCGCAGCCGCTCGTGCGCCTCGGCCAGCTCCGCGCGCAGCCGCTCCAGCTCGCGCCGGCCCTCCTCGTCGGCCCGCTCGGCGTCGGCGCGCTGGGCCTCCTCGCCGGCGGCGGCGACCAGCTTGACCCAGCCGGTGGGCCGCAGCACATACGCGGCGGCCGCCACGTCCACCGGATCGGCGGCCGCGGGCGGCGCGCCGGACTCCAGGGCGCCCGCCAGCTCCGGCTGCGCCTCCTTGAGCCGCTCGCCGATCCGCTGGCGGAAGACGGGGTCGGACTCCAGGGCCGCGGCCATGGCGTTGCCCGCGAACTTGGCGCGACGGGTCGGGGTGAAACGGGCGTACTGCCGCAACTGCGAGGGCAGTTCGGCGACGGTCAGCCCGCCGAAGGCGTCCGAGACCAGGGCGACGACCCTGCGCCGCACCCCTTCGGGCAGCGGGCGGTCGAGCACCTCGGCGGGGCCGTCACCGGCCGCGCCGGCCGGTTCGGCACCGCTTGCATGCTCCACGATCCGTCACCTCAACTGTCGTCCGTCGCTCACCGGGTCCGCTCACTCGGAGCCGGTGCCCGGCCTGTCCACCAGCTCGATCTGGTCCACCGCGTTGCACCAGCGACAGCGCACCGACTCGATGGTCTCACTGACCACCTCGCGTTCCTCGACCTTCGGCTCTCCGGCGAGGTCCAGATGGACGTACTCGACGACCTTCGACGAGCGGGTGACGTCGAAGCGGGTCAGATTGCCGCAGAGGGTGCAGCGCCACCGGGTGGTGGCGGTGGGCAGGGGAACGCTGGTCATGTGGTGCTGTCCTCTTTCCATGCTTCCAGGGGATTCATGTGGGTTCATGGTCCAGGATCTCGCGGTGCGCCGTCGAACTGCGGGTGTACTGCCCGTAACCCTACGGCCTACCCACCACCCCCCGGCACGGCGAGGCGGTCTGTACCGCTCGGTCCTGTTACGCCATGCTCTGTTCATGATCAAGCCGAGCGCCGTACGGGGTGCGGCGGTGCGGAGTGCGGCGGTGCGGGGCCCGACGGTCACCTACGCCGTGCTGGCGCTCTGCTGCCTGATCTTCCTCGTCAGCCCGGTGTCCGGTCTCAATCCCTCGTACGGGACGGGGGACGCGCTGCTGGCGGCGCAGAGCTCGTATTTCGCCCGGTGGGGTGTCATCCCGAACGAACTCACGGCCGGTGACCCCGGCGCGCTCATCACCCCCTTCACGGCGCTCTTCGTACACGGCAACTGGCTGCACCTGCTGGGGAACATGCTCTTCCTGTACGTCTTCGGCGTGATGGCCGAGGAGCGCATGGGCCGGGCCGGGTTCGCACTGTTCTACCTCGGCGCGGGCTACCTCGCCCTGCTCGCCTTCGCGGTGGCGCACGCGTCCTCCGACCAGACGCTGGTGGGCGCCTCGGGGGCGATCTCGGCCGTCCTGGGCGCCTTCCTCTATCTCTTCCCCCGGGCAAGGGTGACCAGCCTCTTCCCCTTCCTCTTCTTCCTGCCCCTGCGCTTTCCCGCCGCACTGGTGCTGCTGTTCTGGTTCGCGCTGCAGTGGCTGGCGGTACGGGCGGCTCCGGTGGGGCCGGGGGTGGCGTACCTGGCCCATCTGGTCGGCTTCGGCCTGGGGTTTCTCTACGCCTGGGGGCGGTTTCGCGGGACGGCTAGAGTGAAACGACCGAAACGACCGAAGCCGCCGGCATCGGCCGCCACCGAGGGAGAGAACCAGCCGTGATCACCGCGATCGTGCTCATCAAGACCAGCGTGGACCGGATTCCCGAGATCGCGGAGTCGATCGCGTCGCTGGAGAACGTCAGCGAGGTGTACTCGGTGACCGGCACCTACGACTTGATCGCACTGGTCCGGGTGGCCCGCCACGACGACCTCGCGGACATCATCCCCGGCCGCATCAGCAAGATCCCCGGGGTGGAGGCGACGGACACGCACGTGGCGTTCCGGACGTATTCGCAGCACGACCTGGAGGCGGCGTTCGCGATCGGCCTCGACGCGTAGCCCTTGGGCGGGCGGCGGGATGGGCGGCGGAACGGGTGCGTTGCTGGGTACGTGGCCGTCTGCGGACCGTGCTGGGCTGAGCGCGCAGTTCCCCGCGCCCCTTAAGTGCCGCTGCGCGGCATCCCCTGGGCGCCCCGAAGGGGCGCGTTCAGGGGCGCGGGGAACTGCGCGACCAGCCCCCACCAGCCCGCAGACGAAAGAGGGGACCCGGGGCGCAGCCCCCGCAACGGGGGGCCGGGGGCGCAGCCCCGCCAGGGGTCCGGGGCGCAGGGGCCGCAGGCCCCGCGACGGGGGCCGGGGGGGCAGCCCGCGGTCAGGGGTGCTGGGGCGGAGCCACCGTCACACCGCCGGGACGCAGCGGCCCTCCTCCGTGTGGTACGTCCACTTCGCCCCTTCCCGCACCAACTCCCGCACCGCCCCCACGAACCGCTCCACGTGCTCGTCCGGCGTCCCCGCCCCGAAGCTGACGCGGATCGCGTTCAGGGACCGCTCGCCCGGCTCCCCCTCCGGCGCCCCGCACTCCCCGGCCTCCCCCGGCTCGCCCCCGAGCAGCGTCCGCACCAGCGGGTGCGCGCAGAACAACCCGTCCCGCACCCCGATCCCGTACTCCGCCGACAGCGCCGCCGCGAAGTGCGAGCTGTTCCAGCCGTCCACCACGAACGAGATCACGCCGACCCGCGGCGCGTCGTCGCCGAAGAGCGACAGGACGCGCACCTCCGGGACCGCCGCCAAGCCCTCCCGCACCTTCGCGATCAGGTGCCGCTCACGCTCCACCAGGCCCTCGAAGCCCGCCTCCGTCAGCGCCTTGCAGGCGGACGCGATGGCGTACACGCCGATCACATTGGGGGATCCGGCCTCGTGGCGCGCGGCCGTGGTGTGCCACTCGACGTCCACCCCGCCGTCCGCGCGCCGCGCGACCGTGCGGGAGGCGCCGCCGCCCGCGAGGTACGGCTCGGACTCCCGCAGCCAGTCCGCCCGGCCCGCCAGCACCCCGGAGCCGAACGGCGCGTACAGCTTGTGCCCCGAGAAGGCGATCCAGTCGACGTCCAACTCCCGTACGGATACGGGGTGGTGGGGCGCCAGCTGCGCCGCATCCAGCACGATCCGCGCGCCGTGCGCGTGCGCCGCCGCCGCCAGCTCCTTCACCGGCCACAGCTCGCCGGTGACGTTCGACGCGCCCGTGACGCAGACCAGGGCGGGGCCGTAAGGGTCGCGGTCGGCCAAGGCGCGCTCCAGCGTCGCCACCGCCTGCTGCGGCGTGCGCGGCGCGTCGAGGTACGTCACCCGCGCGTCCCGCCACGGCAGCAGCGAGGCGTGGTGCTCGGTCTCGAAGACGAAGACCTGGCAGTCGGCCGGGATCACCTGGGCGAGGAGGTTGAGGGAGTCCGTCGTCGAGCGGGTGAACACGATCTGGTCGTCCGCGCGGCAGTCCAGGAACTCCGCCACCGCCGCCCGGCTGTTCTCGAACAGGTCCGTGGACAGCTGCGAGAGGTACCCGGCACCCCGGTGCACGCTGCCGTAGTAGGGGGCGTACGCGGCCACGTCGTCCCACACCCGCTGGAGGGCCGGGGCGCTCGCCGCGTAGTCGAGGGCCGCGTAGGTCACCTCGCCGCCGGTGACCAGCGGCACGGTGACGTCCCGGCCGAGCACCGGCAGCGGCGCGGCGCAGCAGGCTTCGCCGGAGGAGTCGGAGGAGGTGGAAGCGGAGGAGGAGGAAGCGGACGTGGCGGTGTACGTGGACATGGCGGTATCTCCCGGCAGGTCAAGGCGAAAGGAATGGCTGTGGAGCCCCACGGCACGACACGGCGGCGGTCCAACCGGCGCCGGATGCACGGGGGTTGACCTCGGAACGCGGGCAGAACGGGCCCGCGGAGGTGTACAGGAAAAGGGGCCGGAGGCCCTATCGCATTCGCTTGCTCACGAGACTGCTCCCTTGAGGACCAGGACCCCAGGGGCGCGCCACTCCGAACGGAGTGCGCAGGGGTCCGCGCTTGCCGCAGACCTCGCTGCCTGCGACCTGGTCTTCACCCGGGGCACCCCGCCACGGACGGAGGGTTGCCGGACAGCGGGCCGGGGCCGTAGTCGCTGTCACTCATGACCTTGGAAAGCATCCTGCCATACGTCCGCGTACGCGCAAGGCGCGGTCCGGATGCCGGACTGCGCCTTGCGTCACACGCGCGGAACCACAGCGCCCTCAGGCGTTGCTGGCGGCCACCCAGCGCTCCAGGGCGCGTCGCGCCGCCCCCGAGTCCACCGACTCGGCGGCTCTGGAGATCCCGGCCCGGATCTGCTCCACCAGGCTGTCCTCGCCCGGCTCCAGCGCCACGAGCGCCGCCGCCGAGTTGAGCAGCACCGCGTCCCGTACCGGCCCGGTCTCACCGGCGAGTAGCCGGCGGGCGACGTCCGCGTTGTACGAGGCGTCCGCGCCGCGCAGCGCTTCCACCGGCACCAGGTCGATGCCCACGTCCCGGGGGTCGAACGCCTCCTCGCGCACGGCCCCGTCCCGTACCACCCAGACCCGGGAGGTCGCGGTGGTCGTCAGCTCGTCCATGCCGTCGTCACCCCGGAACACCAGGGCGGAGGAGCCGCGCTCGGCGAGCACCCCGGCCACGATCGGCGCCATGCGCGCGTCCGCGACGCCGGTGGCCTGGGCCTTGACCCGGGCCGGGTTGGTGAGCGGGCCGAGGAAGTTGAAGGTCGTGCGGATGCCGAGCTCCCGGCGGGCGGCGGCGACGTACCGCAGGGCGGGGTGGAACTTCACCGCGAAGCAGAAGGTGACGCCCGCCTCCTCGGCGACCTGGACCACCTGCCGGGGCGTGAGGTCGAGGTTGACGCCGAGCTTCTCCAGGACGTCGGAGGCGCCGCTGGCCGAGGACGCGGCACGGTTGCCGTGCTTGACCACCTTGGCGCCGGTGCCGGCCACCACGATCGAGGACATGGTGGAGATGTTGACGGTCTTGGCGCCGTCGCCGCCGGTGCCGACGATGTCCACGGTCCGGCCGGGCACCTCGATCAGGTTGGCGTGCTCGTACATCGCGCGGACCATGCCGGTGATCTCGGTGACCGTCTCGCCCTTGGCCCGCAGGGCCACCGCGAACCCGGCGATCTGCGCGTCGGTCGCCTCGCCGCGCATGATCGAGTCCATCGCCCAGGCGGTCGCCTCGGCGCTCTGGTCGGTGCCGTTCAGCAGTGCGTCCAGTACGCCCGGCCAGGAGTAGGCCGCCACGCTGTCGCCGCCAACCGGGGTCACAACGTTCATGGTCCGCTCCTGGGTCCATCGACGGATAGGGATGGGAACACCCTATCCAGCCGGGGGGACGGCGAAGGGCCCCGTCCATCGCGTGGACGGGGCCCCAGTGCTGTGTGGCGTACAGCAGTGTCGCTGAGAGGGGATCAGTGGTGGCCGTGGCCGCTGGTGATCTCCTCGTACTCCTGGGGGGTCGGCTTGGCGATCTGGCTCTGCTCGCCGAAGTAACCCCTGTGGATCTTGACGCGCAGCTTCTCCATCGCGGAGACCTTGCGCTTGACACCGTTCTCGTCGACGGCCGCCGGCAGCTCGGCCGGGCGGGTCTGCTCGTGCGCGGTGAGCTTGTACAGCTGGCCCGCGTCGAGCGGCTCGTGGACCTCGACGAACTCACCGTGCGGCAGCCGCTTGATGATGCCGGTCTCGCGACCGTGCAGCACCTTCTCGGCGTCCCGGCGCTGCAGGCCCAGGCAGATCCGCTTGGTGACGATGAACGCGAGGACCGGGCCGACGAAGAACGTGATCCGGACGAACCAGGTGATGGCGTTGAGTGACAGGTGGAAGTTGGTCGCCCACAGGTCGTTGCCACCGCCGATCAGCATCACCATGTACGCGGTGATCCAGGCCACACCGATGCCGGTGCGGACGGGAGCGTTGCGCGGACGGTCGGCGATGTGGTGCTCGCGGGTGTCCTTGGTGATCCAGGCCTCGATGAACGGGTAGGCCGCGATCGCGAAGAGCACCAGCGGGAAGATCACCAGCGGGATGAACACACCGAGGACCAGCGTGTGGCCCCACAGGTTGATCTCCCAGCCGGGCATCACCCGGATGAGGCCTTCGGCGAAGCCCATGTACCAGTCGGGCTGGGCGCCGGTCGACACCTGGTCCGGACGGTACGGGCCGATCTCCCAGATCGGGTTGACCGAGGCGATCGCGGCGATGACCGCGATGACACCGAACACCAGGAAGAAGAAGCCACCGGCCTTGGCCGTGTAGACGGGCAGCAGCGGCGCGCCCACGACGTTCTTGTTGGTGCGGCCGGGGCCCGCGAACTGGGTGTGCTTGTGGTAGAAGACCAGGATCAGGTGAGTGATCATCAGGCCGAGCATGATGCCGGGCAGCAGCAGGATGTGGACCGAGTAGAACCGGGCCACGAAGTCGCCGCCGGGGAACTCGCCGCCGTAGATGAAGAACGACAGGTACGTGCCGATGACCGGCACGCCCAGGATGGCGCCCTCCATGAACCGGACGCCGGTGCCCGAGAGCAGGTCGTCCGGGAGCGAGTAGCCGGTGAAGCCGGTGAACATGCCACAGAAGAACAGCAGGAAGCCGAAGAGCCAGTTGACCTCGCGCGGCTTGCGGAACGCGCCCGTGAAGAAGACGCGCATCATGTGCACGAACATGCCCGCGAGGAAGATCAGCGCCGCCCAGTGGTGGATCTGCCGGATCAGCAGACCACCGCGCACATCGAAGCTGATGTGCATGGTCGAGTTGAACGCCTCGGACATCGGCACACCCTGGAGCGGAACGTAGGAGCCGTCGTAGACGACCTCGTTCATGCTCGGGTGGAAGAACAGCGTCAGGTACACGCCCGTGAGGATGATGATGATGAACGTGTACATGCAGATCTCGCCCAGCATGAAGGACCAGTGGTCCGGGAAGATCTTGCGCATGTTGGTCTTGGCCAGGGTGTAGATCCCCAGCCGGCCGTCGGCCCAGTCGGCGAACTTCTCGCCGTTCCCGGGCTCGCGGCGTTCGTCAGTCGTGGTGGTGCTCATCCGCGCTCCCAGAAGGCAGGACCGACGGGCTCTTCGAAGTCGCCGAGCGCTTCGAGGTAACCCTCGCTGTTCACGCCGATCCGCAGCTGCGGCAGAGCGTGACCGGCCGGGCCGAAGATGACGCGGGCCCCGTCGGAGAGGTCGAAGGTGGACTGGTGGCACGGGCAGAGCACGTGGTGGGTCTGCTGCTCGTACAGGCTGATCGGGCAACCGACGTGGGTGCAGATCTTCGAGAACGCCACGATGCCCTGGTGCGACCACTCCAGCTCGCGCTTGTCCTTGATGTTCTCCGGCTGCAGCCGGACGATCATCAGGGCCGCCTTGGCGATCTGGGTCTGGAAGTCGTGCTGGTCCTCCTCCAGGCCCTCGGGCTTGGCGAAGGTGAGCGAACCGACGGCCACGTCCTCGGGACGCAGCGGCTCGTTGGTGTTCATGTTGATGAGGGCCTTGCCCTTGGCCCACATCGTCTTGCGCAGCTTGTCCTCGGGCAGGGTGCCGAGGTCGCGCAGGAGCACCACACCCGCGAGCGGCACCATGGCCAGCGCGCCGTACATGGTGTTGCGAATGAGCTTGCGGCGGCCGAAGCCGGACTCGCGGACGCCGTCCGCCCAGTCCTGCATGACCTTCTCGCGGACCTCCGGCGGCGCCGAGATCTCGTGACGCTCGTCGGACATCTCCTCGTCGGACATCAGCGTGCGGGCCCAGTGGACCGCGCCGGCGCCGATGCAGAACAGCGCGACGCCCAGGGTCAGACCCAGGGAGAAGTTCAGCGCGCTGACGTGCCCGAACGGGAAGATGTAGACGATCTTGTCGATCGGGAAGATCACGAAGGACGCGATGAAGGCGACCGTCGCGACCATCGAGAGCATGAAGAGACCGGCGACCACGCGCTCGGAGCGCCTGGCGGCCGCCTCGTCGATGTCCTGGACGCGCGGACGGTGGGGCGGCAGCCCCGGGTCCGCGAACGGGTCGCGGGCGCGCTCGACCGAGCCGTGCTCGGGGTCCTGCTCGCTGGGCAGGTTCTCGGAATTGTCTTGGCTACTCATGACTTCTTGGCCTTAGCGGAGTGGGCCGCGATCCAGATGGCGACTGCGATGAGGGCACCGAGGCCGAAGATCCACGCGAACAGACCCTCGCTGACGGGGCCGAGGCCACCGAGCGAGAGACCGCCGGGGCTCGCCGTCTTCTCACTGTTCACGGCGTCCAGGTACGCGATGATGTCCTGCTTCTGCTTCTGCGGCATCGTCGTGTCGGGGAACGACGGCATGTTCTGCGGGCCGGTCTGCATGGCCTCGTAGATGTGCTTCGGTTCCACGCCCTCAAGGGTGGGAGCGTACTTGCCGTGCGTCAGCGCACCGCCCTTGCCGGAGAAGTTGTGGCACTGGGCGCAGTTGGTGCGGAACAGCTCGCCACCCTTGGCGATGTCCGCGCCTTCCGGGCTGTACTGCTTCTCGGTCGGCTTGATCGGGCCGGCACCGAGGGAGGCGACGTACGCCGCGAGCTGGTCGATCTCGGCCTGCGAGTAGATGACCTTCTTCTTCGGCACCTGGGCGCCGGGCTGCTGCGCCGGCATACGGCCGGTGCCGACCTGGAAGTCCACGGCGGCGGAGCCGACGCCGACCAGGGAGGGGCCGTCAGAGGTGCCCTGCCCGCCGGTTCCGTGGCAGCTGGCGCAGCCGACGGAGTAGAGCTTCTTGCCCTCGTCGATGGCGAGGGACTGGGCGGTTTCGTCGGCCTTCGCCTTGTCCGCGGGCGCGAACGCGGCGTACAGCCCCCCGGTGGCCGCCAGCGCGAGGAGTAGGACGACGAGCGCCGCCAGCGGATGGCGTCGTCGTGCGGAGAGCTTTTTCACGGATTACCCCGGTGTCAGGATCTTCTGCGTCGATGCGGGATGGTGTCGGGTCTGCGTGCCCGATTACTTGATCAGGTAGATCGTGGCGAAGAGGCCGATCCAGACGACATCGACGAAGTGCCAGTAGTAGGACACGACGATGGCGGCGGTTGCCTGCTCGTGGGTGAACCTCTTGGCCGCGTAGGTCCTGCCGAGAACCAGCAGGAAGGCGATCAGACCGCCCGTCACATGCATGCCGTGGAAGCCGGTCGTCAGGTAGAACACCGAGCCGTACGGATCGGAGGACAGCGAGAGGCCGTCCTTCTTCACCAGCTCGGTGTACTCGAAGACCTGGCCTCCGATGAAGATCGCACCCATCACGAACGTGATCGTGAACCAGGTGCGCAGCTTCTTCACGTCGCCCCGCTCGGCGGCGAAGACGCCGAGCTGGCACGTGAGGGAGGAGAGCACCAGGATCGTGGTGTTCGTCGCCGAGAACGGAAGGTTCAGCGAGGACGCCATTTCCTTCCAGTGCTCGGCACCCGTCACCGATCGCAGGGTGAAGTACATCGCGAAGAGGGCCGCGAAGAACATCAGCTCGGAACTCAGCCAGATGATGGTTCCGACGCTGGTGAGGTTCGGCCGATTGACCGACGGGTGCGCGTGCCCGGTTTCTACTGTCGTTGCTGTCGCCACGACCGACATTATGTCGGTCGCTTATCCCGCCCTCACTCCGGGGGGTGCCGTTCGGTGTGTCCGGACCCTGTGTCCTGCCCGAACGGCCCATCCGGGCGCTCGCCGAACCGGTGTTGACACGGTGTCGGACGGAGTAGCATCCGCGCATCGGCTCCCGAGCCCGTACCGCCGTCGAATCGGAGGAACAATGCAGTCGAGCGCCACCGTACTTGTCTACAGCGACAACGCGAACACCCGTGAGCAGGTGCGGCTCGCCGCCGGACGCAGGCCCGCCTCCGACGTTCCCCCGGTGACCTTCCTGGAGTGCGCCACCCCGCACGCCGTCCTCAAGGAGCTGGACCGCGGCGGCATCGACGTCTGCGTCCTGGACGGGGAGGCCGTCCCGGCCGGCGGCATGGGCATCTGCCGGCAGATCAAGGACGAGATCTTCCGGTGCCCGCCGGTGCTGCTGCTCATGGGGCGCCCCCAGGACGCCTGGCTGGCCACCTGGAGCCGTGCGGACGCCGCGGTGACCCTCCCGGTCGAGCCGGTCGAGTTCGCGGCCGCACTGGCCTCCCTGATCCGTGCGCGGCGCTCCGACGGCGCCCTGGCCACCCGGGCCTGATCCCCCCACCGGGCGCTAGACCTGCGGCCGCAGCCGGGCGGAGTTCAGTTTGCTGTGCCCGGCCTTCAGGTCGGCCTGCAGCACGCTGCCCTTGCGCCACTTGTCCCAGTCCACGTTCCAGTCGCCGAAGCCGTTGTCGAAGGGCGTCATGTCCTCGCCAATGCTGTTGACGACCTTGACGATGTCGCCCTCGGTGACGGTCTCGTAGAACCACGCGGCGTTCCCGGTGGACATGCCCGTACAGCCGTGGCTGACGTTCTCGGCGCCCTGCGAGCCCACCGACCAGGGCGCGGCGTGCACGTACTCGCCGCTCCAGGTGACCCGGGTCGCGTAGTAGACCGGCAGGTCGTACGCGTCGGCGCTGCCCGACGAGATGCCGACGGTCTCCCCGCGCATCCGTACGAAGTACTGCTTGCCCAGCACCACCTTGACGCCGTTTCGGGTGGAAAAGCCCGGCTTTCCGGTGGTCACCGGAATGGTATTGATCACTTCTCCGTTGCGTTTGACCGTCATGTAGTGCGAGGACGCGTCCGTGATGGCCTCGATGCGGTCGCCCGTGGTGATCTTCAGGGGCTGCGCGGGGCCGCCGTACAGCTTGTCCGCGATCTTCACGCCCTCCAGGCGCGAGGTGGCCTTGATGGTCGCGCGGGTGGGCCAGTACTCCTTGGGCCGGTAGTGCAGCGTCTTGTCGTCGACCCAGTACCAGGCGCCCTCCACCGAGGGCGTGGACTCGACCTTCAGGGCGCGCTCCACGACCGCCCGGGCCGCCTTGTCCTTGATGGGCTTGCTGAGCTCCGCCGTGATGGGCTGCCCGACGCCGTACTTGCCCGCGTCCGGGCCGAATTCGACCTTCACGACGTCCTTGGGCAGGGCCGTGTCGAACGTCAGCGTACGGCGCCCCGGAGCGCCGTCCGAGTCCTCCGTGGAGACGACCACCGTGTAGTGGGTGCCCGCGATCAGCGGGGTCGTGGAGTGCCAGCGGTTCCCGTCGCCGTCGAGCTCGCCCGCGAGGTAGCGCCCGGCGGCGTCCGCGGCCGTCACGTCCGTGATGCGCCCGCGGCCGCCCCTGGCGGTGATCTCCAGGGGTCGGTCCGGATCCGCCTTCGCGCTGCCCGCCGGTCCGTTGTACGCGACCTGGCCGGCCGCGTCGTACGGCTTGGCCGAGAGCGGGTTGCTGCCGGAGTGGCCGCACGCGCCGGCGCCCGCCCCGAGGGCAATGACCAGCACGGTGCAGCTGAGGACGGTACGGGTACGCGGTGCGTGACTCATGACCTCACGTTATGAAGAACGGGGATGTTCGGCGCGCGGGATGACTGCAAACGGGCGGCGGCCCCGAGTGGCCCAGGGTCCCCGCACCGGCCCCGCGTACGCGAAAGGGCCCCGCGGGCTCTTGCGAGCCGCGGGGCCCCTTCACAGGTGCGTACGAGGACCTACTGGTTCTGGTTCTCGCCGCGGTAGTACTCGAACACCCAGCCGTAGATGCCGACCAGGATCAGCGGCGCCGAGAAGTACAGCAGCCACCAGCCCATCGCGATGGCCAGGAACGCGAGCGCGCCACCGACCGCCAGCGAGAGCGGCTGCCAGCTGTGCGGGGAGAAGAATCCCAGCTCACCGGCGTCGTCCGCGACATCGGCCTCCTTGTCGTCCTGCGCGCCCGCGTCGACCCGCCGGGCCGTGAAGGCCAGGTAGAAGCCGATCATCACGCTCAGGCCGAAGGCCATCACGAGAGCGGTCGCACCGGCCGGCTCCTTCGACCACACGCCGTACACGACGGCCATGATCAGGATGAAGACGGAGAGCCAGAGGAACATCTTGCCCTGGATCTTCACTTGCCCGCCTCCTTGCCGCCGGCGAGGGCGTTGCCGCCGTGACCGTGGTTCTCGAGCTGGTCGAGAGCCGCGATCTCCGGGTGGTGCAGATCGAACGCCGGCGATTCGGAGCGAATGCGCGGCAGGGTGAGGAAGTTGTGCCGCGGGGGCGGGCACGACGTCGCCCATTCGAGCGAACGGCCGTAGCCCCACGGGTCGTCGACCTCGATCTTCTTGCCGTACTTGGCCGTCTTCCAGACGTTGTACAGGAACGGCAGGATCGACAGACCGAGCAGGAAGGAGCTGATGGTCGAGATCGTGTTCAGCGCGGTGAAGCCGTCGGCGGCGAGGTAGTCCGCGTAACGACGCGGCATGCCCTCGGCACCGAGCCAGTGCTGGACCAGGAACGTGCCGTGGAAGCCCACGAACAGCGTCCAGAAGGTGATCTTGCCCAGGCGCTCGTCCAGCATCTTGCCCGTGAACTTCGGCCACCAGAAGTGGAATCCGGAGAACATCGCGAAGACCACGGTGCCGAAGATGACGTAGTGGAAGTGCGCGACGACGAAGTACGAGTCGGAGACGTGGAAGTCCATCGGCGGCGAGGCCAGGATGACGCCGGTCAGACCACCGAAGGTGAAGGTGATCAGGAAGCCGACGGCCCAGAGCATCGGTGTCTCGAAGGACAGTGAGCCCTTCCACATCGTGCCGATCCAGTTGAAGAACTTCACACCGGTCGGTACCGCGATGAGGAACGTCATGAACGAGAAGAACGGCAACAGCACGCCGCCGGTGACGTACATGTGGTGCGCCCACACGGTCACGGACAGACCGGCGATGGCGATCGTCGCGCCCACCAGGCCCATGTAGCCGAACATCGGCTTTCTTGAGAACACCGGGATGACTTCGGAGATGATGCCGAAGAAGGGCAAGGCGATGATGTACACCTCTGGATGGCCGAAGAACCAGAAGAGGTGTTGCCACAGCAGTGCGCCGCCGTTGGACGCGTCGAAGATATGGGCACCGAACTTGCGGTCCGCCTCCAGGGCGAACAGCGCGGCGGCCAGCACCGGGAAGGCCAGCAGGACCAGCACACCGGTCAGCAGGACGTTCCACACGAAGATCGGCATGCGGAACATCGTCATGCCGGGAGCGCGCATGCAGATGATCGTGGTGATGAAGTTGACCGAGCCGAGGATCGTGCCGAAGCCGGAGAAGGCCAGACCCATGATCCACATGTCGGCGCCGACGCCCGGCGAGCGGACCGCGTCCGACAGCGGGGAGTAGGCGAACCAGCCGAAGTCGGCCGCGCCCTGCGGGGTGAGGAAGCCACCGACCGCGATGGTCGAGCCGAACAGGTACAGCCAGTAGGCGAACATGTTCAGCCGCGGGAACGCCACGTCGGGCGCGCCGATCTGCAGCGGCATGATCCAGTTCGCGAATCCGGCGAACAGCGGCGTCGCGAACATCAGCAGCATGATCGTGCCGTGCATCGTGAACGCCTGGTTGAACTGCTCGTTCGACATGATCTGCGTGCCGGGACGGGCAAGCTCGGCGCGCATGAAGAGCGCCATGATGCCGCCGATGCAGAAGAACGCGAACGACGTGACCAGATACATCGTGCCGATCGTCTTGTGGTCAGTGGTGGTCAGCCACTTCACGACGACGTTCCCCGGCTGCTTGCGCCGGACCGGCAGCTCGTTCTCGTACGAGTCGTCTGCTGCCGCGGCACCCTGAGATTCGTTGAGGATGCTCACAGTTTGTTCGTCTCCGCGTTCTTGGCGGGGTCAGTCTGAGCGATGCCCGCCGGCACGTAGCCGGTCTGGCCCTTCGCCGCCAGCTCCTTGAGGTGCTGCTGGTAGCGCTCCGGGGAGACGACCTTCACGTTGAAGAGCATCCGGGAGTGGTCGACACCGCACAGCTCGGCGCACTTGCCGAGGAAGGTGCCCTCCTGGGTCGGGGTCACCTCGAAGGAGTTGGTGTGCCCCGGAATGACGTCCTGCTTCATCAGGAAGGGGACCACCCAGAAGGAGTGGATGACGTCACGGGACGTCAGCACGAAGCGGACCTTCTCGCCCTTGGGCAGCCACAGCGTGGGCCCGGGGTTTCCGGTCTGCGGGTTCCGCATGCCGGGGATGCCGACGTCGTAGACGCCGTCGGCGCCGGCCGGGAAGTCCTTGGTGAAGCGGTCCGGGATGGCGGACAGCTCCTTGGACTTCGCGGCGTCGCCCGTGGCCGGGTTGCCGTCCACGTTCTCGACGTAGTTGAAGCCCCAGCTCCACTGGTAGCCGACCACGTTGACGGTGTGGGCCGGCTTCGGGGAGAGCTCGAGGAGCTTCGACTCATCACGCGCGGTGAAGTAGAAGAGCACCGAGACGATGATGAGGGGGACGACCGTGTACAGCGCCTCGATGGGCATGTTGTACCGGGTCTGCGGAGGTACCTCGACCTTGGTGCGGCTGCGCCGGTGGAAGATGACGCTCCACAGGATCAGGCCCCAGACCAGCACGCCCGTGGCGAGCGCGGCCGCCCACGAACCCTGCCAGAGGGAGAGGATCCGCGGAGCCTCTTCCGTCACCGGGGTGGGCATACCGAGGCGAGGGAAGTCTTTCCAGTTGTACGAGCAACCGGAGGCGGTAGCCAGGACCAGGCCCGCGGTCAGCACCTGCAGCAGCTTCCGCCGCATCGGGCGCCTCGACGTGGGGGAACCGCCCGCGCCCTTCAGGCAGCGGGGGAGGTCGGAGCCGTTGGGACTCACGTAGCGCCTTCCCGAGAGTCTCGCCCGCGCCGGCCGGCTACGGCCGTCCGTCTCGCTGGTCGGTCGCCGCCCTGGCCGCGGGCAGGGGTTTGGATGTTTATGCGGACCAAACCCTACTGGACGCTATTTGGGGTCGCGCGGGGAGGGTGCCCAACGCGCCGCCCGGGCCCCCAAAGGGATGGAATCCCCGCTTCCGGGGGGTATCTGACGGGCCTTCCTGTACGTGTACGGCCGCTCTCCCCGGCGGGCCGGGGCGGGGCGGGCCGGGAGGACCGGAGGGCCAGCGTGACGACGTGCCGTGGCGGAACGGGAGCCGGCGTGACGGGTGGTCCCGGGGGGGCCGGCGTGACGGGTGGTCCCGGGGGGCCGGTGTGACGGGTGGTCCCGGCGGGCCGGCGTGACGGGCGGTCCCGGGGGGGCCGGCGTGACGGGTGGTCCCGGGGGGCCGGGGGGCCGGCGTGACGGCTGGTCCCGGCGGGCCGGGGGCCGGCGTGACGGCGTGCCGTGGCGGAACGGGGTTAGCGTGACGGCGTGCCCTACTTCGACGCCGCTTCCTCCGCTCCCCTGCACCCCGTGGCCCGCCAGGCCCTCCAGGCCTCGCTCGACGAGGGCTGGGCCGACCCGGCCCGGCTCTACCGCGAGGGCCGGCGGGCCCGGCTGCTGCTCGACGCGGCCCGGGAGGCCGCGGCGGAGGCCGTCGGGTGCCGTCCGGACGAGCTCGCGTTCACCTCTTCGGGGACGCGTGCGGTGCACTCCGGAATTTACGGCTCCGCTGCCGGGCGCCGACGCGTCGGTCGCCATCTGGTGGTGTCGGCGGTGGAGCACTCCTCGGTGCTGCACGCGGCCGCGGCCCTGGAGCCGGACGGCGGCACGCTGACGGAGGTCCCGGTCGACCGGACCGGGGCGGTCTCCCCCACCGCGTACGCCGCCGCGCTGCGCCCCGACACGGCGCTCGCCTGCCTCCAGAGCGCCAACCACGAGGTGGGCACGGCGCAGCCGGTGGCCGAGGTGGCCGAGGTGTGCCGGGCGGCGGGGGTGCCGCTTCTGGTGGACGCGGCGCAGTCGCTGGCCTGGGGCCCGGTCGAGGAGGGCTGGTCGCTGCTGGCCGCGAGCGCGCACAAATGGGGCGGCCCGGCGGGGGTGGGGCTCCTCGCGGTCCGCAAGGGTGTCCGGTTCGCCCCGCAGGGTCCCGCCGACGAGCGGGAGTCCGGCCGGGCCCCCGGCTTCGAGAACATCCCGGCGATCGTGGCGGCGGCCGCGTCGCTGCGGGCGGTACGGGCGGAGGCGGCCGCCGAGGGGGAGCGGCTGCGGGCACTGGTGGAGCGGATCCGGGTACGGGTGCCGGAGCTGGTTTCCGACGTGGAGGTGGTCGGCGACCCGGCGCGGCGGCTGCCGCACCTGGTCACGTTCTCCTGTCTCTATGTCGACGGAGAGACACTCCTCCACGAGCTGGACCGCGCCGGTTTCTCCGTTTCATCCGGTTCGTCCTGCACCAGCAGCACATTGACGCCGAGCCATGTGCTGCGGGCGATGGGGGTGCTGAGTGAGGGGAACGTGCGGGTCTCGCTGCCGGTCGGCACGGCCGCGTCCGATGTGGACCGGTTCCTCGAGGTGCTGCCCGGGGTGGTGTCGGCCGTGCGCGAGAAGCTCGGCGCGCCGGTCGTCACGTCCGGCCCGGCCGTCGCCCACGAACTGGTCGTGGACGCCCTCGGCAAGCGCTGCCCCATCCCGGTGATCGAGCTGGCGAAGGTGATCGCGGACGTCCCGGTGGGCGGCACGGTCACGGTCCTCGCCGACGACGAGGCCGCCCGGCTCGACATCCCCGCGTGGTGCGAGATGCGGGGCCAGGAGTACGTGGGCGAGTCGCGGCGGGAGCGGGGGTCTGCGTACGTGGTGCGGCGGGTGGGGTGAGGGGGCGGCGGGGTTTGAGGGGCGCGAGCCGGGTGGGGCGCGAGGTTGCCCCTGGCGGCACGATGACCCACAGCGGCGGCGGAGGTTGCGCACGGCGGGCGACTTGAGGGGCGCGGGCCCGGCGGGGCGCGAGGTTGCCCCTGGCGGCACGATGACCCACAGCGGCGGCGGAGGTTGCGCACAGA